>CACZXQ010000007.1 GCA_902785115.1 Oscillospiraceae bacterium | reverse complement strand
GGTTCCCCTTTTGCACGAGGGGTCAAGGGGATTCCTCCCCTTGCGCATTTCTTTCCCCTATTTCTTTGGGCGTCCAAAGAAATAGGGCCGCCGGAGGCACGAAGCACCTAAGAAAAGCCTGTATTATAATGCTTAGCACTATGTTTTCGTACACAAGGAAATTCCATCCGCAAGGCTGGCGCCATCGACCGCCAGGCACCATAGCGACGCAACACGCAAATCGCCCCGGGCGAAGCCGTACGACCTCGCCCGGGGCGATGATAGCTATGCGATTGTACCGCGCGGAAGCGGTGCGGCTGCAAAACTGGTCACTGACCACTGACCACTAATTATCCCAGCAGCTTGTACAGCAGCTTATACAGCTCCATGGCCTCTTCCGGGTTCAGGCGCACGCACTGGGCCATTTTCTTCGGCACCTCCAGCGCCCGCTCCCGAAGAGACTCGCCCTCCGCCGTGAGGCTCACGATCAGGCTGCGTTCGTCCTCCTGATCCCGCTTGCGGCTGATGAGTCCCTTGGCCTCCATCTTCTTGAGCAGGGGTGTGAGCGTCCCCGAGTCGAGGAACAGATACTGCCCCAGCTCCTTGACGGTGACGGACTTATGCTCCCACAGCACCATCATGGCGATGTACTGGGTATAGGTCAAATCCAGCTCGTCCAGAAAGGGCTTATACTGCTTGATGACCTCACGCGAGCAGGCGTAAAGCGGAAAGCAGAGCTGGTTTTCCAGCTTCAGACTGTCATATTTTTGCTCCATATCTCTCTCCATGGCTTCCCGGCTTATGCCGCGTTTCCCTGCCATGCCTCCGTAACAGCGTCAATAACCTCGCCCGCATACTGGGTGTAGGCCTCCTGATAGGCGCTGAGTTGATAACGCTGATCCAGCGTAGTATAGACGCGCATCACGTCCGCCCCGGTCATAAACCCGACGCCGACGCACACCGCGCTCAGCAGCAAGGCCACCAACACGACGATGCCAATCGCTCTGCCCGCCTTTTTCATGCCGCAACCTCCTTATAGCACCAGCGGCGCCCCAGCCGGATCACACCGGACACAAGCCCCGCGATGGCGCCGCCGATAAACCAGATGAAAATCCACAGGAACAAAAGCCCCAGCGCCAGCAGCATCAGCGCCGTGCCGAACAGCAGCAGGAAATCCGCCAGGATTTTGAAGCCGCCGAAGGCCGCCACCAGCACGGCAGCGCCCGCCGTCACGGTCACGGCAGCCAGAGCCAGAAACAGCAGCGTCGGGATCAGCAGCAGCACGACGCCCAGCAGCGTGACAGGCACGCCCAGCAGAATATAGAGGATCAGCAGGGGGATGTTCGCGCGTTCCGCCGGCTCCTCATCCGCGTAGTCGTCCTCCGCATCGTAGTCCTCATACTCCTCGGGCTTCACGTCACCCGGGTTTTCCGGCGGAAGGCTGAAATCCTGCAGAAATGCGCCGACCCTGTCCTCCGTCTCATCACTCGCGGCAGCAGTCTCATCAAAAAGCGCTTCCGCCCTCTGCTCATTCTGCTCAGAGAAGCCCGGCTGCTCGGGCACGATCTGCCGATACAGCGCCTCAATGGTCAGGACGAATTCCGGCGTCTCCTCACGCAGGACGGCGCCCTCCCCTTCCCGGGACCGGGCTTCCACCTGCAGTCTGCGCGAACGGGCGTTATACGCGCGGGCGATCATCACCGCCTGACGCGTGGGCGAGCCCAGGAAGCGGATCAGCTTCTGCTCATCCTGCGTATCATCAAACATCCTGCCGTACATGCTCAGCGCCGTCTGCCGATCCTCCTCATACATGAAGGTCAGCAGCTTGCCAAGCTCCGCAAGAAACTGTTGTTTGTTGATGTCGTTCACCTCCATATCTGTGAAAAACGGCATAGCTGCGAACGCACAATTTCATTGTGCACTGCTATTATAGCCATTTTGACAGCGTTCGTCAAGGGTTTTTCACGATTTTGTTACAATTTGTCATTTTTATCTGTATTGACAAGACCATGGACACACTATAAAATAAGGGATACTGAAAAATTCGGCGAAAGAGAGGATATGATTATGGCAAAAGATAAAAAGGTGGAGCAGATCACCGATATGGAGGTGGACTTTGCCCAGTGGTATACCGATATCTGCCGCAAGGCGGAGCTGGTGGAGTACGCTTCCGTAAAGGGCTTTACGATCCTGCGTCCCTACGGCTATGCCATTTGGGAGAATATGCAGCGGATCATGGACGCAGAATTCAAGAAAACCGGGCACCAGAACGTGGCGATGCCGGTGCTGATCCCGGAGAGCCTGCTGAAAAAAGAGGGCGAGCTGGTCAATGGCTTTGCGCCCGAGTGCGCCTGGGTCACCCAGGGCGGCAGTGAGGAGCTGGAGGAGCGCCTGGCCTTCCGCCCGACCTCCGAGACCATGTTCTGCGATCACTGGTCGCGCGTGCTGCACTCCTACCGTGAGCTGCCCATGCTCTACAACCAGTGGTGCTCCGTGATCCGCTGGGAGAAGACCACCCGCCCCTTCCTCCGCTCCCGCGAGTTCTGGTGGCAGGAGGGTCACACCATCCACGAGACCGCCGAGGAGGCCATGGCGGAGACCGAGCAGCAGCTCAACTGCTACGCCGACTTCTATGAAAAGGTGCTGGCCATCCCCGTGGTGAAGGGCCGCAAGACCGATAAAGAGAAGTTTGCCGGGGCCGAGGCCACCTACACTGTTGAGTGCATGATGAAGGATCACAAGGCGCTGCAGGGCGCGACCAGCCACTACTTTGGCGACAAGTTCTCCCGCGCCTACGACGTGACCTTCACCGGGCGCGACAACAAGCTGCAGTACCCGTTCCAGACCTCCTGGGGTTCCACGACGCGCATGATCGGCGCGGTCATCATGGCGCACGGCGACAACAACGGTCTGGTGCTGCCGCCGCAGATCGCCCCGATCCAGGTCATCATCCTGCCCGTCGCCCAGCATAAGCCCGGCGTGCTCGAAGCCGCCGCCGCGCTCAAGGAGCGCCTCGCCGCCGCGGGGCTTCGCGTACAGATGGACGATTCCGACAACTCCATGGGCTGGAAGTGCGCGCAGTATGAGATGAAGGGCGTCCCCCTGCGTGTGGAGATCGGCCCCCGCGACATTGAGAACAGCCAGTGCGTCCTCGTGCGCCGCAACGACGGCGTGAAGACCGTGATCGCCCTCGACAAGCTGGAGGACGCCGCGCAGGAGCAGCTTGCGCTCGTGCAGCAGGGGCTTTACGAGAAGGCCAGACGCAATCTGGACGAGCACTGCTGGCCTGCCTTCTCCGTGGAGGAGGCCAAAAAGCTTCAGGAGGAGAAGGGCGGCTTCATCAAGACCATGTGGTGCGGCGATGTGGCCTGCGAGCAGAAGATGAAGGACGAGGCGGGCATGTCCTCCCGCTGCATCCCCTTCGAGCAGGAGAAGCTCAGCGACGTGTGCGCCTGCTGCGGCAGACCTGCGGACAAGATGCTCTTCTGGGGCGTCGCGTATTAAAGTGACGTAGGGACGAGCATTGCTCGCCCGCTCTGTGCGTTACAATCTAATTCGGGCGAAGCTGTAGGCAAACACGGCTTCGCTCAAAGCTTTCTGCGAGGAACAAGCTTGTACCGCGGGGACGACACCATGCTCGTCCCTACTAAAACGGGGAACCTTTTTCGCGCTTCTTCGTCCTATGAGCATAAAGCAAAATAAGGAGGAATTGAGAATGTTTGCTTTGGTATCGGGTTTGATCGTTTCCGGCGCACTGTATGTGCTTTTGGGCTTTCAGGGAAAGTCCATTGTGGATGAAAACGGCAAGGCCGTGATCCGCCGCGTCTGGCGCGCTCGCCCGGCGCAGCTTTTGGCGCTGCCGGTGCTGCTGGTTGCGGTGCTTTTAAGCTGCGTCACGGTGGTGCCCACCGGCTACACCGGCATCCTCACCACCTTCGGGCGCGTGGAGGATCGCACGATCAGCGCCGGCGCGCATCTGATCCTGCCCTGGCAGGAGGTCGTGAAGATGGACAACCGCACCCAGAAGGTACAGATCAGCACCGAGGCCTTCTCCAGTGACATTCAGCAGGTCGATCTGCAGCTCTCGGTCAACTACTGCATCGACCAGGAGACCGCCCAGGAGCTCTACCGCACCGTGGGCATCCACTACTACGAGAACGTCATGTACCCCCGCATTCTGGAAAACACCAAGGCGGTTTTCTCCCGCTACTCGGCGGAGAACCTGATCGCAAAGCGCAACGATCTCTCCGACATGATCGCGGACAGCACCGCGGAGGATATGCGCCGCTACGGCATCACCATCGTCTCCATCGCAATCGAGGACATCGACTTTACCGACGCCTTCACCACCGCGGTCGAGGCCAAGCAGGTTGCCGCGCAGAACAAGCTCACCGCCGAGACCGAGCAGGCGCAGAAAACCATGGAGGAGGAAGCCACCGCAAAGCGTGCCGTCATCGCCGCCAACGCCGAAGCGGAAAAGGCCGTCATCGCCGCCAACGCCGAGCTTGAGGTCGTCAAGGTGCAGGCCGAAGCCGCCCTTTACGCCGGTGAAAAAGAGGCCGAGATGAACAAGCGCATCTCCGAGTCCCTGACCGAAGAGCTCATCGACTACTACTGGATCAAGCAGTGGAACGGCCAGCTCCCCAGCACGGTGCTGAGCGACAACGGCAATTACATGCTGAGTCTGAACGACTAAAAACCCTTGGGCGGATTCGCAGCTCCATGCGAATCCGCCCAAGGCATTTTTTGTGAAACGACAATGATATATTCTTGTCATTTCTTGCAGATACTGACAGAGTATGGTATATTATATCGTTGTGAATCGGGGTATTCCCCGAAATTTATCTCCGCGGCAGCCAGCCGCGGGAAAGGAACAGAAATATGAATAACACCGAAAAAACCATGGACAAAATCATCGCCCTGTGCAAGAACCGCGGCTTCATCTTCGCCGGGTCTGAAATCTACGGCGGCCTCGCCAACACCTGGGACTACGGCCCGCTCGGCACCCGGCTCAAGAACAACGTCAAGGACGCATGGCGCAAGAAGTTCATTCAGGAGCGCCGCAACAGCTTCGAGGTGGACGCTGACATTCTGATGAACCCCCGCGTGTGGGAGGCCAGCGGCCATGTGGCGAGCTTTGCCGATCCCCTGCTCGACTGCAAGGAGTGCAAGATGCGCTTCCGCGCCGACAACCTGATCGACGACTTTGACCCCGACGCCCACGCCGACGGCATGACCAAGGAGCAGATGTTTGACTATATCAAGGCGCACCACATCCCCTGCCCCAACTGCGGCAAGCACAACTTCACCGATATCCGTGAGTTTAACCTCATGTTCCAGACCTTCCGCGGCGTCACGAACGACGCGAAGTCCGTCATTTACCTCCGCCCCGAGAACGCCCAGGGCGAATATGTGAACTACCCGAACGTCCTGAGAGCCATGCGCACGAAGCTGCCCTTCTCCATCGGCCAGATCGGCAAGGCCTTCCGCAACGAGATCACCCCGGGCAACTTCACCTTCCGCACCATCGAGTTTGAGCAGATGGAGTTCCAGACCTTCTGCAAGCCCGGCACCGATTCCGAGCTGTACGACTACTTCAAGCAGTTCGGCAAGGAGTTCTTCATGTCTCTCGGCATCCCCGAGGAGCATCTGCGCTATCACGACCATGAGAAGCTCGCGCACTACGCCAAGGCCGCCTGCGACATCGAGTTCCTCTTCCCCTTCGGCTGGGGCGAGATCAACGGCACCCACAACCGCACCGACTTCGACCTGAGCCGCCACCAGGAGTACAGCGGTCAGAAGCTCGAGTACATCGACCCCTTCACCGCCGAGCGCTTTGTGCCCTACATCATCGAGTCCACCTACGGGCTTGACCGCACGGTGCTGGCGCTGCTGTGCGAGGCTTACGACGAGGAGGTCGTGGACGAAGCGAAGAACGACGTGCGCGTCGTGCTGCACCTCTCCCCCGCCATCGCCCCCATCAAGGCCGCCGTGCTGCCGCTGTCCAAGAAGCTCGGCGAGGGCGCCATGGCGATCCGGGACGAGCTTGCCAAGGAGTTCATGGTCGAATACGACGAGACCGGCTCCATCGGTAAGCGCTACCGCCGCGCCGACGAGATCGGCACGCCCTTCTGCGTCACCTACGACTTTGATTCCGAGACCGACGGCTGCGTCACCGTGCGCGAGCGCGACAGCATGCAGCAGGTTCGCATCCCCATCACGGAGGTCAAGGCCTACATCGCCGAGCGCGTGAAGGCGTAATGGGATATGAAAAACGGTTTTGTAAAAGTCGCGGCAGCCGCTCCGGTGATCCGGGTGGCTGACGCGGAATATAACGCCGAGCGCGTCATTGAATGCATGCGCAAGGCCGCTGATGAGGGCGTGAAGGTGCTGACCTTCCCGGAGCTGACGCTGACCGGCGTGAGCTGCTACGACCTGTATCATCACCGCGTGCTGCTCGACGGCGCAAAAAAAGCCCTCGCGCGTGTGGCGAAGGCAAGCGAGGGCATGGACATGCTCTGCTTTGTGGGTCTGCCGCTTGGTGTGGGAACGCGCGTGTACAGCGCCGCCGCCGCTGTGTATCAGGGCGAGATTTTAGCGCTGATCCCCCGCGAGAACGTGGAGCAAAGTCCCTTCTCCGCCCCCGCGATGGAGACGCGCTTTGTGAAGATCGGCGATCGTGAGACCGCCGTGGAGAGCTGCGACGCGCTCTTTGTCTGCGAGGCGCTGCCTGAGCTGAAGGTCGCGGTGGAGCTGGGCGCCGATCGGGACGCGCTGGAAAGCCCCGCGCTCAGAGCCGTGCGCAGCGGCGCGACGCTCGTGGTGCAGATGGCCTCCTTCCCGGAGACCGTCACTTCCCGCGCCGACGCCGAGCTGCAGGCGCGCTATGAGTCGAAGCACGGGAAGGCCGCCGTGCTGCTGGCCGCCCCCGGCAAGGGCGAGAGCAGCACCGACTATGTCTATTCCGGGCTCTGCCTCGTGGCGGAAAACGGCAAGCTTCTGGCAGAAGAAGAGTGCGCAAACAGCTTCGCCGTGAGCGAGATCGACGCGGAGTATCTTCTGAACCTGCGCCGCGGCTGCTCTGATTTCGAGTTTGAAAGCGACTGCGCCGAATACCTCTGGGGCGAGGAGCAGACGGAGACGAAGCTCACGCGCAAATTCTTCATGCATCCCCACCTGCCCGAGACGGCGGCGGCGCTGCCCGCCTACTGCGAGCGGATGCTGGATATTCAGGTGGCAGGCCTCATCAAGCGCATGGAATACGCCCATCTTGACCACTGCGTCGTGGGCATTTCCGGCGGGGTGGACTCCACGCTCTGCGTGATCGTCTGCGCGAAGGCCATCGAGAAGATGGGGCTGCCCGCAACAAACGTCGTGGCCTGCACGCTGCCCTGCTTCGGCACCTCGAGCCGCACCAAGTCCAACGCCATCATCGTGGCGGAGCAATTGGGCTGTGAGGTGCGCGTCATCGACATCGGCAAGAGCGTTTACCAGCACTTTGACGACATTGGGCACGCCCATGACGACTATTCCATCGCTTTTGAAAACGCCCAGGCGCGCGAGCGCACGCAGGTGCTGATGGACATTGCCAACAAGGTAAACGGTCTCGATGTCGGCACCGAGGACTTGAGCGAGTACATTGACGGCTGGTGCACCTACAACGGCGACCACACGAGCATGTACGATGTAAACCTCGGCCTCACCAAGACGCAGGTGCGCGCAAACGTGCGCTATATTGCGGAGAACACCGAGGATCGCGTGCTCAAGGCCGCGCTCTTTGACGTGCTGGATTGCCCGGTCACGCCGGAGCTGCTGCCGATCCATGACGATCAGATCGAGCAGAAGAGCGAGGAGGCCGTCGGCTCCTACAGCCTGCAGGACTTCTTCACCCACTGCATCCTCATCGACGGCTTTACACCCTCCAAGACCCTGCGCCTGGCCAAGCTCGCCTACGCAAACGAGTTTACGGACGAGGAGCTCAAGCGCTGGCTTACGAGCTGGTGCAAGCGCCTCTTCTCCCAGCAGTTCAAGCGCAGCTGCCTCATGGACGGCCCCGCGGTCGAGCCCTTCAGCGTCTCCCCGCGCGTCGGCTTCCAGATGCCCTCCGACGGCGAAGCCGCCCTGTTTTTGCAGGAGCTCAACGAGAGTTTTGAGTCGTGAGTTTTGCGTTTTGAGGAGATTCATTATCAGAAGACACCCCGGACAGATTCGCAGATCGTGCGAATCCGCCCGGGGTTTTTTGAACAGGAAAGCATACCGCGCGGGCGACCGCAAGGGTCGCCCCTACGCCACTTTTCACGCCTCCGGCAGCGTGAGTGTCGCCTTGAAGAGATCGCCGTCCACCGTGACGCTCAGTTCGCCTTTTTGGAGCTGGGCAAGGCTCATCGCGATGGAGAGACCGAGTCCACTGCCCTCGCTGCTGCGGGAGGCGTCGCCGCGTACAAAGCGCTCGGTCAGCTCCGCGCCGCTGACGTTCAGGCGGCTGCGGGAGATGTTGCGGAAGGTAACACTCGCTTTGCCGCCCTGCGCGGCAAGGTCGAGATAGACCCGCGTCCCCGGCTGGGCGTATTTGACGATGTTGCCCAGCAGATTATCGAAGATACGCCAGACCTGCCGCCCGTCGGCCATGACGAACACGGGCGCGTCCGGTTTCGTGACGATCAGCTCCAGCCCCGCCTGCTCCAGGCGCTCGCGGTACTCGCCCGCCGCCTGATCCGTCAGCACCGCAAGCTCCAGCCGCTCAAGCTTGACCGGGAGCGCGCCGGTGGAGGCCTTGGAGGCATCCATCAAATCCTCAATGAGCTTCTTGAGCCGGGAAGCCTGCCGGGACAAGACCTCCACATAGCCCTTCGCGGTCTCGTTTGAAAGCTCCTCCTTCTCGAGCAGGTCCACATAGCTCACGATGGAGGTCAGCGGCGTTTTGATGTCGTGGGAGACGTTGGTAATCAGCTCTGTGCGGAAGCGCTCAGACTTCATGCGCTCCTCCACTGCGGCGCTCACGCCGTCGCGGATGGCGTTCAAGTCCTCCGCGTGTTCCCTGAGTTCGAGGAACATGCCCTTCGTGTCCACGCGGGCGTTGAGATTGCCCCGCGCGATCTCCTTCGCCGCAAGGCGGAGCTTGCGCGTCTGCCAGACGAGGTACAGCACCGCCGGGCAGAGGACGACGAGGTGTACGACGAAGACGAAGCCCTCTCCGTCCCCGGCAAAGCAAATGAACTCGAAGAGCAGCAGCGCCCCCAGGATCGCGCACCAGCGCCACAGAAACGGCAGCGCCTTGAGCGCCTGCATCAGCAGCGCCCACAGTTTTTTCAGAATCCTCACGCCCCAGCCCCAGAGCTTGCAGACAAGGTTATTCTTCCACACCGTGCCGCACTTGACGCGCACCTTGAGACTCATGCACCAGAGCAGAAACTGCAGCCCGACCAGCACCTCGCTCACACCCAGCACGATGAAGCCGATGGCGTTGCGCGTAAGTCCCCAGTCTGCCAGCGGTATACACGCAATGCCCTGCCCGGTGAAGATCAGCAGCGTGAAGAGGTCAAGCGGGATCTTGTCCGCAAAGCTCTCGCGCACCGCGTCCTCGCCTTTACGGTGCCCCGCGGCGGCGATCAGGAAGGCGAAGAGCAGCAGCCCCAGCACAAAGCTCCCCGCCGCGAGCCAGGGCAGCAGGTTTCGATAGCCGTACAGCGCTTGGAACAGGTACAGCAGGCTCCAGATCTCGTCCCCGGGCTGCAGATCGCGCAGGACGTAGCCGTGCACCCGCAGGCTGTGTTCCTTGAGCCAGGCGCTGCGCTCCGCCTCCGTCTCGAAGGTGTAGCGCTCGCCCGTCTCGAAATCCTCCAGCTCGTAAACCCAGGTCGCGGTCGGCGGGGTGCGGGAATGCGCCGCCGTCGGCTGAGGTGTGTCTGCCGGCGTCGGGGTGACATAAGGTGTCGCCGTCGGCTGAGGGACGCCTGTCAGCGCCGGGGTCGGCGTGACCTCGAGTTCCTCCGTCTGGTAGGTCCAGGTTCCGTGCGCGGGTTCGACCTCGATCACGCGATCCCAGAGCGTCTCCTCGCCCTCGTAGTCGGAATAGAGGGTCTTGCCTGCCTGATCCTCGATCACGCAGCGGAAGTTCACCGGGACGGCGCTGCCTTCATAGCTTCCGCTGCGGTAGTGTATCGCCGCCTCATTTGTCATTTGATAGGCGGTGCCCGCCACCGCGTCGCGCATGGCGGCATCATAGCCGAGCGTATACGCCCCGCTGTCATAGAGCGCGTAGCTTGCGAAGGCCGCGCCGGTGAACACCAGCACCGCCGCGCTGAGCAGCACAACGGCGATCGCTTTGGCGAAAATGCTCTGTCTCATAAAAACACCTTCCTTGTCGGCGGATTAAGCCTCAATTTTATACCCTTGTCCCCAGACGGCCTTGATGTAACGCGGTTCGGCGGGGTTGATCTCCAGCTTCTCGCGCAGGTGGCGGATGTGCACCGCGACGGTGCTCTCCGCGCCGTAGGGCTCCTCGTTCCAGACGCGGCGGTAGATCGTCTTCGGCGCAAAGACCTCGCCGGGGCTTTGCATGAGAAGCTTCAGAATCTCAAACTCCCGCGGCGTGAGGGACACCGGCTCCCCGTCGAGCGTGACAGTCTTGGTCTTATCGTCCAGCGCCACGCCGCCGAGGCGCAGCAGGCTCTCCTGCGTCACGCCGCCGCCCAATTGCAGATAGCGCCGCAATTGGGAGCGCACCCGCGCCAGCAGCTCCACGGGGTTAAAGGGCTTGGTGATGTAATCGTCCGCGCCGACGTTGAGCCCCAGCACCTTGTCCGTGTCCTCGCCCTTGGCGGTCAGCAGGATGACCGGGACGTTCGATTCCTCCCGCAGCTTTGCCATCGCGCTGATGCCGTCGAGCACGGGCATCATGATGTCCATCAGCACAAGCTGAACATCGTTCCGGTGCAGATCATCCAGCGCCTCCTGCCCGTTATAGCTGCAGAGCGTCTCATAGCCCTCGGCCTCGAGATAAATTTTCAGCGCCGCAACAATGTCCCGCTCGTCATCACAAATGAGAATCCTTGCCATGCCGTCCTCTCCCTTCTGATATGAGTATACCCTCCTGGGCTTTAAGAACCAAGAGGGTATTTCATTAAGATTTATTTAACTTCACTCACCGGTCTCGTACCGCGCTTTAAGACGCCGAGGACGGCGCTGGTGGCCTCGTCCTCGTACTGGCGGGTATAGAGGCGGTAGTAGTGACCTTTCGCCTGCATCAGTTCCTCATGTCTGCCCTGCTCGATGATCTTGCCGTCCTTCACGACCAGGATCACGTCCGCGTTCTTCACGGTAGAGAGGCGGTGGGCGATCACGATGGAGGTACGCCCGCGGATGATGGTGTCGATGGCGGACTGGATCTTCTGCTCGGTGATCGTGTCCACCGAGGCGGTAGCCTCGTCCAGGACGAGGATCTTCGGCTCAGCCAGGATCGCGCGGGCAAAGCTCAGAAGCTGCTTTTCGCCGGTGGAGAGCAGGTCGCCCCCCTCGCCCACGTCGGTGTCCAGCCCCTTTTCCAGCTTCTCGATCACGTTCTCGGCGCTCACGAGCTTCAGGGCGGCGTGAATGTCCTCATCCGAGGCGTCGGGGTTGCCGTAAAGCAGATTGTCCCGCACGGAGCCGGAGAAGAGATGCGGCGTCTGCAGCACATAGCCGATCGCGTCATGCAGCCAGAGCTGGGAGCGCTCACGCGCATCCCGCCCGTCGATCAGCACGCGCCCCGCCGTCGGCTCATAGAAGCGGCAGATCAGGTTTGCCAGCGTCGATTTGCCCGCGCCGGTTTCCCCCACGATGGCGACGTTGGTGCCGAAGGGGATCTTGAGGTTAAAGTGCTCCAGAATCGTCTCGTCCCCGTCGGGGTAGCGGAAGCTCACATCCTCAAACTCGATGTCGCCGCGCAGCTCCTCCCAGTTTTCGCGCTTGGGCGCAAAGCTGTCGCCGTAGCGGGCGATGACCTCCGGCGAGTCCTTCACGTCCGGTTCGGTCTCCAGCAAGCGTGTCAGGCGCTCGATGTTGACCTGGGTGGTGATGAGGTCGCTGATCGCGTCCACGATCCAGCGCACAGGCTCCATCATGCCCTGGGCGTAGGACATGAAGAGGGAGAAGGTGCCGATCTGGGTCTTGGCGATGTAGCCGCCCTTCCACAGCACCACCGCGAGCGCCAGTGACGAGGCAAAGTGCATCGTCACGGCGAAGAGGCCGCGCAGCCGCGCCCCCTGCACCGCCTTGCGGCGCATCTTCGCGGTATCGTCCACGAAGGCGCGCTCCATGCTGTCCTCAATGACCAGCGTCTTGACCGTGCGCGCGCCGGTGATGCCCTCGTTGAAGTCCCCGGTGATCTGGGAGTTGAGCTCGCGGATCTCACGGTTGACGCGGGTGAGCTTGCCCTGAAAGATCGCGTAAAACAGCACCGCAAGCGGCAGCACCGCCACGACGAGCGCGGCAAGCCTTGCGTTGATGGCGAACATGACCACCACCGCGCCGACCACATAGCCAAGCTGCCAAATGCTGTCAAGCACCGTCCAGCTCACGAGCTGGCCGATGCGCCCGGTGTCCGACATGACGCGGGAGTGGATATAGCCCACGCTGTTCTGGTTGAAGTAGGAAAACGACAGGGTCTGCAGATGGGAGAAGGCGTCGTTTCTGAGATCCTTGTCCACGCCCACCTCGATGCGGGTGCCCATGAGTGCCGCGGCGTAGTTGACGAGCGCGGCCAGCAAAATGGCGGCGAGGTAGAGCGCGATGTAGAGCGGCAAGCCCTCCAGCGTGCCGAGCGCGATGAAGTGGTTCAGGGCGTAGCGCTGAAAGACCGGGATCACCACGTCATAGACGCTGCCCACCACGCTGCCGAGGATCATCACGGCGAGCGGCTTTTTGTAGTTTTTGAGATAGGGCAAAATCTTGCCGATGCCGAAGAAGGGCAGCTTTTTGGTCTCGTTCTTCATGCCGTCACCTCCTCCGCAGAGGAGCTTTGAATCTCACAAATCTGCTGATAGATGCCCCCGCCGCGGCGCAGCTCCTCATGGCTTCCGCGCTCCACGATGCGCCCCTTGTCGAGGACTAAAATCTGATCGGCCTTGGAGAGCGTGGTGATGCGGTGGGAAATCAGGATGATGCTGGCAGAGCCGAAGCGGCGCTCGAGCGCGGCGCGGATCTTCGCGTCCGTCTCCGTATCGACGGCGGAGAGCGAGTCGTCAAAGATCATGATGGGCGTGTTCTGCGTCAGCATCCGGGCGATCGCGGCGCGCTGCTTCTGCCCGCCGGAGAGCGTCATGCCCCGCTCGCCCACGAAGGTCTCATAACCCTTGGAAAAGCCCTCGATCGTCTCGTCGAGGCAGGCGGCGCGGGCGGCCTCGCGCACGGCGTCCATGGACATGGCGGGGTCTGTGATCGCGATATTTTCCCGCAGGCTGCGGGAAAAGAGGTAAGGCTCCTGCAAGACCATGCCGATGTTCTGCCGCAGGTGTGCCGTCTCGATGTCGCGGATGTCCGTACCGCTGACAGAGATCGTGCCGCAGCCCTCTGGCAGCTCATAGAGCTTGTCGAGCAGCAGCATCAGCGTGGATTTGCCGCTGCCGGTGCCGCCGAGGATGCCAAGCGTACTGCCCGCCTTCATGGTAAAATCAATGTCGTGCAGGATCTCGGGGCTGTTTTCGTAGGCAAAGCTCACATGCTCGAAGCGAATGTCCCCGTCCATGGCGGGGCGAAGCGCCTTGCCGTTCTCCTTCTCCTCCTCAGCCTGCATGATGTAGGCGATGCGGTCGACCGAGACGCCGGCCTTGCTCATCTCGGAGATCATGCGCCCCAGCATACGTACCGGCCAGGTCATGATCGCGCCATAGGAGAGAAAGGCGATGTACGCACCCGGGAGCATCTCGCCCCGGATGCAGAAGATGGAGCCGAAGACGACGATCAGCAAAATCTGAATGCCCGAGAGCACGTCGCTCACGCTCCAGAACTGCGCGAGCGGCTGGGCAAGCTTCATCCAAAGGGAGGTATAGTAATCGTTCTGTGCAAAGAAGCGATCCCGCTCCCGCCGCTCGGCGCCAAAGGCGCGCACCACGCGCACACCGGTCAGGTTCTCCTGCGCCATGGAGGAGAGGATGCCCTCGTTCTCGTCGGCCTTCATGAAGGCTTCCCCGATTTTACGGTGAAAGTGGAAGGAGCGCACAATGATGTACGGCACCGGCAGAACGGCGATGATCGTGAGCTTCCAGCTCATGGAGAGCATGAAGCCCAGCGAGAGGCAGAGCAGGATCACGATGCGGATGATGTTCGTCATCTGCTCGGCCACGAAGTTCTTCGTCGTGTCGATGTCCGAGGTGCAGCGCTGAATGATGTCGCCGGTGTGGTGCTTCATGTGCCAGGCGAAGGGCAGGCGCTCGATGTGGGCATAGAGACTGTCGCGCATGGTCTTGACCAGGGTTTCGGCGGCCTTGGTTTTGGAGACGTTGTAGCCGAACACAGAGAGCGCCTTCAACAGCGCCACCCCGAGCAGCGCCAGCGCCATGATCCAGATATGCTCCGCGAGGTATGGAAAGCCGCCCGCCTGCTCCACAAGGCGCAGCGCAAAGGCCGGGAGCGCGGTTTCCTTTCCGCCGAGGACGTTGTCCACCGCGACGCGGATGATCTGCGGTGAGAGCAGATCCGCCAGCGCCGAAAGCGCGGCGCAGAGCATGCTCAGCACAAAAAACGCCTTGCTGCCCTTCAAAAAGCGCCAGATGAGCTGTCGCTTGTATGCCTTTGGGATTTTGTTGTTTTCCATGATTTTCCTCGAAAATAGTTGTGTAAAAGAGATTGTATCATAGATAGCGGAAAAAGAAAAGAGGCTGTGAAAAATCATCGTTTTCCACAGCCTCTGTTTTGCGTTTTGACGTTCTCCTCAAAACGCACGGCTCATACTTAGTCTCAATAGAACGGTTTGAAATAGGTTTTTGACGGGGCTTTGCCTCGGCAAAAACATCATAAGCCGAGCCGTACGAGGCCTCATGCCGACCAAGCACGGCGCGTCTCCCGTGCGCCGTGCGCGATAAGCATGAGTGCCCCTTAAAGGGACTGTCTCAAAACGGCGGGAGTTGCTGTAGGGGCGGCTATCAGCCGCCCGCGCAGTGAAAACATAATGATAAGAAAAGTTGGGCGAATTCGAAATTTGTGCGAATTCGTCCAACTTTTTGCAGATGCTTCCATGTTACCGCCGGGAGGCTGATAGCCTCCCCTACATTCTCACGCAGACTTTTGAGACAGCCCCTTTAGCTGATCATGCTCATCAGGATCTGCACCGCGTTGCTGGCAGCGCCCTTGCGGATCTGGTCGCCGCAGCACCAGAGCGTGAGCCCCTTGTCATCGGTCAGATCGTCGCGGATGCGGCCGACCCACACGAGATCCTGATCCGAGGTGTCGAGCGGTGTGGGGTAGCAGCGTCCTTCGTAGTCCTCAATGAGACGCACACCGGGGTAAGCGGCGACGGCGGCCTTGGCCTCCTCCACGGAGACCTTGCGCTCGGTACGCAGCGTGACGGCGATGGAGTGGGAGCGCATCACCGGCACACGCACACAGGTGCAGTTGACCTTGAGATCGGGTGCGTGGAGGATGCGGCGCCCCTCGTTCTGCATCTTCATCTCTTCTTTGGTGTAGTCGTTGCCGTAGGGCGCGTCGATGAAGGGGATGACGTTCATGGCGATCTGGGTGGCAAAGGTCTTGACCACGGGCTTCTCCCCGGCGGCAAGAGAGGCCATTTGGTTCTCCAGCTCCGCGATGCCCGCCTGCCCCGCGCCGGACACGGCCTGATAGGTGCAGACGACCATGTTCTGAATGGGGCTGAGCTTCGCAATGCCCGCCACCGCCATCAGGGCGATGATGGTGCAGCAGTTGGGGTTTGCGATGATGCCGTGGTTTTGGAAAGCGTCCGCGCCGTTGATCTCGGGCACCACGAGGGGCACGTCGGGGTCAAGGCGGAAGGCGGAGCTGTTGTCGATGTACACGGCGCCGCTCTTCTTGATCGCGGGGGCGAAGCGGCGGGACATATCGCCCTCCACCGCGCCAAGGACAAAATCCATGCCCTCGAAGCTATCCTCCGTGGTCTCCTGAATGGCAACCTCGCGCCCCTGGAAGGGAACGAGTGTCCCCGCGCTTCTGGCGCTGGCCAGCAGCCGCAGCTCACCCACGGGAACCTTGTACTCCTCCAGAACCTTACGCATTTCACAGCCAACGGCGCCCGTCGCGCCGAGAATCGCGATATTGACCTTTTTCATAAATACAATCTCCTTTCCATATTGGCTCCCCTGCAAGGGGAGCTGTCACGCGCATGCGTGACTGAGGGGTAGTTCGTCCTTCTGAGATATTGTTTCGGGGCTTTGTTCGTTAACCCCTCCGGCTGCTTCGCAGCCACCTCCCCTTTCAGGGGAGGCTCAACCCGCGAACCCGTCGTACATGACGCGGATCGCGGTTTCAAACTTCTCATTCTCCACGCCCACGATGATCGCCAGCTCATCCGCACCCTGGGCGATGGTGCGGATGTTAACGCCGTTTTGTCCCAGCGCCGCGAAGAGGCGGCCGGACACGCCGGGCCGCGCGGACATCTTGCGCCCGACCGCGGCAACAAGGGAAATGCCCTCCTGCAGCTCCACATCGTCGGGACGGCAGCTCTTGCGCAGATCGGCGATCACGTCATACACGCTGTCCCCCAGCGCAGCGGTGGAGGCCACCAGCGCAAAGGACTCCAGCCCCAGCGTGATATGCTCCACGGGGATATTGTAGCGGTCAAAGACCTCGAGCGCGTTTCTGAGCGTGGCGGAGAGCTTCATGTTGTGCTTGACGACGGTGAGGATGCTGAAGTTCTTGCGCCCGGCGATGCCGGTGATGAAGCGCTCGTTCTGCTCCTCCTCGCTGATGCTCTCCACGATCATGGTGCCGGGGTCCTCGGGGCGGTTCGTGTTGCGGATGTTGAGGGGGATGCCCTTGTCCTTGACGGGCTGGATCGACTCCTCATGCAGCACCGAGGCGCCCATGAACGCCAGCTCCCTCAGCTCACCGAAGGTGATGTGGGCGATGGGCTTCGGCTCCTTGACGATGCGGGGATCGGCCATCAAAATGCCTGAGACATCCGTCCAGTTTTCGTACACGTCCGCGTTCACCGCCGTGGCGGCGAGGGCGCCGGAAATATCGCTCCCGCCCCGGCTCATGACCTTGACGCGTCCGTTGGGCAGCCGCCCGTAGAAGCCCGGGATCAGGATCTTGCCGTTGGCCTTGAGCGCCGCGTCAATGGCGGAATAGGTCTTCTCCCGATCCACCTGACCGTCCATGCCGAAGAAGACACAGCCTGCCGCGTCCACGAAGGTAAAGCCGAGATACTCCGCGAGCAGCCGCGAGGTGAAGTATTCGCCCCGGCTCACGAGCTCGTCAACCGAGAGCTCTTTGGTGAGGCGCTTGCGGTAGGCGTGCAGCTCCTCCTCGATGGGGAGAGCAAGCCCCAGATCGTCGCGAATGCCGATGAGCCGCTCTTCTATCGTATGCCAGATTTCCTCGCACGATACCCCGTAGGTCAAATGCGCGTGGCAGAGGTACAGGAGGTCTGTGAGCTTATGGTCGTCCCCGCTGCGCTTGCCGGCGGCGGAGGAGACCACCACCCGCCGCGCGGGGTCAGCTTCGATGATGGCCTTGACCTTCTTGAACTGTTCAGCCCCCGCCACCGAGGAGCCGCCGAATTTTGCAACTTTTAACATATGATCCTTTCCATGGCGCCTCTATGATCGTGAACAGTGAATTGTTAAGTTAAGCTTTTCACTGGCCACTGGCCACTTTTTACTCTCTTACCGCCGCGAAGAACACTTCCGCGCCGCCTTCGCGCATCTGCTTTGCGAGACTGTGCATCTCCGAGACCGCCATCGGCTCTGTCAGCACGCGGGCGACGTCGCCCTCCTCTTCCACAGAGGCCGCGGGCAGCTTCTCCGCCAGCGCCTTCGGGAGACGCACATAATAGCTGTGGCGGCAGAGGCTGTTATCCACCGCGCCGCGCTGCACGTTCTCGGGGAACATCTCCCGCTCGCCGCGCAGGATGCCGCTCAAATCTCGCAGTACCGCCGAGGCCGTCGGCCAGCGTCCCGCCCCCTGCCCCATCAGCACGATGGAACCGGCGCAGGCGCCCTCATAGCGCGCCATGTTGAAGTTCTGCAGCACGGAGCACTCCGCCGCGCCGTCACGCAGCAGCACCGGCTCGACATAGGCGTAGACCCCGCCGTCCTGCTTCCCGCCCGAGGCGATCAGGCGGCAGGTGTAGCCCCGGCTCTGAAAATGCGCCACGTCGGCCGCGGTGACGGACTCGATGCCCTCGTTCAAAAGCCCCTCCGTCGGAAGCGTCCCGTAGGCCACGGCGCTTGCCAGCATGATCTTTCTCAGCGCGTCCAGCCCCGACACGTCCGCCGTGGGGTCGGCCTCCGCGTAGCCGAGGCGCTGCGCGTCTCGGAGCACGTCCGCGTAATCGAGGTGCAGGCGCTGCATGGCGTCCAGCATGTAGTTGGTGGTACCGTTCAGGATGCCGCCCATCGAGCGGATCTCATCGCTCTCACGGGCAAGGGCGAGATTGTGCAGGAAAGGCACACCGCCGCCGCAGGCCGCGCTGAAGAGGAAGGCCACGCCCCGCTCCCGCGCGATCGCGTCGAGCTCGGGTCCCTTTGCCGCCACCAGCGCTTTGTTGGAGGTGACAAAGTGCTTGCCCGCCCGGAGTGCCGCCGCCGCGTAGGAATAGGCCGGCTCCACGCCGCCCATGACCTCCGCCACCGCGTCCACCGTGGGGTCGTTCACGATCTCGTCAATGCTTGTCACCTTGAAATCGGCGTCCTTCTTCCCCGAGCGCACCAGCACCGGCCCCGGCTCCAGCCCTTTGGCCTTTTTCAGCATCTCGTACACGCCGAAACCGACGGTTCCGAATCCCAATACCGCAACTTTCATGCTGTCACTTTCTTTCTGAAAAATTTTTATGTCCGTGTAGCAAAAACACTTGTTTTTTTGACGTGGACAGTGTATCATAGGGATGCACAAATTGCAAGAACAAATTTTGTGAAAATCGTCACAGTGGAGAAAATCATGCTGGAAAACTATCTGATCGTCCACAAGAGCATCCTGCCGGAGTACTATGAGACGGTGCTGGCGGTGCGGCGGCGGCTGGAGAGCGGACAGTGCAAAGACGTGAGCCAGGCCTGCCGTGAGGCGGGCATCTCCCGCAGCACCTATTATAAATACAAGGACTTCATCTTTGAACCCTCGGACATGTCCGGCGGACGGCGCGCCGTCTTGTCGATGCTGCTGGAGCATGAGCCGGGCGTACTGAGCGCCCTGCTGCAATGCGTGTCCGCCGCGGGCGCCAGCGTCCTGACCATCGACCAGAGCCTGCCCATCCACGAGAAGGCCAGCCTCACCATCGCCCTTGATCTCGGCGGCATGAACCTGCCGCTGCAGGAGCTGTTGGACGGCGTCGCCGCTGTGCCGGGCGTGGAAAACACCCGTTTGATCGCTATAGAATAGGAGAAACACCATGTTGTACCAATCGACCCGCAGTGACCACCGCGTAAGCGACACCGCCGCCATCTTGGAGGGCATCGCCCCTGACGGCGGACTGTATATCGACCCGACGCTTGCCGCGCGCCCCTTTGACTGGCAGGGCTGCCTCGCGCTCTCCCCGCTGGGAATGGCGGAGGCGATCCTCTCCCACCTGCTGCCCGGCTTCGCGGGCATGGGAGAGCTGGTCAGCCGTGCCTACGACGGTAAGTTTGACAGCGAGGAGCTGACCCCCCTCGTCAAGGTGGGGAACGACTTTGTGCTGGAACTTTTCCACGGCCCCACCGCCGCGTTTAAGGACGTGGCGCTCTCGATGCTGCCGCAGCTTGTCACCGCCGCGCGGACACAGGAGGGTGTCAGGGACAAGATCGTGATCCTCACCGCCACCTCCGGCGACACGGGCAAGGCTGCGCTCGAGGGCTTTCACGACGTGGCGGGTACCGGCATCCTCGTCTTCTACCCCGACGCGGGCGTCTCCCCGGTGCAGAAAGCGCAGATGGTCACGCAGGTCGGCGCAAACGTCAAGGTCTGCGCCGTACGCGGCAATTTTGACGACTGTCAGAGCGGCGTCAAGCGCGCCTTTGCGGCGCTCACGGGTGACGCGCTCCCGGCGGGCTGCCGCCTCTCCTCCGCAAACTCCATCAACATCGGCAGGCTTGCCCCGCAGGTGGTGTATTACTTCATCGCCTACGCCGCGCTTCTGCGCCGGGGCGAGATCGCCCCGGGCGACAAGGTGGATTACGTCGTGCCCACCGGCAACTTTGGCGACATTCTTGCGGGCTACTTCGCCAAGCTCATGGGGCTTCCGGTGGGAACGCTGGTCTGCGCCAGCAACGCAAACCGTGTGCTGACCGATTTTCTGGAGACCGGCGTCTACGACAAGCGGCGGGATTTCCTCAAAACCGTCTCGCCCTCGATGGACATTCTGGTGTCCTCCAACCTCGAGCGGCTGCTGTTTTTGGCCTCCGGCGGGGACTCCGCTCTGGTGGCGGACTGTATGCGAAAGCTCTCTTCCGAGGGCGTTTACCGCTTCCCGGACGAGGCAATGGCGCGTATTCGCGCGGATTTCGCGGCCGCCTGCTGTGAGGAGGAAGACTGCCTTGCGACCATCGGGCGCGTCTGGCGGGAGCAGGGCTATCTCTGCGACACGCACACCGCCGTCGCCATGAAGGCGGCGCGGGACTTCAAGGCTTCCCGGCCGAGCGGGCGCAAGACCGTGGTGCTCTCCACCGCCTCGCCCTACAAGTTCCCGGCGGCGGTGCTGAAGGCCATCGGCGGCGACCTGAGCGGCGACGAATTTGCGCAGATGGAGCGCCTGCACGAGATCGCAAAAACGCCGATCCCCCGCGGTCTGCGGGGGCTGAAGGAGCGCCCCGTCCTGCACACCGACGTGATCGACGCAAAAGATCTGGTAAACTATGTACAGCGGCAGCTGAATGATAAGGGGGAAACACGATGAACATTGTTTGTTTGGATATGGAAGGCGTGCTGGTGCCGGAGATCTGGATCGCCTTTTCCGAGGCAAGCGGCATTCCGGAGCTGCGCCGCACCACGCGGGACGAGCCGGATTATGACAAGCTCATGCGCTGGCGCCTGGGCATCCTGAAGGAGCACGGACTGGGGCTGAAGGAGATTCAGGACACCATTGCCACAATCGACCCTCTGCCCGGCGCAAAGGAATTTATGGAAGAGCTGCGCTCCATCACGCAGGCCGTCATTCTGAGCGACACCTTCAGCCAGTTTGCCCAGCCGCTGATGAAAAAGCTCGGCTGGCCGACACTGCTGTGCAACGAACTCGTTGTCGCGCCGAACGGCGAGATCACAGACTACAAGATGCGTTGTCAGAACACCAAGCTCTCCACGGTGAGAGCCTTCCAGTCCGTGGGCTTTGAGACCATCGCCGCGGGTGACAGCTTCAACGACCTCGCTATGATCCGCGCGAGCAAGGCGGGCATCCTCTTCCGCTCCACCGAGGCCATCAAGCGCGATAACCCCGACCTCCCGGCTGTCGAGGAGTTTGACGACCTGCTTAGGATCATCAAGGAGAATTTATGACACGTAAAAACGGATTGCAGAGTTTGTTTCCTGCTCTGCAATCCGTTTCTTTATCGCTATTCAAGTCCATACGGCCAGCCGATGAGGCTGCCGAGATCATATACGCGCGTGTAGCCGTAGTCGTCCAGCTTGTGCGCCGCCACATTGCTGCGGTAGCCGGAACGGCAGTAAACAAGCACCGGCGTGTCGAGCGTCGGGATCGCGTCAAGCGCCGTCTCGTCCGTAAGCTCGTCCACCGGCAGCAGCACCGCGTCCACCGCGTGGCCGGTGATGTACTCTTCCTCCTCCCGCACGTCCAGCAGGACGCAGTTCTCGCTGTCCAGAAGTGCTTTCGCCTCGGCAAAGTTTATCCTTTTCATCATGTTTTGTCTCCGTACAGGTGTTTTTCCATGATCGCCGCAAAAGTCTCCAGCCCCTCGCGGTCAACCTCGCTAAAGCGCCCGATCCGCGGGCTGTCAATGTCCAGCACACCGACGACCGCGCCATTCCGGTGCAGCGGCACCACGATCTCGGAATTGGAGGCGCTGTCACAGGCGATATGGCCGGGAAAATCGTGAACATGATACACAAGCTGCGTTCTGTCCTCCGCCGCGGCTGTCCCGCAGACGCCTCTGCCCAGCGGGATCTCGATGCAGGCGGGCTTGCCCTGAAAGGGGCCGAGCACCAGCTTTTCGCCCTCCATGCGGTAAAAGCCCGCCCAGTTGATCTCCTCCAGGCTCTCCCAAAGCAGCGCGGAGGCGTTGGCGAGATTGGCGATCTCATGCGGCACACCCGCGATCAGGCTCTCCAGCCGTTCGTTAACTTCGCGATAATCAGTCAAAGCTGCCCTCTCCTCAAAAAAGTCTTGTTGACGAAAAGCCGCCCTCTCTGCTAAGATAGAACCATAACCATACGCGGAGAGGAACAGCATGAAGAAAACACTCGAAAAGTGGAAAAAACGCTTTCATAACATCAAGCCCCGGCTGCTGATCACGCAGCTTATCGTTACGCTGATCTATCCGGTCGCCAAGGCCGCCATTTCGGAATACAACCGGCTGCTGATTTTTACCGATGCGCTCACGATCATTGCCCTGGTGCTTCTTATCGCCGGCGTGGTCTACTCGCTCTATCTGCACGGCGACTTTGACATCAGCAGCTTCGTGCTCAAGCGGGGTATGCGGAACGAGGAAAAGAAAGACTTCCGAGCATATATGGACGACAAAAAGCGTGAAAGAGAGGAATCGTTCAACTATCCTCTCTTCCTCGCGGCGCTGTATTTCGCCGTCTCCATCATCATAGCGTACCTGATTTTATAAAAGGGGATGTGAAAAACACATCCCCTTTTTCATTTATCCAAGTTCTTTTTCCAGCTCGCTGATCTTCTTCTGATACTTCTCGAACTCGTTCGCCGTGCAGAAAACAAAGTGATCGGGGCGAAGCTCGCGCAGCTCGCGCTTTTCGTCCGTCTGCTCGAGCTGCGAGGGATCGTAGTCGATGTGACGGCGCGTGCGCTCCACAATGGGATCGGGCATCGGAACCGAAGACAGCAGCGAAATGGTATAGGGATGCATCGGATACTTAAACAGCGTCTCGGAATCCGCGATCTCTACGATCTCGCCGTGATGGATGACCGCGATGCGGTCGGCAATGAAGCGAACCACAGACAGGTCGTGCGCGATGAAGAGGTAGGTCAGATCCTTCTCCGCCTTTAGCTTGTTCATCAGGTTCAGAACCTGCGCGCGGATCGAAACATCCAGCGCGGAGATCGGCTCGTCCGCCACGATGAACTTCGGATCCATGATCATGGCACGGGCAATGCCCACGCGCTGACGCTGGCCGCCGGAGAACTCGTGCGGATAGCGGGACTTATGCTCGGGCAGCAAACCCACGCTCTCAAGCGCTCTGTCCACCTTGGCAACGCGCTCTTCCTCGTCCTTGTACAGATGGAAGTTATACAAGCCCTCGGAGACGCAGTATTCGATGGTAGCGCGCTCGTTCAGAGACGCGGCGGGGTCCTGGAAGATCATCTGGATATTGCGGACCACGTTGCGATCCTCTTCCTTGGAGATCTTGCCGGAAATGCGCTTGCCCTCAAACACGATCTCACCCGCGCTGCAGGGATTGATGCGCATGATCGCGCGGCCGAGCGTGGTCTTGCCGGAGCCGGATTCGCCCACCAGTGCAAAGGTTTCGCCCTTATAGATGTCAAAATTCGCGTCCTTTACGGCGACGAATTTCTTTTTATGCCCAACGTCGAAAGAGATGTCAACGTGCTTGATGGAGAGGATGACCTCTCTGTTTTCATTCGACATGGAAGGCTCCCCCCTTGTCTGTCATCTTTTTGATCTTCTCATGCAGATCCTGAATGACCTCGGGCTTCTCGAGCTTCGGGGCGCGGGGATCCAGCAGCCAAGTCTTGGCAAAATGCGTGTCGCTCACCTGGAAATAGGGCGGCTCCTGCACGAAGTCGATCTTCAGGGCGTGCTCATTGCGCGGCGCGAACGCGTCGCCCTTGATCTCGTTGTAGAGGGAAGGCGGCGTACCCGCAATGTAGAACAGATCCTGTCCCTTGACGCCGAGCTGCGGTAGCGAGGAGAGCAGCGCCCAGGTGTAGGGGTGACGGGGATCGAAGAAAATCTCTTCGACCGTGCCGTACTCCACGATCTGGCCGCCGTACATGACGCCGACACGGTCAGCCACATTCGCCACAACGCCGAGGTCGTGGGTGATGTAGAGCGTGGTGAACTTGAGTTCTTTCTGCAGGTCGCGGATCAGGGAAATGATCTGCGCCTGAATGGTCACATCCAGCGCGGTGGTGGGCTCGTCGCAGATCAGGATCTCCGGGTGGCAGGAAAGCGCGATCGCAATGACGATGCGCTGGCGCATGCCGCCGGAATACTGGAAGGGGTACTCATCAAAGCGGTTCGCGGCATTCTTGATGCCGACGCGCTCCATCATCTCGATGGCCTGCGCCTTGGCCTCGGCCTTGGAGACGCCCTGGTGCTTCTCAATGACCTCGGTGATCTGCGAGCCGATGGTGCGGATCGGGTTCAGGGATGTCATGGGGTCCTGGAAGATCGTGGAGATCTTGGCGCCGCGGATGCCCTCCCAATCCTTGTCGGTTTTGAGCTTGGTCAGATCCTGACCGTGGAACATGACGGAGCCCTTGGAAACAGAGCCGTTGGACTCCAGCATGCCGGTGAAGGTCTTGGTAAAAACGGACTTGCCGGAGCCGGACTCGCCCACGATGGCGAAGGTCTCGCCCTCGTAGAGATCGAGGGAGACGCCCCGGATCGCCGTCAGATAGTTGTCGCGCACGCGGAACTTGACTTCTACGTCCTTCGCGGACAAAATAATGTTTCTATTCTCTGCCATTTTGCTCCCCCTTACATGTGCGTGCGCGGATCGGCGGCGTCGGCCAGCTTCTGTCCCACGATATACAGGGAGATGGAGATGATCGCCAGAACGCCGACAGGGATCCAGAACAGGTGCGGATAACCGTTCATGTACGAGGTATACATGGAGATGGACTGACCGAGGGAGGCGTTGGTGGTGCCAAGGCCGAGACCCATGTAGGACAGGAACACCTCATAGGAGATGAGCGAGGGGATCTGCCGGGAGACGTAGGTCATGATGACCGAAATCAGGTAAGGCAGAATGTTCTTGATGATCATCGTCCAGGTGCGGGTACCGAGGCACTTCGAGGCCATGTTGTACTCACGGTCACGGATGATCATAACCTGGGTGCGGATGAAGTAGGCCACAAAAATCCACTCGGTACAGGTCATGGTGATGATCAGCGAGCGCATACCGGCGCCGAGAACGTAGGACAGGATCATCGCGAGCAGCAGGAAGGGGATGTTGGAAACGACGTTATAAACCTCGATCATCCACTTGTCCATGCGCTTGGAGAAGCCCCACAGCGCGCCGACGGGGATGCCCACCAGCATGTTGATAGCGGTGCAGACGAAGCTGATGATGATGGAGTTGCGCGCGCCGGCCCAAACCGCGTCAAACACCTCGTTGCCCACATGGTCGGTGCCGAAGATATGCTCGGCACTGGGCTTGAGGAACTTCATTTCGGCATTGTTGATGTTGGGCGCGATGATGGGGCTGTAACCGGAGTGCATCGGCTGTATTAGCGCGAAGGCGATGATGAAAATCAGCAGAATGGCAACGGCAACGGTAAACTTGTTTTTGAAGAAAGTGCGCCAGACGGATTTCCAGTAGGAATAGCGCGGCGCCGCAATGTGTTCGGATTCGAGCTCGTCATAGGCCGCGAATTCAAACAGATCCATATTTTCTGTATTCATTTACGACCTCCCTGCTTTCTCGCTGAGCGAAATCCGAGGATCGACCTTGGTCAGTACAATGTCGCCGGCCAGAACGGAAAGCACCGATACGGTGGAGAAAATGAAGGCCAGCGCAATGACCATCACGTTGTTATACTGGCGGATCGCGCCGGGGAGCATCTTGCCCATGCCGCCGACGGAGTAGATGGACTCGGTAATGATGGCGCCGGCGATGCATCCGGCCAGAGAAGCCGGGATGCCCTGCGCGATGGGGATAATGGCGTTTTTAAAGATGTGGTTGTTGAAGATCTCACGCTGATTGAGTCCCTTGGACTTGGCAAACTTGACGTAGTCAGAGTTCATCTGGTCCACCACGTAACGCCGTGTCCAGAGCATCAGGCTCGCGATGCTCGGCAGCGCCAGAGAGACGATCGGCAGGATCCAGGAACGCACATCGCCGGGGCCGTAGGTGGTGAACACCGACGGCAGGTTCAAAAGCGTCGTGCCTAAGTAACGGAAAAGATAGATGTACGCCAGGGACGGAACGGCGATAATGAAGATGATATACACCATGCCGAGACGGTCAGCCAGTCTGTCCTTCTGCCGTGCCATCAGAACGCCGATGGGAAGACCCAGCGCGTAGGCCAGCACCATGGCGAAAATGCCCATGATGAAGGAGGTGCCGATCATGGAGGGCTGATCCTTCACGGTCTCATAGCTGGCGTAATGATCGACAAACTTCTTGGTGTCCATCCTGTCGAGGACGGGCTTGTACTTGAGGGAGCCGAAGATGATGCCGGACTCGCCCTCATAGCCGGTCTCGAAGGTGACAGGGCGCTTGACCTCGGTGCCCTGGGACTGGAACAGCACCGTCATCACGTCGAGCCCTTGGTAGGTGGGGTACGAGGTGCCGAAATTCAGCTTGATGATGTTCTGGTGAATCCAGGGGAAACGGCTGTCGGTGTAAAGCAGGTACTTGTGGGTCGAGCCGCTGCCGATCAGCGCCACACCGCCGGTGGGCGTACGGCCAAAGGAGAGGGAGCGCTTGAGCTCGGGGTTGTTTTCGTCCTTCACGGAATAGGGCGTATCAATAACAATTAAATGCGCCAGCCAGTTGACCATGCGCTTGATAACGGGAATGTCCTTATACGCATAGTAGCGGCCGCTCTGCAAATAGTTTTCAATGGTATATCCCTGAGAGGAATAGAGCTTCACAAACTCTTCGCTCTCAGGCGAATCGGGCGCGACAGCACGAACCATATCTTCGCTGCCGGCCTCATACAGGGTGAGACAGTAGTCGTTGATGCGCACATAGTCCAGATAGCCCAGCTTCTGCCAGGTTGAGTAGACATATTCCGCCTTGTCGTCCGATTTACCGCCCAGTTTGCGGTAAGTGCTGTCTTCAAAGAAGATATTCTCACGAGGCACCATCGTGTACACCATCGTAAACACGATGAGCATGATGATCAGAATGGAGATGAGCGATCGGAACAATCGCTTCCAGATGTAACTTTTCATATAGCTACCCGCCTTACTTTGACTATATGACGGCGAAGCGCCGCATGATCTTTGTCTCTGCGGAGCCGCCCGGTAGAGAGCCCGAAGGCTCTTGCCGTGAGTTATTACTCCGGCAATTAAATATTCGCAAACCGAAAGGCTTGTGTAGCCGGAGTAATAAGATTATAAAATGCCATTTTTCTCGCCGCTGACGCGGCAACCGAAAAATATGGCAAATATTAATGCGGCAATAGTTCGCACAGTTAGGAAAGATTTACGATTATTTTATTGCCGCATTAATAATATGCGGAAGGGAGCCAGAGAACCCATGTCGTCTGGCTCCCCCTGTTTAGTTGGTCAATGCTTTATCTTTCTCTAAGGAATTATTCGCCGGCGAGCCAGGCTTCCTTGGCAGCGTAGTAGTCAGCAGCGAGGACGGGAGCGTCGAGCAGCTGCATGTACTTGAAGTAAGGCACCCGGTTGTAGGCGGCCTGGCCGTACAGACCGTAAGCGGCGGTGAAGGGCTTCACCTTGCTGACGGAGAGGCTGGCGCCGCTGGTGGCGTAAGGACGGAGGATGCCGCCGGTGAGCAGCATGGCCTCGGCCTTGGCAAAGAGCTCGATGCGCTCGTCGCCGGTGGCAAGAACGGCCTCGTCAACAACAGCCTGGATATCCTCAAGGCCGAGAGTCTTGAGAACTTCCTTCTGCTCATCATCCTGCCCCTGGCTCTCATAGTTGATGCCGGAGTAGTTGAGCATGTCGCCGTCGTGGATATCGAAGCAGTGGATGTAGGTGAGAGGATCGCCGTAGTCGGGGCCCCAGCCGGCGCCGAAGACCAGGTCGATGGAGTTCTCTTCACCGGTGGGCTGGTTGTAGAACGCGGAGTAGTAGACGGAAGAGTTGCCCTCGAGGTACTGCAGGTCGATCACAACGTAATCGCCGATGGCGCTCTCGATGGCGTTCTTCATCGCCAGCTGCATGTTCTTCTGGTTCTCAGAAGCAGCATACACGGGAACGTCGAGGTGGATGGGCCACTCGCTGATGGCATCGCCCAGCTCTTCCTTGGCCTTCTCGGCGAAAGCCTTGGCCAGCTCGGGATTGTACCAGCCGTCCTGACCGTCATTCAGGTCGATGCCGGCATACTCGGGAACGAGCTCCTCAACGTACTTGGTGACGATGGAGCCGATGGAGCGGCCGTCGGAGGTAACAGCGAAGGTGTAGGGAACGAGGGTATTGCGGATCGCGTCATCGGCGCGCTCCTCGCCCATGGTGATGGCCTGAACGGCGTGGGCGGAGTAGGCGGCGTAGACAGCGCGGCGGAAGTTGGCGTTCAGGATGGCCAGCTTGGCGTCGGCCTTCTGCTCGTCGGTCTCCTTGGAGGTGGTGGAAACGGAAGGATCGTTGTACAGGTTGTACATGCGGCGATCCCAGTTGAAAGCGCCCCAGTAAGAGGTGGCGGTGGTCATGCTCTTGTACTGATTGTCGGCGTAGAGCTCATCGGCCTTGGCGACGACATCGGGCAGAGAGGAGTTGATGGTGGTAGCGGTAACTTCGCCGTTGACGAACATATTGAAGTTCTGGGCGGGATCCTGGCCGTCGGAGTAGGTCACAACGACGTGCTTGACAAACACGTTGTCGCTGTCATAGTAGTTGGGGTTGGCGTTGAAACGAACCTCCTGGGCAGGAACCAGGGAGGAGAGGATGTAGCAGCCGTTGTAGAGGATGGAATCGGGCTGGACAGCGCCGAAGTCCTCACCCTTGGACTCCAGGAACTCGGCGTTGATGGGCCAGAGGATGGAGTAGGTGGTCATACCGTCAAAGTAGCCGCAGGGGCCGGTGAGGGTGTAAACCAGGGTGTTGCCGTCAGCCTTGATGCCAACGTCTTCCCAGGCGCCGGTGCCCTCGGAGTACTCGCGCAGACCAACGATCAGGTCGGCGACGAGACCCAGAGTCTCGGACTTGGAATCGGCAGCGTGCTTCAGACCGGTAACGAAGTCTTCCGCGGTAACAGCGTCATACTCTTCGCCTTCATTGGTGGACCACACGGCGTCGTCGCGGATCACGAAGGTCCACTCGGAGGCGTCGTCATTGGCGCTCCACTCCTTCGCCATGCCGGCGATCAGAGTGCCATGGTTGTCCTGGGTCAGCAGACCCTCGATGAAGTTAGAGGTGTAGTCGCCATTGGAGGACTTGTTGTTGTAAACATAGTCCAGGGTAGTGATGTCGAAGTTGTCGATCATGGAGTAGGTGTCGGGGCCTTCGGCGGCTTCGGCAGCGGGCTCCTCGGCAGCGGGCTCCTCGGCAGCGGGCTCCTCAGCAGCAGGTGCTTCGGCAGCGGGTTCTTCTGCAGCCTCAGCAGCGGGGGCTTCAGCGGCGGGTTCTTCCGCAGCGGGAGCTTCGGCGGCGGGGGCGGCGGTTTCATTGCTACTGCCGCAGGCGGCCAGGCTCAGAACCATGGCGACAGCCATCAGCAATGCGATGAACTTCTTCATTTTGTTTCCTCCTTGTCGGATTGTTTTTATTTTGAACAGGCCCATACAGGCGAAGTTCACTGGTTCAGGCGCGTCTTTTCGCGCTGTGCTTTGTAGAACAGGGAAAAATAAAAGAAGAGAATTTGGGCAGCTTTGCCCCATTCCCCTTTTGGATAGATTAGATTTTAACATATGCCTTTCTAAAGTGCAAGTATTTTTCAGTAGACTAAATCGAAAAACTATCAATCGTGCAAAATTCTCGTAATTTCATCTTATTTTTTGTACAAAACGACCGAAGCATTTTTGCTTCTTTTTTTCTTCGCAAATGCATCTTTGCACCAGGCGGAATTTGTGATAAAACAGGCAAAAGAGACTTTATTATATTTAGTAGGAGGAATCCAACATGAGCGAAAATATCATCTACTGCTATTCCGGCTCCGGCCACTGTCTCGCGATGGCGAAGGATATTGCCGCGCGCCTCGGCGACACGGACATTGTCCTGATGCGCGCATATCCCGAAAAAACCGACGCGACGGAAGCCAGCCGCGTGGGCTTCATCTTCCCCTGCTACGGCGGCGGTCTTCCCGGGCATGTGGAGGAGTACATCAAGGCCATCAAAATCGCCCCGGGCGCCTACAAATTTGCCGTGGAGCAGTTTGCGGGCTACATGGGCTGCGGTCTGCACAAGATCGACGAAATCGTGGGGCTCGACTACTGGAACTACATCTCCAATCACTCCACCTGCATTTGGCTGATGCCGCACGGCCTCTGCTTTCCGCCCACGAGCAAGGAGCAGGCGCAGCAGCGCGTTGACCGCAAGGCCATGGAGGTGGCCTCCGCCGTCAAGGCAGGCATCCGCAGTGAGAAAAAGCCGCCGAAGATGGCCTTTTTCGCGCTCGAGAGCAATGCCTTCTCGAAGCTTCATCCCAAACGCGCCGGGAAGTTCTGGGCAAACGACAGCTGCATCGGCTGCGGCACCTGCGCGCGCATCTGTCCGCGCGGCAACATCACCCTCAAGGACGGCAAGCCCGGCTTCGGGAAGGACTGCATCGGCTGCCTCAGCTGCGTGCAGTACTGTCCGAAGGAGGCCATCAACGTGGGCAAGATCACCGAGAAGCGCGAGCGCTTCCCGAACCCCGCGGTCAAGGCCGCAGACCTGACAAAGAAGATCATCCATATCGACTGATAAAAAGGGGGCTGTCTCAAAACATCGGTTTTTGAGAAAACTGATGTTTTGAGACAGCCATTTTTCGTGCTTAGCGTTTAGAATGTCTCACAAAGTTTTCAGCGTGATCGTCTCTTCTCCGCAGCCCTTGCCGTTACGGCGCGAAGATCTCCTTGAGCGTGAGATCGCGGCCGGTCATTGGCATAAGCTTTTTGCCGCGGCACTTGGGACAAGTCAGGTCATTCAAGTCGGCGGTAAACTCCTCGCCGCAGTCCATGCACTGGGCGGTGCCGGGAAGCTCCTCGATCACGAATTCCGTGTTCTGAAGCTCCGTCCCGTCGGTGACGGCGACCCAGCAGTCAGCGAGGAAGTTCGGCATGACGCCGCTTAAAGAGCCGACCTCCACCGTGATGCGCATGACTTCTTCCAGTCCCTCGTCCCGCATGATGCCGCGCACCATTTTGAGCATGGCGTCACAAATTCCGAGCTCGTGCATTACTTCGTAACCGCCCTTTTCACGATGCCGCCGGCCTTGCGCACAAGGTTGGCCGCAGACTTGATGGGCATGGTCTCGAAGCTGCCGGCGTGCCAGTCGCGCACCTTCTTGAGGTGGATGGCGTCAAACTTGCAGCGGGTGGTGCAGATGCCGCAGCCCACGCAGAGGTAGGGATCGACCTTCGTCGCGCCGCAGCCCAGGCAGCGGGCGCACTCCTTGCGCACCTGCTCCTCGGTGAAGGTGACGCGGGCGTCGGAGAAGGTCTTGGCCTTTTCGGCGTTGTAGCCGCGCACCTGGCGGTGCTCCTTATCGAAGCCGCCCACTTCAAGCTGCACATGCTCCTTGTCGAGCGCCTTGTACACGCGGCGGTCGCGCCCCATGGTGAGGGTCTGGCCGGGGTGGACATAGCGGTGCAGGGAGATGGCGGCCTCCTTGCCGGCGGCGATGGCGTTGATGGCAAAGCTCGGGCCGGTGTACACGTCACCGCCCGCGAAGATGTCGGGCTCGCCGGTCTGGCAGGTGAGGGAGTCGGCCGCGACGGTGCCCTTCTTCGTGAGCTTCACTTCGCCCAGATCGAGGGAGCCGAGATCGATCTTCTGACCAATGGCGCCGATGACGGAATCGACGGGGATGACCTCAAACTCGCCGGTGCCCACGGGCTTGCGGCGGCCCTTCTCATCGGGCTCGCCCAGCGCCATGCGCTCGACCTTCAGGCCGCAGACCTTGCCGTTCTCGCCCAGGATCTCCACGGGGGCATTGAGGAACTTAAACTGCACACCCTCCTCCATGGCCTCGGCCACTTCTTCGGGGTCAGCGGGCATCTCGTCCTTGGAGCGGCGGTAGATGATATAGGTGTTCTCGGCGCCGAGGCGGACAGCCGTGCGGCACACGTCCATTGCCACGTTGCCCGCGCCCACGACGGCGCAGCTCTTTCCGATGGCGGGCAGCTTGCCGAGGTTTACCTCACGCAGGAAGTCCACGCCGCCGTAAACGCCCTCCAGCTCCTCGCCGGGCACGTTCATGGGAGCGGACTTCTGCGCGCCGATGGCGAGGTAGAAGCCCTTGAAGCCCTGGTCACGAAGCTCCTGGATGGTGACGTCCTTGCCGACCTCCACACCGCACTTGAACTCCACGCCCATGGCGCGGATGACGTCGATCTCGGCGTTCAGCACGTCCTTTTCCAGACGGAAGTTGGGGATGCCCATGGTGAGCATACCGCCGGGAACCGGGTTGCGGTCAAAGACCGTGACGGGGTAGCCCTTCTTGGCAAGGTAGTAGGCGCAGCTCAGGCCCGCGGGGCCGGCGCCGATGACGGCGATCTTCTCGGTGTAGGGGCGGCCGATCTGGTTGACCATCTTGGGGATGCGGCGCGTCTGCGCGTTCAAATCGTGGTCTGCGATGAAGCGCTTGACCTCGTCGATGGCGACAGCCTCGTCCACGCCGCCGCGGGTGCACTCCTGCTCGCACTTCTTGTTGCAGATACGGCCGCAGACGGCGGGCAGCGGGTTCTCGGTACGGATGAGATCGAGCGCGTCCTCATAGCGGCCCTGGGCGGCCAGCTTCAGATAGCCCTGCACGGGGATGTGCGCGGGACAGGCCACCTTGCAGGGGGCGGTGCCGGAGGGCAGCACGTCCTCGCGGTTCTCGCGGTAGTCGGGGTTCCAGGCCGCCTTGGAGACGATATGCTCGGAGAGCTTGACATAGCTCTGCGGCTCGATGTTGACGGTGGAGCAGAGCTTCTGGCCGAGCTTGAGGGCGTTGGCGGGACATACCTCAACGCACTGGGCGCAGGCGACGCACTTGGCCTCGTCCACCTCCGCCTGGAAGTTGGAGCGGATGGCGTCACGCGCGCCGAACATGAGGCCAACGCGCAGGCCGAAGCAGGCGCAGGCGCAGCAGTTGCAGATGGCGGCGCTCTCGCCGGCTTCTTCGATGTTGGGGATGTCGTGCATCAGGCCGTTTTCCTCGGCGCGGGCGATGATCTCCAGCGCTTCCTCGCGCGTGATCTGACGGGCGCGGCCGGTGCGGATGTAATGCTCGGCGCCCTTGCCCATCTGTACGCACATCTCTTCCGCGAGGTGGCCGCAGCCGTCGTTGATGGAGCTGCGGGAGGCGCGGCAGGAGCAGGGGGAGACACAGAAGGTGTCATACTTATTGAGATAGTAGCTGAGCTTTTCGTAGTTGCTGACGCCGGGAAGATCCTTGATGGCGCTCTCCACCGGCACGACGCGCATCAGACCGTAGCCGTTCGGGATCAGCGGGGACATGGTCTGCATGCGGATGCGGGTGTACTCCTCGAAGGCGCGGCCGACCTCGGGGTGGGTGTCCAGCAGCTCCTGGTTGTTGACCAGCATCTCCATGATGCCGGGGGCGAAGATCTGCATGAAGTATTCATCCACGCCCAGCTCCTTGTTGTAGGTGCAGCGGAAGACGCCGATCCAGGCGAGGTGCTTGGCGAGCTTCTCCACTTCTTCCACGGGCTTGCCGACCTTCTTGGCAAGCCAGGCCGCGGTACGGACTTTGCGCAGACCGGCGGCAATGGCGACATCGGCCTCATCGTCGGTGACGATGCTGGCGAGGCTGTAGTACTCAGGGGCGTTCTCGTCGATCTTGTTCACGACGCCGGTGAGACCGCCGACAACCTGACACAGCTTGACGATTTTGAGTCTGAGTTCTGCCATATGTTCTCTCTCCTTAAAATGTATAGAGTCTGGTTCATACGATTGCAAACTATGACAGAATAAGTATAACGCAGGAATTGCTTTTTTGCAAGATACTTGATATGGTATTATCCGTCAGCAGGGGCAGCCCTTGCGGTCGCCCGATGTCCGGCGGCTCGTGTGGGTCAGACTCAAAATTTTTCGTTCTTAAGTTAGCTTTAAGTTACGCGGAGTATGCTGTAGCCACAACAAAGAAAGGAAGTGTTCGATATGAAATTTACCTATAAGAAAACGCTCTGCACCGCGCTGTCCGTTGTGCTCGCGGCCTCGCTCATCGGCTGCGGCAGCGTGACGGCTTCGGCGGCAAACGGGACGCTGCTCAGCGCCGCCGTCACGAGCGGCACCGAACAGGCGGAGGCGGACGAGATCCGCATCACGCTCTCCGACGCAGGCTGCGTCAGCGATTCCGCCGCCGTGAGCATCGAGGGCAGCACTGTGACCGTCACCGCCGAGGGCACTTACCGCATCACGGGAACGCTCTCCGACGGGCAGATCATCGTCAGCGCCCCGGAGGACGCAAAGGTCAAGCTGATCCTCGACGGCGCGGAGATCACAAAGAGCGGCTCCGCCGCGATTTTGGCGCTGAGCGCCGACAAGGTGATCGTGGCCGCCGCCGAAGGGAGCGTCAACAAGCTCACATCCACCGGCGAATTTGACGCGAGCGACAACGTGGACGCTGTGATTTTCTCCAAGTGCGACCTCAATCTCAACGGCGACGGCGTGATCTATGTCACAAGCGAAGCCGGTCACGGCATCGTCAGCAAGGACGATCTGAAGATCAAGGACGGCACCGTGTACGTCAGCGCCGCGAAGAAGGGCGTTGTGGGCAGGGACAGCGTCACGATGGAGGAAGGCGTACTCGTCATTGAGGCCGGGACAAAGGGCCTTAGCTCCGAAAACGACGAGAGCGAAGAGGACGGCAACATCGAGATCCTGGGCGGCAGTCTCAGCGTCACCGCCGCGGATGACAGCGTTCACGCAAGCGGCAATGTGACGATCTCCGGCGGCGCGCTGACACTCTCGAGCGGGGACGACGGCATCCACGCAGGCGGCACGCTGACCGTCACGGACGGCAGCATCACGGTACTCAAGAGCTATGAGGGGCTGGAGGCGCAGGTCATCGACGTGTCCGGCGGCGTGATCGACGTGACGGCCTCGGACGACGGCTTCAACGCGGCCGGCGGCAGCGACGGCTCCAACGGCTTCGGCATGTTCGGCGGCGATCCCTTCCAGGTGGACGCCAATGCCGCGCTGAACATCTCCGGCGGCAGCATCAACGTCAACGCCGAGGGCGACGGCCTCGACTCCAACGGCACGCTGAACGTCTCGGGCGGCGTCATCACTGTGAGCGGCCCCACCAACAGCGGCAACGGCGCGCTCGACTTCGGTGCCTCCGCCACCATCACGGGCGGTACCGTCATCGCGGCCGGCGCCTCCGGCATGGCGGAAAACTTCGGCAGCGCCTCCACCCAGGGCAGCATCCTCCTGAGCTTCTCCGCCCAGCAGGCGGGCACCACCGTCACGATCACGGACGAGAGCGGCAAGGTGCTTGCCAGCTACACCCCCGCGAAGGCCTATAGCTCCGTCGTGATTTCCGCCGAGGCGCTCACCGTCGGCGGCACCTACACGATCACCGCGGGCAGCTACAGCGAGACCGTGACCCTCAGCTCCAACATCTACGGCAGCGGCATGGGCATGGGCGGCTTCGGCGGCGGCATGGGCGGTCAGATGGGTGGTCAGCCCGGTGGTCAGATGGGCGGCTTCGGCAGAAGATTCTGAACAGGCGTGTTGCAAAATGATTGATTTCTGCACGCAAGCCTGCGGTTTCGCGTAGGGGCCGGCGCCCTTGACAGCCCGGCGGTATTAGCCCATAAAAGCATTTATTCCCGGCGAATCCGTACGATTTGTACGATTCCGCCGGGGATTTTTGTATTATTTCAACTTGTTCTGCACGAGCCGCCGAGGAACCCATGGCCAGGTTCCTACGGCGAGACGGCAGCAAGCAACACGCCCTTCCGTTTTGAGGAGAGCGGATCATACATGCACCTTTTTCCAGAGAATGCGGCAGATAGGAGTCGAAATCCTGATACCTCTGCAAGGATTTTGGTCTTTCGCAAAGGGTAGGCTTGGTGGATTCGAACCCCTGCCGGTTTTCGCGTGCAGGTTTGGGTCGATGCTTCGTTCCAGCCCTTGAAAATACAGGAGTATTCCCTGCGGTCTGCGCCTTGTGAGCTGGCAATTTTCGAGCGATTTTTGCGCCCAACGAACGCCGCTGGGCTGGCGCCCAGCAAGTGAGGCGGGACAAAAAGCGCCGAAAAGGGACGCAAACTTGGTCTAACCGAACTTTGCCCTGGCTGGCTTGCGACGCGGCGAAGGCGCTTCAGCGCCGAAGCCGGGAGCAAGACAGCCAGGGCAAAGCGAGAGAGCCGCACAGCGGCGAACGAGCGACACGAGCCCCCGCCGCCACCTTCCCCCTTATAATCACGGCGGCGGGGGCGAGTCACCCCGGGGCGACCGCGCAGACGCGGGCGACACGGGGCATTTGAGCGAGGGCGCGAGAGAAACAGAACGACACGCACAGCCAACGAGCGCCCGAGCGGAACACGGCGCGGAGGGGGGCGGCGAAGCCCA
>CACZXQ010000006.1 GCA_902785115.1 Oscillospiraceae bacterium | reverse complement strand
AGGAGTCGCTGACGCCGGAGGAGTCGCGGACGCCGTAGGAGGCGCTGACGCCGGAGGAGGCGCTGACGCCGTAGGAGGCGCTGACTCCGGAGGAGGCGCGGACGCCGGAGGAGGCGCTGACTCCGTAGGAGGCGCTGACTCCGGAGGAGTCGCGGACGCCGTAGGAGGCGCTGACGCCGGAGGAGGCGCTGACGCCGTAGGAGGCGCTGACTCCGGAGGAGGCGCTGACTCCGGAGGAGTCGCGGACGCCGTAGGAGGCGCTGACGCCGGAGGAGTCGCGGACGCCGTAGGAGGCGCTGACGCCGGAGGAGGCGCTGACGCCGGAGGAGGCGCGGATCTCTCTTATAAACTTGTCAAAATCAAGTTCCTCGACAATCTTAAGCGTCCTGGCCACGCTCTTGTCATCGCCCTTCTTGACCTCGTCATAGGCCGCGACCTTTGCAAAGCGATTCCATGTCAGCGGATCAGCGTATTGCAGGCAGTCCAGCGAGGCCTCACAAAAATGCAGGCCCCAGTTGCAAAGCCCGATTACGCCTGTCACCGTGTGGACGCTGCCCTCCATGACGTTGTTCTCGTCGCAGTAGCAGTACCCGCCGTTTGCGCCGCCGTCGTACTCAAAAATTTTGTATCCGACAGCAAGCGGCTCTTTCCCGTCCAAAAAAGACGGGTCAACTCGTTTTGTTTCGTTTGGCATGCTGATTCCTCCTCATATATGCGGCTGACCGACCACGGTCAGCACGGTTTCGATCCCGAGCGCGCGGCAGACGCTCTCACGCTGCTCGCGCTTCCAGTCCATGGGGCTTTTTCGCATGAGCACCAGCATATTGTCCCTGCCGATCCCGGCGGCGTCCGCCAGGGCCTGCTTGGTCATGTGCTTGGTGTCCATGCGCTCCAATATCGCGGCCTTGAGCCAGTCGATGGGCGGCTCCTTCTGCTCGCAGAGTTTGTCAAATCGTGTTCTGGGCATGCTGCACCTCTCTCTCTTACTTTTTGGGCGCGCCGGAATAACGCACCTCGTCGATCATTCGGCTGAGCTTCTGCTGCTCATAGCGCCGCAGATCCTTCTCACGCCGCTCGCGGTATTCCCGGCAGCGGCTGTGGCAGCCGACGCGCCGCCCGGGGCAGTCCCGGGGGCACGAAGCGGCACGGCTCACGCCGCACCGCCCGGAGTCTCGCTCGTCTGGCCCTGCGCCTGCAATACGTCCAGCGCCAGCGCCGCGCCCTCGATCCGGGCTAAGATCTGATCCTGGACGGCCTCCGGCAGTTTGGCCAGCAGCGCCGCCGCGTCTTTGCGATTGGACATCATCATCACCTCTCTCTTTTAGATTGCAGACCGCTCGGTCGTGCGCGATGATAGGGCGGCAGGAAAGGAAAAAGGATAAATACATGTATGGAGAATGAGGCTGCGCTGAAGAAAGAGGTTTGTGCGCGGGAGAGACAAAACCGCGCGAAAAACCGCCGCCCTACCATCGCCCGCGGCCGCGGGCATTTAATTGTCAAAGCCTGGCGTATTCCGCCCCTCCCCCGAATCAGACCCGCGTCCCGCGGGCCTGACCCGTTAGGAGATTCAGCATGCAGCGCTGGGCCCCGAAAGAGGCCCCTGCCTTCGCGCTGCTGGTACGGATGTCGGTGCGGGCGGTGGTTCCCTGGTGTCAGTCCGGAGCTCGCCGCCAGACCGCGTTTCCGCGTCTCACCGAACCGAAGCCCAGCAACGCGGGTTCGGTTCGGAAAGGAAGAAGGGCACGGCGGCTGTGGAGTTTTCCCGGCTCTTACGCAAACCGGGAAAACGGAACAAAGCCGGGCTCTTCTGACGCAGGCGTGGGGAGCTGTGCTGGCAAAGCTCAGACGGGCCTGCCGCCTCTGCCGCCATCCGTTGGCGCGGCGTGCCGGAGTCGAACCGGCTGGAGCATTGGCTCCGCGTCCGTGCGCCGCATATTGGGAGGGGGGGGGCTCACCCCTCCTTCCAGGTTTCGTACTCTTCGGCGAGCCCGGCCTCCTCGATCACGTCCCAGATCGCACAAAAGCGCTCGTGCCGGTACTTGGCCTCCTCGGACGGATACCGCGTTTTGACCGCGGCCTAGTAGGCCTCCAGCGCGGCCATGGCCTTGATAAACAGAATCTTTTTGATGTCTTCTTTCATCGTCTTTCTCTCTCTTTCTGATGAACTTGTCGGAATTACTTACAGGTTCCCTTGCAGCCTTCGTGCACCGCCGCGCTCCAGTCCTGGGCGTCGAAATCCTCCAGCGCGGCCTTGACCTCCGCGAGGTTCTTTTCCGCCATGTCAAACGCGGACCTGTGAAGCATGGCGAGCATGTCAAACGCAAAAGCAGCGCCTGGAGTCTTCGGGTCGGCTTCCTTTTTCCCCTCGTCCTGGAGAATCATTGCATGCACGGACATCTCATGCTCCAGAACCTGGTGGATCGTAATAATTGTGCTTGTCTTCATAATCTCCTCTCCTCCCACGTCCCCGCCCCGGGGTGCTTGGCTCCCCCTTTGGGGGAGCTGTCGCCGGTGCGTGCGGCGGCGACTGAGAGAGGTAACCGGGGCGGCTCTGCGGGATGCTGATTTTTGTAGCGCCTTTACTTTAGGCACTAATAACTTAGCATTTTTTCTAAACTTTGTCAAGCGTTATTTTTATTAGCTTCTAAATTTCCATCTTGACGAGAATCTATATCTTGTGTTATAGTGCAAAATGAGAGGTGATATAATGACGGTCGGTGAACGGATTAAGGCAATCCGCACAGAAAGCGGCTTAAATCTTCATCAGTTTGCACAGAAACTCGGATTGACACAGGGCGCAATAAGTCTTTTTGAAAACGATAAAAACGGTGTAAGCAACAGGACAATTACGTCAATCTGCCGGGAATTCAATGTAAATGAAAACTGGCTGCGGTATGAAGAGGGCGAGATGCATAGCCCTGAAAATGAGGAGGAGGAGCTGGGCCGTCTGGTCAAGCGCCTGTTCGCCTCTCGGCTTGCGTCCTTCCGGCGCGCGCTGGTCACTGCCCTGCTGCGCTTTGATCCGGACGGGCCGGAGTGGGCGGTCGTCGAGAAGATCTTTGCCGACGTTACCGCCGAATGGGAGGCCCAGAAAGCGAAAGAGAGCCAGCCGGATTCCTCCGGCTGACTCCCCGCTTTGGCTCCCCTGCAAGGGGAGCTGTCACCGGCATTCATGCCGGTGACTGAGGGGTTTCTACCCCCTCAAAAACGCGAGCACGAAGCGGATGACCTTCATGTCGCTCTCGCGCAGCAGTGCGATGATGTCCTGGATCATAGTCTCTTTCGTGTCAAATTTAACACCTCCGTTAATCTATATTGCGGCTTTGCCGCTATTATAGAAAACACCCTTTGTCAAAATTGAAAGAATTGTGGAGGATTACAGTATGAAAAAGGTGTTGTCGTTCCTTATTGCGTTCTGTCTCGCGGTCTCATTCGTCCCCGCTGCCTTTGCCGAGTGGGATCTGTCCGGCATGTCCTTTGACGAGCTTGTCGCTCTGAAAGATCAGATCAACCTTGCCATATGGAACAGCGCCGAATGGCAGGAGGTCACCGTCCCGCAGGGCGTCTGGCAGGTCGGCGCGGACATCCCGGCAGGGAAATGGACAATCAAGCCTCTTCAAGGTGCATCGACTTCTGTTGAAACCGGAACCAGCGTCTCAGAGGATGGGACATCTATTCCTTTTGGTTCTATGATCTCTATAAAGACTATTGTATCCACGGCTCACAAGCGCTTTGATGCATCAAAGCATGTTTCAGAGTGGTCTGTTGACCTGCATGATGGTGAGTATGTTAAAATAGACGATGGCCCTGCCATCTTTACCCCCTATGTTGGTAAACCCTCTTTGGGATTCAAATAAGCGCGGTGTTTAATTAAAACCACAAAAGCCCCGGTCTTCCGGGGCTTTCCTAATAGGAGAGAGAAATGCCGAGAAAGAGAGATACTACCACCTGCCGCCATTGCCGCGGCAAGCTGCCCGAAAACGCCAGTTTTTGCCCCTGGTGCGGTGAGCGCCAGATACAGGAAAAAACAGAGCTCAAGGTGCCGCGGCCCCGGCAGCTGCCGTCCGGCTCCTGGTTTGCCCGCGTGACCGTCGCCGGGGAGCGCGTTCCTGTGACCGCCAAAACCGAGGCGGAATACTACGCCGCCGCCCGCGCCATCAAAGCCGGACTTGTGGAGACGGCCTCGAAGCCGAAACCGTTGCTGCTGTCCACCGCGATCGACAAATATATCGACAGCCGCCGCGGCAGCGTGAGCCCGTCTACCATTGCGAGCTACCAAAAGCAAAAGCGCCTCTACTTCCAGGGCCTCATGAATACCAACATACACGACATTACCGCCGACATGATCCAGATCCAGATTCAAGGCATGCTCAAAAAGCCCGGCAGCGGCGGCAAGCCCCTGAGCGCGAAAACGGTGCTCAATGAATACGGCTTTATTGCCTCGGTCCTCAAGTATAACGGCGCGGACATCGACCTCTCCCGCGTGAGCCTGCCGACGCTGCAGGCCTCAAGCTACGCGATCCTCACCGATGAGGAGCAGGCCCGTTTGATCCGTGCCGCCGTCGGCGATCCGTGCGAGCTGCCGATCCTCTTCGCCCTCTGGCTCGGCCTGCGCCGCTCCGAAATTCTGGCCCTCAAGCGGGAGGATTTTGATTTTGCTCACGCGAGCGTCCGGATCTCCCGCGCCCTGGTAAACGACGAGCACGGCGAACTTGTGGAAAAGGGCACCAAAACAAGCGAGAGCGCCCGCACCGTCGCCGCCCCGCCCTACATCCTGGAAAAGGTCCGCGCCTGCCCGCCCGGCCCACTCTTTTCCGGTCACCATCCCGGCTACATCCTCAAGCGCTTGCACGAGCTGTGCGCCCGCGAAGGTCTCCCCGCCGTCCGCCTCCACGACCTGCGCCACATCAATGCGAGCGTCGGCCTCAAGCTGGGCGTGCCGGACAAATACATGATGGAGCGCGGCGGCTGGTCGAATAAGGACACCATGGTCTACCGCTACCAGCACACCTACGACACCCAGAAAGCCGCCGCCGACGCCGCCATCAACGCCCACTTTGAAAGCATCCTAACCCCTGCCCCGCCGTCAATTAACGGTAAAAAAGGCAATGAAAATGGCAATGAGAATTCAGGCGCCGCTGATACCAATGGGTATAGCGCCTGAATCAGGGGTTCAACTCCCCTCACCTCCACCACAAGAAAAAGCCTTGAAACGCTTGCGTCTCAAGGCTTTTTCTTGTGTATTCATGCGGAGTTGATCGATTTGGCATTAATTCAAATAACGCTAAAATTAACCGTTTTGCGCCAATAATTAAGGTACAAATGGCAATAAAAATGGCAATGAGAACGCCGGGGAGTTATCCCCGGCGTCTGCTGTGTTTAGATGAACTTTTTTATGGCGCTACCTCGCATTCATGCGGGCCTGCTGCATGCGGTTAAGGAAGGTCTGAGCCTCCCGCTGCATGTCGGCGGGCAGATCCGCCATGGCTCCGTTGACGCTGTCGATGACGGCGTCCATGCGGTCAGCGCGGGAGTACCCGCCGCGGTAACTGTTGCCCATGTTGGGCATGCGGTTGTCGGCGTAACTGTACCCGTAGCTGTTGCCGTAGGGCATGCCGTTGCTGTTGCCGCCGCGCCCGTCGGCAAAGCTCATGCCGCCGCGCATGCCGGAGCCTTTGTCCTCCAGCATAGCCTTTGCGGTCAGGATGGACTTGAGCGTGTGGCTGTAGACCTCCAGGCACTGGTGCTCGTATTCCTCGATATTTTCACCCATGCCCGCGCGGCGGTCGGCCTCGTCGATTTTGCGGACGTAATAGCCGATGATGTTATCAAACAATTGCGTTATCCTCCTTTCTCAGCGCAGCAGCTGTGGCCTGATCTGGATGTTGGCGTTGACCAGATCGACCGGCTGCGTGCTGATATTTCGCAGGGAAACCGTGGAGCAGCGGCAGATTGCCGGGACAGTCACGATGATGCTCCGCCCGATGCTCCAGAACTCCTCGGCAGCGGTCGGGCTGATTGTGATGATTCCGGTCGGCGCCTGCTCCTCATCCACGACGAGCGCGATGCTGATCGGCTCAACCGTGCCGCCCTCGCTGATGGCAAGATTGCCGTTAACTTCGACCGCGTAGGTGGCATACGGCATGCCGCGGCGACAGCAGCAACGGCGGCGAAAATCCACCAGGCCGAGTGCGCTGGGCGAGGCGAGCCGGAAAACGCCGGTTTCCGGCTCGTGGAAAATGATACCGTAGGGATCCGGCGGAAACGCCGCGGGAAAGATTGCCGCCGCGTTGGGCTGGATCGTCTGCCGCAGAGGAGCGTTAAACTGTGCAGCCATTACGACACCGCCTTTCAGGCGGCGGCGTAGCCGAAGCCGAAGTTATTTCCCGAACAGCCGCAGCCGCCATAGTTGGGCTGGCACTGGAAGATCGGCTGGTTGCCATAAACCGGTTGAGACGGAATCGGGCAGCTCCTGAGCTCGTTGACAAGCTGGTTCGCGGTTGTGGCCTGCGCCGCGCGAATCTGCGCGGTCTGCTCGATCTGGGACGCCTGGCCGCGGGCGTACATGAGCTCGGAATTGAGGCGGGCGATTTCGCGCTGGTCGGCAGCACGCTGTGCGCGCTCGTTATCCAGCTCAAGCTGGCAAAGCTTGTCAAGCACCCTCTGCGTGTCTGCGGAAGACGCCGCGCGGGTGTTGGCCGCCTCGGTGGCGATGGTGTAGCGCAGTCCCTCGGTAGCTGCGCGCTGATCGCAGCAGCACTGCTGCTGGGCAGTCTGAATGCCGAAAAGCTGCTGCAGGAGGGCCATCTGTCTGGCGTTCTCGGCGCTTTCCGCCGCGGCAAAGCCGCCGGTGACCGCTGCCGTGATGCCGTTGCCGGTCTGACAGATGTCGCGGCCCAGGCCCGCAAGGCCGAGCTGCACCTGGCTGAAGCCGTTGCTCTGCCCGGCGCTGATGGCGTCAAGCTTGCCGCTAATCATCTGATCGCGGAACCCGCCGTTGATGTTCTGGCTGTTATTGAGCCAGGGATAGAGCATATCCATGCCCATGCCTGCGCCCATCATGCCGAGGCCCATGCCGCCCCAGCCGAAGCCGCCGAAGCCTCCCCAGTTGCCGCCGAGCAGAGCCAGAACGAACAGCAGCGCCCAGATGTCGCCGCCGTTGCCGAAGAGACCGCCGTTGCCGTAGCCGCCGCCATAGGCGGGCTGCACCGGCATATAGGCGCCGATGCCGTTGTTGTTGTTTCCGAACATGTTTTATGTCCTTTCAGAAAATATTTATTCAAACCACCGTGTCGACCCGGCAGCATGAACAGCAAAATAAAAGACCGGGGCCATTGCGTAAAATCAATGACTCCGGCCTTAAAGGCTCAGGTCTGCGTTATTGGTGCCTAAGAGAACTGATTGCCCTGGCCAGTCCCATAACAAAGGGATTTTGGACAAGCGCGGGGTTGACCTGGCCTGTGTTGACCAGATGTTGCAGAATTTGGTCCCCGTCCGTCATCCCTTGCGGGATGTTCCAGTTCGTCTGGCCGAGAAGCGCAGGGTTTTGTTCGATGTCGTTAACCATGTTCACGGGGTTTCGCAGCGATTGGCTCGCATTCTGCCCCTGCTCGGGCGCTGAGGCTTGCGGGCGAGAAAAGAAGCCCATCTTTACCCGTCCTTTCTCGCGCCCGTCCTGGGCGCGCTGTGGGCCGAAGGCGCGGCCTGCTGATCTTCGATCGCCGCCTGATGGGTCATTTGCGCGAACTTGTTATCGACGTACTGGCCGATGATCGGGCCGAGGTCTGTGTATTTGACAAACTCCCTCGGGTCGAATTTTGGCGCGGGCGGCTCCTCGGGGCGCGGGTCGTAAAACGTGATCTTGGGGCCGTTCGGGCCCATGCGTTTTGTGGCGAAGAGGCGCTCGTCGTCGGTCATATACATGCGCGGCACACCGTCCGCCGGGACGATCGCGTCCCGGACATCCTGCTCGCCGGTGATCTGGATAATGTCCGCGTGCATCATGGCCGGAGTCATGGTGATCCCGGCGGGCGGCTGCGGCGCGGGCGGCTGCGGCATCGGCGGCGCGGGCTGGTTGAAGCTGGAGTAACCGGGAACCGGGCCCGGCTGCGGCTGCGTTCGCATGCCGTAGGGATAGCCCGTGCGTGGGTCAATTTGATTATCGGGCACCCAGCGCCCATACATATCATAAGCCATAAAATATCCCTCCTGATTAGATCATATCATTCTCGGGTTAAAAAATATGTTGGAATTGTGGACCCACTGTCCCATGCGTCCCAGTATTCTCCGCGCAGCACGCCGACCGCGTGCGCCGGTGGGCCCAGCACATAGATCCCGGTCGGATGATCCGCGCAGAAGTCCCGCACCGTGTAGCACTCCGGGCAGCGGTCCGGCAGCTCGCGGCGGTGAAAGCCGCACCATTTTAAAAGCTCATGCCAGACGCGATCGGAGCTGGGCATGTCCGCCATCGTGCCGGAGAGTGAGCAAAGCGTGTCGTGGACGGTGTTCCAGTCCAGTCCGGTCACCGCGCAAATAGACCTCACCGTGCAGTCACAGACCAAAAGGCCACGGGGATTGGGATTAAAGGGATGCCAGGCCTGGAACAGATCCTGCATCTCAAAGCCCCACCTGGGAGAAAACATACCCGGCGACGGCAGCCACAAAAAGCATGATGACCTTTTCGACCACCGCTTCCCAGCGTTTTCCGGGCTTCGCCTCCTGCTCTTCGACCTTGGCGTCAAGCTTTTGGATGGATTTGTCCATCGTTGCGAGGTTAATTCCCATTTTCTCGACGCTGACGGCCAGTTTGTTTAAGACCTCCCACTGCTGTTCAAGTTTATCCAGTCGGTGGGTATTACTTTTGCTCCTCTGCTCGCACTCGACCAGCGTCTTGAGTTGTTCGTCGTTCACGGGCGAACCCTCCCTTACAGTTTGCCGTTCCAGCTCGACTCTTTAAACTCTTGCATAAGGTGTTTCGCCTCTGACTCATAATCGTGAGGTTTTTTGTCATTATCGTCGGATGCAAAAACCTGTTTGTAGATCTGGTGTGCTCCGGTCGCTGCAAGGCCGGAAACAATGCCGACGGCTACGGCGGTCAGCGGATCATGCGCTGGATAGTCCGGCATAAGAAAAGTCGCCGCGAGGCCAAGAACGCCGCCAACCGCCCCAGCGATCACGGGAAGCCACTTGTCTTCAAGGGGTGTAGCTTTTACCGCCTGCACAACAAGAAGCACGATGACCGCGATAACGGGGACGGTTTCGATTCCAAGATGTTCAATAATATCCATGGTTCTATCTCCTTTCAATCAGCGCACAGCTGTTTTTCACGTATTCGCTGAATCCTTCCCGGAATTCAGCCGTTTGCAGATACGACAGCAGAAAATCGTTGACCAGATCAACCGAGTCTTGTCTGTTCGCCGCCTCCGCGTCGGGCTGCTTGTCCGGGGTAGTGGGCGTTAGCTGGTGGTGATACTGATAGTCGCAGCCGCCCGCGTCAACCAGCGTCTCAAACCGAACGCTCCGACTTAAGTCCGTGTCTATGTTTCCGTCGTAGCCACTGACGCGCCCGCTATCACTCGTCTGCCACAGATCGCAGGGCGTATGGGGCGGGGTGCTGCTCCACTTCGCCACCCACACGAGCGCCCCTTCCGGCAGCTCTTCCGGGCGGATTTTGGCCCAAAGATTCCCCTCCGAACCGTAGACCCCCGGCACATAGCCGTGCTGCGCGATCCCGTCGCACCAGGCGTCCAACACAGCAAGAAGCGCGTCATGCGACAGCCCGAGCTGCTTCGGCTCCTCAACGTCCAAATAGATGCCGAGCGGCATCGGGAAACCGTTTAGCGTGTCCAGCAGGTGACCCGCCTCTGCCGCCGCTTCTTTGGGCGTCGTCGCGTGGCTGTAGCAGTAGCAGCCGACCGGAAAGCCCAGCTCATACGCCTCGCGGTAGAAGTCAAAGGCCGCCTTGTCCACGATGCTGACGCCCTCCGTCAGCTTGATAATGGCGAAATCGTACCCGGCCTGCTTGAGCTGCCGGATCATCAGCCCTTTCTGATAATGAGAAATGTCTACGCCCTTCATTTGTCGTACCTCCCAACAATAATCCCGACCACCACCGCCAGCGCCGCCGCGCCGATGATGGGGGCAACAAGCCAAAACTCCGGCCCATGCGCAACGCAGTACCAGCCGAGCGCCTTAAACTCAGCGGTGATCCAGTACCAAATGCTCATATCGCTCCTCCGTCAACAGGCCACTGTGCTTCTTGTCCTCGTCGATCATCGGCTCCTGCTGCTTGTCCGCGTCGTGGGCGGCACTGAACAGCGCCCAGAAGATGACGCCGATCGAAGCTTCGATCGGCAAAAACGATTAAGACGATCATATCTTCACCTCTACGTTAATATTGCAATCACGATGTTGGGCCGGGAAGGGCGGATTGCTTTTCATCCAAATACGTAGCAAGATAAGTAAAGACATCAGACCCGTTTACCGTTATTGCTCGCGGATTTATGTCAAAATACGCATTATGAGCAGCACCGCTGATATTCCAGAAATCGATGGACAAGCCTGCTTTCTGCGCTAAAATCACATTGGTCATATCTGGATTATTCGCGTCGTTTGTTGTTGCTTGATAATCCAGACCTACTGTATTGCTGCCGTTCAAAAAAACCGTGTATGGGCTAAAATCTGTGACTGTCCCAAGCCCAAAAATGACTTCAGCAAAGCTCGCGTTGTGGTCGATTGCCGCAAATTGCGACCAATATGTATGGCTGCACATATAGATAACACGGCCCTGCATACCGGACATCATAACGACCTCCGCTATTTCACCGGGATTCGCGCCGCCCTTATACTCCAACAGTAGACGCATACCTGTGTACGCCGCCGTTTGGCAAAGCTCTTGAAGCGTCGCAATGTGTGTTTCACCGTACTCAGTAGAGGTTCCCAGTACCACCGCCTTGAGCTGCGCTAACGTGCTGTCACTGACTGAAAGACTTACGGCTGTTCCGTTAATTGTGCCGTCAACCGTGCTGTTATGTGAGATAACCCAAACACCATCCGATGTTTTTCTGATATCCGTTTCCATTCCATCAAACCCAAGATCCAATGCGCCTAAAAGAGACGGGATTGTATTGGGCGGTATGTTGTGCGCGGGCCACGAAAAGCCTTGGTGCAAATAAATCCCGAATGTTTGTCTCAGGTCTTTGTGTGGTGCGACTCGGGCAACATCTTTTGTTACAGCTGTTAATCCCAATGATACTGGCGTAAAATCTTGCTCGTCTACAATGCCTTTTGTGCCCTGGGTTGAGTATGTAGTAATCATAAGCCGTCACCAACTCACGCCGACACAGACGTGCCGTCCGCGTAATGCGTTTCGTATGCGCTGCCCTCGATTTTTGCCCACGAAATGGTACCGTAGCCATAAATGGTGTTCCAGTTTGACGCAGCTATATAGTCAAGACTGCTTCCGTCGCCAAGGTGATTATACATAACTTCTGGGATATAAATTGTTCCACCACTACCACCAGACGCAAAAGGTGTACCATTAAAGCAGTTTGTGTAAGAAAGCGGTGACACACCATTCGCATTGCGTAAAATCAGTGTACCGAGAGATGAGCACCCTTTAAATATTTCGCCGCGTATAAATTGGACTTCTGGCCCAAAATCAGCAACAGCCAAGCTTGTGCAGTCACGAAAATGTACCGTGAAAATATACCTTACAGACGGGAGTGCAATCGCTGACAACGATGAGCACCCGTCAAAAATACCCGAACCGGAATCGCGCAATGTAGGCAATCGTACTGTGGTAAGCTTTGTGCAGTTACGCGCAAAGTTATTTTTATCCGTCAATGTCGTTATTTTAGGAGCAATAATGGATTCCAATTCATTGCAACCCTCAAACATACTGAGATTCGCACAATTATTTTCGATTACAACCGAAGTTATCGCAGAATTAACAAAAGCATAAGGTCTTGCTGAACCATCGAAAGTAATAACTATATCTCCCCCGATCCCGGCTGGATTGACGATATCGTCAGCGGTATAGCCGGAAGTGCCGCCAGATTCTTCCAGTGCGATGGTTTTTCCGCCTACGCTTATGGTCTGTATCCCGTTGTAGGTTACGTTGTCAACTATAGCATTGATAGACATGATCCACCTCCGTGTTAGATCAAAGATAATGTGCTGTCGCTCTGCGAAACTGTCGTAATTGTTTTCACCCCAGTAATCACCAGCGTCGTGCCCGCTTGCCTGATTGTAATAGCACCAATCAAATCAGCCAGCATAGCAATGTTGACCGTTTGCGACGACGTGTAGATCCCGGCGGATAAGATTGTGATGAGCAGTTCCGCAGCTTCTGACGACATCCCACCGCCTCCACTTGGCGTACCGGCCTCCCATGTCAGGGGCTTCCCGTTGCCGTCCACAGTCTTGACCTTGACATACTGCCCGACAGAAGCGCCAGTCATACCAAGGCCAGCCGCAGCCGCCCCGATTTCCGCCGCGCTCGGCTTGGGGTGCACATGGTCGCCACGCGCCCAGCTTGTGGAGCTGCCGGGGCTTGCCGTCCCCAGCGCGGCGGGATTGGATGTGTACGCGGACGGCACCGATGGGATCGCGCTCGGCGTGGCGTAGTCCGTGCCAGCCACCGCAGCGCTCACGCCGCCCGCGCCGTCGCCCTTGAGCAGACCGGAGGCGGTGATCTTATTTTGTTTCCCCTGGATCGCTGTTTCGTTGGCCGTGATCTGCGCGATCAGCTCCGCCGTCGCCCCGGAATTGATGGCGGCAATCTGCGCGGCGGTCAGCGGCGTCTCGTTGACCTGATACTCCGGATGCCAACCGGCCCGGCCCACCAGGGCCCAGACGCCGCTGAACTTGAACCGCCACGTTCCCTCAAGTTCGTCGTCGCCCGCCGGGTAGCCCGCCGCGTCCTGGACAACCATATAGTCGTTGCTTGTCGGCGTCGTGTTGCCGTCGTCGTCCACGGGATAGAGTGCCGCGTTGGTCGGAACGTCAACCCACGTCTCCCAGTTGCCGCGAAAATGCGCGGAGCTGGTCTGTATGGAGCTGTTGACAAAGGCCTTGTCCGCAAGCTGATTGCTGCTGCTCGCTTGGTTGGGGATCTTCTGCTCAATGGCCTCTACGTCGTCTTGGAGCTGGCCGATCTCGCCGCCCTGGGTCTGGATGTCGGCGGCGTTGGTCTGGATCTGCTGCACCTGCGCCGCGGTCGGGCGCTTGTAGGTCGCCCCATCCGGGATATTGTCAAGCGTCGAGCTGTCGGGCAGCGCGCCCACGTCCTCTGCGTCCAGCGTGACCTCGCCGGTCTTGCCGTTGACGGATAAAACCGCGCCCTCGCCGTCCTCGCCTTCTGCTTTGACGTTGGTGTTTACATACGAGCCCGTGCTCACGTCCCAGACCCACCAGAAATCGTTGACGATTTTGGGGTAGTGGGTGACGGCAGTCTCCGCGGCCTGCTGGGCAGCTTCGGCAACCGTCGCGGATTGCTCTGCCGCGCCTGCCGCGTTTTGGGCGGCCTGGGCCGCGCCTTGCGCCGTGGACGCGTTTTCCCCGGCAGCGCGGGCAGATTCACCCGCCGCCGCTGCCGCGTCTCCTGCGGCGTTTTTGGCCGTCTCAGCGCTTTCCGCGCTGCCTGCGGCGTCGGTCGCCGACTGCTCCGCGGCGTCCGCCGCGTCCTGCGAGTCCTGGGCGTTCTGAAGAGTCTCAGCGCCCAGGTCTTCCAGCCGCTCGACCCAACTCTTATAGGGGTCGGGAACGTCGCCCTCCGGGGACTGGAGCCCCCGATCCACGAAAAAATGCCACACGGCGGAACGCTTTTCCGCTCCGCCGACGGTATAGGCGAAGCGGGCGACGCCCATGCCCTCCACGTTGGTGTCCAATTTTGACACCAGCCACGCGGCCGTCGTGCCGTCGACGGTGAGCGCCACCGGGTACCAGGTCGGATCCCCGCTGCGCTGCACGCCGAGCGTGACCACACCCTCGCCGTAGGCCTCCTCCCACGCGGAGACGTCCAGCACGACCTTCGTCACGCCGCCTTCGCCAACGTAGCCGATCATGACGGCCCCGCACTCCGCCACCGGGGACGAGACGCCAGCCGGTACGGAGAGATCGATGATATTCAAAGCCTTCCCTCCTTTACAACAGTTTGTCAAAAACGATGATCGTGCCAAACGCCCGCAGGCAGAGCACCCGGTCGCCGACGGCGACGACCGCCGAGGCGAGGCGCAGGGAGCCCTTCTGCGTGGGGCTCGACTGCCCCGCAAGGATCAGGTGCACGCCGTCGGCGTCGATACTGCTGACCTCGGCGGTGAGCCATTCACCAGCCGCCGCCCCGGCCTGCGGGGCTCTCGACGCTTCAAACATCTAAGTTGTACACCACCTTTTTGAGAGTATGGGTCATTTTTCCGCCTGCGCAGAGATCCGCCGTCCAGGACTGCGACACGCAGATCGAGACCTCGCCCTCGTGGATCAGCGCAACCACGTCGCCCACGCCCCATCCGGGGAGCAGCCCGGTCTCCAGCGTGATGACCTCACCGGAAATCATGGACTCATTCCGCAGCCGGGCGGCGTAGGCCTGCGCCGCCGCCTGTGACGGGAGGTTGTTCACGTTCATCACGCGGGCGATCCGCCGCCCGCGCCGAACAGTCGAAAGCGGGCTCTGCGGGTTATCATTGACTGCCGTCGCGCTGAGCGTCGCGCCCAGCTCCGGGTTATCACAGTTGACGACGAAGACGTTCGGCGCGCTGAAAAAATCCCGCGTTTTGGTAAAGCGCCCGGCGACGACGCGGGTGTCGGGATCCGAGGTATCGAGCGTGTGTTTAATGTTGATAGCCTCCGGCACGGTCGCAGGTTCCAGCACGGCGGCGCCGGAGAGGTCAAAATACAGGGGATTGTAGGAGATCTCAGACAAGAGCTGGTTTGCGATATCCAGGCGGGACGTGCCCGCCTTCCAGTCCTCGCGCGCTGTGGCCAGCGTCTCGCTGGTTGCTGTTTTGAATACCGTGCTGATCCCTGCGGCGGTCAGAAGCTGCTCCACCGCGTCTGTGTAATTCGTCCCGCGCGGGAAGTAGATCAGCCCCTCGCTGTTGGAGTCCTCCATCACCTTCCCGCGGTCATAGGCCGAGACGCTGACCGTCTTGGTCGGCCCCTCGGTGTTCTCCTGTGGCTTTGCGAAACCGTACACGCCCCAGGGTTCCTCCACGCCGTCGATGATCGATATCGGGCGCACCTCATCATTGAGCCAGTCGATTTCCACCGGGTCGCCGTCCACGGTGTAGGCCGTGGGCTTAAAGGACGCTGTGAGCAGCATTTTTAGCCTGTCCGTGCTGTTGCAGCGGATCCGTGGCGTCCTGTCCACGGCCTTGAGCAAGCCGCAGTAAGCGCCACCCCTCAAAAGCTCATAGCGGAACTTGATTTCACGCATTGGTGTAGTCCCTCCACTCCATCTGCGTCACGCTAAAGCTGTAGCTCTTGAAGAAGCGCGGGTCTCGCCGTGTGAATCCCTGCATGATTCCCACCACGATCTCGCCGCCCGGCGTCTTATAGATAACCGCCTTTTTGAGCATAGACTCAAAGCGCCGCGCGTCGGCTTCCTGCGCCGCCGTGAAGCTCACGTCGCCGCTTGCCGTCAGGCTCTCGGCCTCGCCGATCTCCGCCTCCGGGTATTTCCCGCCGGAATACTGGATGTACGCCACCTCGCCGGTCTTGGTGATGGTCTGCGTCCGGTTGGCGTCCTCGCTCAGTTCCAGCAGCAGGAAATCCCCGCCGGAAAGCAGAGCAATCGCGGGACATTCCACAGCGCCCGTAAGCGTCACCGTGTTGGATTTTGTGTAGTACCCGCCCGGCAGCTCCTGGATAACATAGTATTCGTGCGCGCCCAGCGCCGTGCGGTCATAAAAATAATTTCGCCTGGTTGTTCCTATCAACGCGCCGTCGCGGTAAATCAAAAAGTATCCGGTTTCGGCGTAAAGGTTCGTATTGAAAACATCGGATACGTATGAAGTGGCGAAAATGTCATACGTGAAGTTCGAGATATTGCTGTAGACTTCTCCGACTGGGTTTGAGACCTTGACACGGTACTGCCCGTTGTTTCTTATCGCGCCTTCAATCGTGTAGTTTCTTCCTGTCGCGCCGTCGATTGCCGTCCAGGCTTGGCTTTCATTCGCCCGGAAATACCACTGGAATACATTCGCCGCCGAATAGTATTCAACAGCTGAGAGCGTCCACCGGCCCATGTCGATCCGCACGGTTTCCGGCAGCGTTTTGATGATCCACGGGGGAATAATCGCATCGGTATAAATGATCCGGATATTCTCGCCCTGCGGCCACTCTGCGTCTATCGTTATCTGCGGGCCTGGGACATTCTGCACGCTGACATTGGCTTCCGTCCACGCGCTCCAGAGAGAATAGCGGTTTTGAGCTGCAACTTTGACGATGTGGAGCCCGTCCGGCAGCGGCTCCGGCAGGGTGAAGCTGCGCGCCGACTCGCCGCGGTAGGGGCCGTATGTTTTGCCGTCAACCTCGATTTTATAGGCGAGCTGCCCCTCCACCTGCCAGTTGATCGTTAAAAACGGTTTGCCGTTGCCGCTCACACTGGAGATGACGGGCGCGCCGAATATCTGGAAAGACAGCGCCGTTGACCAATCGCTCCAGTCCCCGGCCGCGTTTTGGGCGCGCACGCGCCAAAAGACTTTCCCGGCGGCGAATCCCGCGCCAGATACCGGCACAGAATCCAGCCCGGCAGGGACGCTGACCAGAGCGCTCCAGTTTGTGCCATTAGAGCTTTTTTGCAGCTCCGCCCCGGCGCTGGCGCTGCCGTCAAGGCTCGCGTAGCTCCAGCGGAACAATATCTCCGCGTCGCTGCTCTCAACCGTATTGCTTGGGGCGATCGGAACCGCCTCTACCGCCGCATTTAGTGTGGACAGTGAGAAGACGCTGGTCTGCGTCGTGCGCCCGGTGTTGTCGGTAGCGGAAGCGTACCATTGAATGTCGCCGCTCGGAAACGTCCCGGCCGGGATTGTGACGCCCGCGCTGTTGCCGTTCGGCGTCATTGTGACCGCGGTGTAGTCTCCGCTCTCGCCGGCGCGCCAGTAGAAGGTCGCCGCCGAGACTGTGAAAGGCTCGTAAACCGGCGCGCTGGCCTCCAGCGCTACCTGAAAAGTCTGCGCCTGCGCGGCGCTGATAATTCCGCCTGTCGGGGAGTTGACCGGCACGGCCTGGCTCTGCGCCGCGTACTTGACGGTGAAGCTCACGCCGCTCGACCAGGCGCCGACAATCCCGAAGGAGTTGGTCGCCCGTGCCCGCCAGTAGATCGTCCCCGCCGGGAAGCTGATGGCAGGCGCCGTCCAGCTCGTTCCGGCACCGCTAACCGTTGCCAGGTCTGTCCATGCCGCATTATCCCGGCTCCACTGCAGCTCGGTCTTCGTGAGCGTACCGTCTCCGGAATACGTCCACGCGAAATTGATGCTCGCCGTGCCGTCCAGCGTCGTGCTGCGGGGAGCTATTGGGCTGATCGTGCCTCCCTGAGGTTTGATGAGGGTAAAGTAGCCGCTCGCCGTTCGTCCGATGTCGTCGCTGACATTGACGTTTACTCGGATGCTGTTTCCGGTTGCTCCGGAGAGGTCGAAAAGACCGTAGCACGAGATTTTGATATAGTCGCTTACAGGCGTGTCGTCTTCAACGATGATATCGTCGCCGACCTCTACCGTAAAGGATCGCAGAACCGTACTGTTGTACGACAGCGTGCCGGTCAGTCTTTTGCTGGCGCGGTTCGTAAAATCAAGCTTTACCTCATTTGTATATCCGGTAATGCTGGTAACAATGTCGTACACCGTCGACGGGGATACGCTCATGCCGAGCGTCGGCGGCGTGTAGGTAATTGATGTAACCGGTCCATACACATCCCAAGTCCCCGACGCGCCCGCTCGTTGCTCAACGGCGAAACCGATAATATCGTTTGCGGTAAAGTTAAGGCCCGTAAAGCTGAATTTTTTTGTCACCGCAGATCCAGAATTTGCAATAGTGATGTCCTGGGTTGCAATGGCGCTGAAGCTGTTTCTGGGATCGACATTAAAGACTGAACATCTAAAAATGCCGTCGTTTTGGTGTCCACTAACCGGCGAAAACGTCAACTCAAGGGTAACCCCTGTAATCGTAGATGGGTTTATGGGTGTGTTTGCCTTGTACAGAGCATATTGCAGATAGTAGTACCCAGAACCATAATTGGTAGTCTGGAGTCTGACCATGGAGCCTGGAGTTGTAGAATACCAGCCGAAAAAATCACTGCTTCCATTGTTATCTCTTATATATCCATAAAGCTCAGGCATTTTCGTAATCGTCGCCATTTATGCCATCCTCCTGACTGCCTCGCCGTCGGCGAGCTCGCGCTCGATGCCGTCCATGCGCTGGAGGCAGCGCTCCAGCAGGCCCTCGATGCGGCTGGTGTCGGTCGCCGCCGCGGCGATCTGTCGGCTTTCCTGGTTGGAGTAGATCGCGCTGCCGCGCGGCAGGCTCACCAGCTCCGGGCCGGATTCTCCGACCCAGGTAAGGCCCCCGCGCCAGCTCGTGTCCCCGGCGGCGTTGTAGCCATAGGAGCCATCAAAGCCGTCCACATAATATCCGCTGGAGGCGTTGATCTGCCATTGGCTGTCCTTTTCGGAGAGCCAGCTGTAAAACTCCTGCGCCTTATCCCATGCAGCCTGCACGCCGTCCGCGAGGGCGTTAAACAAACCGGCTGCAATGTCCAGCGGCCCCTCAAGCAAGGGGAGGACATGCTCGGCCATGTCCAGCGCCGTCTCGGCAATCCTGCCGAGCGGCTCCACTATCGCGCCTACCTTGCCGATAATGCCGGATTCCACCAGCATATTGCCCGCGCGCTCGGCCAGATCTCCGAACTTTGTCAACGCCGATTCCGATACCGGGGCGAATTCCACGGCGATTTTCTGTTTTACGCGCTCGAGCGTGGATTCATACTGCTGGTGGGCGTCGTCGACCCTGCCCAGGGCTTCGATTTCCTCTTTGCTTGCCACATCAGCCATCTCCATGCGCTCCTTCAGCGCGTCGGTGCCCGCGTCGATAAGGGGCTTTAACTCGCTGTAGGATTTGCCGAAAAGAGAATTAGCTATGATATCGCGCTGGGTCTCATTTTCCACCTGTCCGAGCGCGTCGATAGTGTCCTCGAAAACGTCCCAGTTGTCGCGCAGCTCGCCGGTCACGTCGTCCCGGATGCTGACGCCGAGTGAGGCAAAGGCCTCCGTCTGTTTTTCGGTGCCCTGCGCGGCCTCTCCCATGCTCTGCGTGATCTTTACAAGGGATTTGTCCAAGCCCTCAAAGTCGATAAATTTAGCCGCGTAGTCAAGCTGCTGCAAAAGATCCGTGCTCAGGCCCGTCTGTGCCGAGCGCGTGAGCAGTTCGTCCGCTTTTTCAGCCTGCTCGAGTGTCAGTTCGTTTAGTTTCTTAACCGCCTCGATCCCGGCTTTGATGCCGTCGATCGCGAGCTTAACCGCGCCGATCCCTGCCGCTGCCGCGCCCATAGCTGCGACGGTGCCGGAAGAGAAACCGTTTACATGGTCAAGCGCCCCCTTGACGCTCTCTGGCAGGTGCACGCCAAAGCGCTCGGCGAGTCCTGACACCTGGTCGCCCAGCGTGGCCATCTTCTTGCCTGCTTCCTGAGAATCGTTCCCCTGCTGCTCGATTTCTTTGTTGGTCTCTTCCAGCGCCCTCTCAAGCTTGACTTGCTCGCGTTCTGCGTTGTTGAGCTGTATCTGCCAGTTCTGGGTCTGTTTGCTGGATTCGCCGCTTTGCGTGGCGGCGTTTTTAAGGGCCTCCCGCAGAGTCTGGACCTTGTCGCGCTGCTGGGAAAGCTGCCGCTCCAGCACGTCGCTCTTGGCCCGGAGGGCCTCCATGCTGCCCTCGCTGCCCTTGTACTGCTCCTGGAGGAGCTTCATTTCGGAGGCAAGGACCTTGTTGCCCTGGTTGAGCTCGCTGATGGCCTGCTTGTATTCTTTTTCGCCGTCGATTTCCACGCGGGCCTTTAATGTTTTTGTGGCCACGGTCTCAGCCGCCTCCTCCCATCAAGTATGCGTAAAGCGAGGTTTCCTGCCGTTCACCGGCATTTCCGCCCCGGCTGTTTTTTTTGGTGTTAAAGTGCGCGTTGTAAAGCTTCACGAGCCGCGCCGGGTTCATCGTCTTCCAGAAAAGCGCCTCCGGCATGTGCAGCTCAAAAAGCCAGATTTCCAAAAACCGGGCGAAGTCGATGGAGTCAGCCCCGTCAGACTCCGCCCGGTCTGTCAGTTTTTTCCCTCGTCCCCGGCGTCCTTGTTTGCCGCCTCCGGGCTCATGGCCCGCATGAACATCCCGAAGATGTCCATTTCGCGCAGCATCGCGTAATTGTAGCGCCGGGCAAAGTGCGCCTTGGTGATGGGGTCCTCGTCCCTGTCGGCGCGCGCCTGGTTGAGCATGATGAGCAGGAGCTCGGCGTTGATGTGGTTTGCGTCGCACTCGAAGACGGCCTTCATGCTGCCGCCGTGCAGCGCCTCCAGCTCTTCGAGCGCCGCCATGTTGCAGCAGATTTCGTAGGATTTGCCGTCAAACTCGACGGCCTTGGTCTCAAGCTTAAGCATTAGCTGATATCCTCCTCGACAACCATCTTGCACCAGGCGCGAGCCTCGGCCTCTTCGTCGGCGACGTACACCTCCTGGATCACGCCGCTCTCGCTGTCGTCCGGCAGGAATTCGCCGTTTGTGGTGGGCGTTGCAAAGCGGATGGTCTCCCCCTTGGTCTCCAGCTCATAAGCGGGCGGCGAAAATAGGGCGCAGGCGACGAAAAAGCAGGTGTATTTCTTTTGCTTGTCGATCATATCCGGCGCAAAGCACGCGAAGCTCACGTATTTGCCGGTGCTGCCGCGCGAGGCCGCGAGGCTGACCGCCTGCTTGGTCGTCTCCGTGCCGCCTTTGCCAGTGTAAGTCAGAGCGCGGGTCTTTTCAGCGAAGCCAAAAAGAAGCATCTGCGCAGCCTTGGGGATGTACTTGACGCCGACGGAAACGGTGCCGCCGTTAGCCTCGCGCAGGAGATCCGCAAGCCCGCCTTCGGCATAAAGTCGGCCTTCGGCAATTCGCAGCTCAAGGCGGCAGTTCATGGCGTCGCCCATGCTAATGGCTTCGCCGCGGGTCGCGCCCGTGGCGGTTTGGGTATATTCGGCAATCTGCATGCCGAGCAGGTCAAACTGAGGCATAGTGCTCTCCTTTCACTTGTTCCATGTGGATTCCATAAAGCTCCCGATCGCGTCCGCCATGGGCCGCACAATGGCGTCCTCGTTGGCTGCCATGGCCGGGCCCACAAAGGGACGGGCGCTCTGGGTGCTGTTGCCGTATTCATTCTCAAAGGCGACGCGGCTGTTTTGCACGGGCTTGCTGCCCTTGGTTTTCTTTTGCGTGCCGGAAAAGGTGATGTCCACATAGCCGCCGCCGTCGGTCTTTTTGAATTTGCCGACTTTAATGTGGTCGAGTATATGCGGGGCGATTTCGCTGCGTATGCGCTTGCTCTCGCCCGTCTGCTTGATCTTTGCCGCGGCGACCTCCGCCCCGGCCTTGCAGGCGCGCTCCGTCACGGCGTCCGGCACATTGCCGAGTTCCCGGAACACCCGGTCAAGCTCGTCAAGCCCGCTGATCTCAAGCCGCGCCATCGTCGGTGGCCTCGCATTCAAAGACAAAGATCCGCCCCGCCTCGTCGGAGGCGTCCACAATATCCGGCGTCGTGCAGCCGATTCCAACAAGCGCGGCTTTGATCTGCCGCTTGAGCGTGTTCGGGTTCGTGCTCTCCCCTGCTACCGTCGGTCTGAGCGGCATGTGCAGGCTTACGCTGAGCAGATAGCGCACCGCCTGGGCCTCGCCCTCGGCGAAAAGCACCCCGATCTCGTCAAAGCGGAAGGTGATGTAAACCGTGGCCGTGCCGCTGTACTGGTCCGGCTCCACCACCGGCACGATGGGCAGCAGCGCCGCCCGGACTCTCGCCTCGATGCTCATCTCCACACCTCCGAAAGCTTTAGCGTGACGGTTCCGCGTCCGGTCTGGGTGCAGGCGTCCACGCCGTAGAGTGTGCCGCCGTGGCTCACGTAGGGTTCGCCGTTGTAGTCCTGCTCCCAGATCTCCGCCGCGGCGCTACGGCGCGGGCCGTGCTTGTCGGCGTCGGTCTCGGTCGTGGTGTCCACGCCCTGGTTGAAGATCGCGCCCACCGGCGTCCCTTGGGCCTCCGTGCCGGTCTCATAGCCGTCGGCGTCCTTTTCGCTCAAAACGCGCAGCAGTGTCACCGTGTCTGCCCAAAGCCCGGCGGGGTCAAGCGCCGCCGTGCGGTAGAGCTCCACGACCACCTTTTTATTCCAGGGGCCGGGGATCAGATGATCTATGCCCTGGGTCGGCACGCCGACCACCGCCCAGGTCGCGCCGAAGAACTGTACCAGCGCGCCTTCCCAGCGGTGCGTGTCCGTCTTGGGGATCGCCATGTGATAGACCGCCGCGTGGCCCTGCGGCTGCTGCACGCGCGTGCCGTCGGTCTCCGCATAAGGCGCGACGAGGACGTTTTCGACCGTCTCGGTCTTCCACGTCCTCGCCGCCGCGTCGTCAACAGAAAGGATTGTGACCGGGATTCCATGGATTAAATTGTCCATAAGGCTCGATCGCTCCTATCTGCGGCCTGCGCAGGCCCAGCCTGGCAAGCTCTGATTTTTTTACAAATACACCGCCGCCGGGGACCAGATATGTCCCGGAAACGGTATAGCCCAGCGCGCTCTGGCTGGTCTGCTGCATGGGCGTCCCCTCTGTCGGCGTCTGCAAGGCCCGCGCCGTGATGTCCACGGTCACGGACTTGAGCACGGTTCTGAAGCTTCCCCGCGCCAGGGCTTCGGCCTCGAGGTCAACGCCCGCCCGGTGCCCTTCCTCACGCAGGATGTCGGACACCACCGGCAGCAGCGCCGCCGCGCGCTCTTCTTCCTCGGGCGTCATGCTCCGCCACAGCGCGCGCATGTCGTCCTTGCTGGCAAAGGGGGTGCTGCTCATTTTCTTGCTCCTTTGGCGGCGGGCTTTTTACTCTGCGGCTTTGCCGGGCCCGGGGCTTCCGCCACCGGCACCCAGTTGTCGCCGCGGATGATGTTTGGCACCGTGATGACAGCGCCGGTTTTTACGTTGCGGTAGGTGTTCAATTTCGACATCTCCCGAAATCAGGGCACGATGATCGCAAACGCCTCGGGCATCAGAATGCCCCAGCCGATATAGGCCTCGGTGCGGATGAGGATCTGGTTGTGCCCGGCCAGGTCGCCTGCGGTGGCGTCGTTGTCGGGGTTGCCGGTGTCAAAGATCCGCATGAACATATCTTTTGCAAAGCCCCAGCGGAAGAACGACTGGAAGTCGCCGATGATGGCCTTGACGGCGGCGTTGTTAAAGCTGACGGTGGAGTTGGTGTCCACGGGCAGGCCCTTGATGCTGCCGGGCTGCGCGCCCCAGCCGAGCTCGGGAAAACGGGGCTCCGCGGTCTGCGGGTTCTGCAGCTGCGCAAGCGCAGTACGGAAAGCGGGGCTCATGGCCATGCCGGTGACATCCAGCTCGTTTGCCTGCACCAGCGCGATGGCGGACTCCACGTCCTGGCTGGGATCGGCGGTGGCGGTCACGGTCTGGGAGACATCGTGGACAAAGTTGTTGTCGCCGATGACGGTGCTCGCGGTTCTGCTGCGCGGGTTCACTCCGTGGAAGGCGCCAATGTCCAGCGCGCGGGCGAGTTTTTTGGAAAAGCCTTCGGAATGGCGGTGCAGCACGTCAAGCCGGTATTCCCCGGAGGCAAACATGAACTCGTCGGAATAACGGGCGCTGTACTCCACTTTGTACGGGCGCACGCGCTTGCTGCCGATGATGGTGCCGCCGGGCACCTTAGCCTCGTTTTCGCCGACAAACGAGGCCTCGTTTTCAAAATCGAAGGTAAAGAAATCGATACCGTTGAACGGGATGGGCGTGGAATTGCTCAGCTTAGCAAGGCTGGACTTGCCTTTAATTTTGTCGATGACCTCATTGGAGATCTCGGCGGGGAATAGCGTGCCTTTAGAAGTGACAGGCATTTGGTTTTCTCCTTTCTTTTAATCAAAGCTGCCGAGGCTGCTCAAAAGCTGTGCATACCCGGCACTCAGCGCGCCGCCGCTGCCTGCGGGCCCCGTCACGGGGTCCGGATTGTGTGCCGGCTCCGGGTCTGTTTTGGCCCTGGGAGCCAGCAGCGCGAGGGCGTCCGCGCTTTTTCCCAGCTCCTCCTCTGTCTCGCCGCGGAGACTCTCCACGACTTCCAAGGGGAGACCTTTTGCAAGGGCTGTTCTCGTTTTGGCAAGGTTGGTCCTTGCGTCCTTGAGCTGATTGTTGAGATCCGCGATGGCCGCGTCCTTTTCTCCCAGCGTTTTGTTTGCCGCCTCCAGGCTGTCCTTGATCTGCTGGTAATCTGCGTATGGCTTGACCGCGTTTTCCTTCTCCCGCTGCAGACGGGGCTCGAGGATCGCGTCAAGCTCGGCCTGGGTATTGATCGGCGTGAATTCTGCCATGGTGTGTGCTCCTTCCCTCTTGTGCGCGAGGTATGCGCTTTATTCTTGAAAGCGCTCCGAAACGAAAAACGCCGGAGCCCAAAGACAGACATTTTCTGTCCTTGGGCTCCGGCGTCTCAGCGCTCAGGCCGCTTAACAAGTCATTTTTTGTTTTGTGGGCTTTTCTTCCCAGCGCTCCGCCGCCCACACGGCGAGTATTGCGCTGTCCATGATGGAGACGTCGGCCTCTTCCAGGATGCTCTTGTAGCCGAAACCGCCGTTATTTCCGATGGGCCGCCGGTCGCAGTTTTCCACGACCTGCGCAAGCGCCGGCTGGTTCATGTGCGCCAGCTTCTGTCCGAAAACAGAGGACTCCCACAGCGCGTTTGCCGCGATCACGTCACGAACCGTCGGCAGATAGGGCTTTTGAACCTTCGCGTCGTGCAGCTCGTCGGCGAGAAGCTGCTGCCCGCTGGAGCCGTCCACCACGATCCGCTTCGCGTGTCCCGCGATTTTCCGGCAGAAATCCACGATCCAGGCGTTGCCCTCGCGCGTCGGCCTGCGGTCCACGGTTTCCACAAACGTGCGCCCGTCGGTCGTTTTGACTGCGATGGACAGCGCCACGCTGTCGGCCTGCTTGTTGTACTTGATGCCGATAAAGGCCCGGCCCTTGAGCTCCGGCGGCGTCTCGCACTTGAGCTTTTCCCACTCGGCCTGCGTAAATGCCGATCGGATGTTGTACGTGACCCAGTAGCCGAGGCGCTGGATGTTGAAATCAAGCGCGTCCGCGCTGATTTCGCCCATGATCGTGCGCTCGCTCAGGCCTTCGCCGAGGCTGGGATTCGTTTTGTACCAGCTTTCTTTGTCCCAAGGGTCGACCTGAAAGTCCACGCTCCACTCGGCCCAGCCGGTGTCCACGGTCTTTCCGGCGCGGATCTGATCGCGCAAGTTTTTGAAGACGACGCCCGCGCTGTTCGTGGTCGGCGGCGTGCCGAGGTAAATGGTCTGCGGGTTGCTGCTCGCCGCGATCGTGTACTTGAGAGCCGCGTCCTGGTCGTCCTGAAGCTCCTGGGCCTCATCGTAGACAAGCAGGTCGAACGACTCGCCGAGGCCGCCTGAGCTTGTTCTCGTGCGGAATTCGATCTTGCCGCCGCCGTCGACCTCGATGTGCTCCCTGCCGCGGGCCTTGTACTGGCTCACGATATCGAGCCCCGCGAGGATCACCCGGTCAAGAAGTCGTTCCCATGCCTTGTGCGCGATGTCGGTTCGGTGCGCGGTGTGAATGATGTGCTCGCCGTGCTGGAGGCCCCAGAGCTCGCGCATCACAATGACCTCGTTTTTGCCGTTCTGCCGCGGCACGGCAAGGCCCCATTTTGTGTGCTTCCAAAGCCCGCCGGTCGTGACCGCCATAATGTCCTTCAAAAGTGACGCCTGCCACGGTCTGGCTTTGCGCTTTGAGCTTTCGTAAAGCGCCACGGCCTCTTTGCCGTAGCTCTTCCGGTAAGGCAGCGTCACGCCATAGGTCGGCGTCTGCTGCCCGATTCTGGCTTTCGCCATTCTGCCTCCTGATTGCTTAATCCGATATACGTTTGTCGATATACCGAACGATATCAAGCTCGCGGTCAGAAAGCTTCCATTTTTCCGCCGCAGCTCTTTCCGCCGCAGCTCTTTCCGCCGCAGCTCTTTCCGCCGCAGCTCTGCTGCTAAGGATAAATCCGTTGCCGAAAATTGAGAGCCCGCGCCCGCGCTGCTCATCTAAAGCAGAGATCGGCAAAGAATCGTCAACGCTTAATTGATAGTTAACGCCGTACTTGCACCAGCGCTGCACCATGGCGGCAGTGATGATGTGGTCGGGGTATTCGTACTTGGGCAGAGATTTCGACTTGTCCTTGCGGTTGCGGTCATCGGCAGCCTTGACGGCCTTGTACAAAGCCGGGGCCGTTCGCACGCGGATGCTCCGGTCGTCCATGTTAGTCACGAACGAGGTCGGCACCTGGGCGCCGTTTTCGTAGGTGATAGAGACGCCGCATGGGATACAGGTAGCCGAAGAAGAAGAAGAAGAAGAAGAAGAGAAAAGCGTCAGCGCCGGGGCGAAGAGAAAGAAGGGGATGTCGCGCCGGGCGTAAAACGCGATAATCTTGCTCAGGATTGAAAACGGGGGATTGTCCACGACCGCGCAGCCTTCGGGATAGTCGAAGTGCTCATAATCGCCGCAGGGATAGAAGGGACGGACAAAGCGGGCCTTGTTGGCGTGGTACTCTGCAGCCGCCCAGTCTGCCACCGCGTCATAGACGTTCGGCGGGGTGTAGCAGTCGTCGGTCGTCTTTTTCGCTTTGAACTTTTCGACGAATGCTTTGTACTCGTCGTCTTCCCAGCCTTCAATGAGCAAGTTTTCAGCCATTTCTCGTTGCCTTGTTCTCGGCAGCCAACACACGCGCGATTCTTGCATCACGCACTGAGGCATTGGCGTCGGCGTATAAGCGTTGTATATATGCGTTGGGCTTGCTGTCCACGTCCAGCAGGATCAGACACCGGCAGCGCTCATGCCGTCGGAAAGCGTCCGCGTTCAGCGGCGGGACGTAGACACCGGCGTGGGTATTACAGAAGGCGCAGGTGGCGCTGTCGCTGATCCGGCGCACCCTGGGCAAAAATCCGGCAGCGGCCAACGCTTCAGCGTTGACGCGCACGGCCTCATCCACAAGATTCAGACAAAAGCTTACGACCGGCTCACCCAGCACCCACATCGCGTCCTCTGTAGTGAGATAGCTGGACAGCTTTTCGGCGAGATTCGCCGCCCGGTCACCCGGGAAAGCGAATTTTACAGCGTCCAAATTGATACCGGCCTTGCGATTGAGCGCAAGCTGGGCATTTTTGCAAGCGTCCGCAATCGTCTCATAAGCGGACCGCAGCAAAGGCGTGAGGAATTCAGTTGCGAGCTCCTTTTGGAACTCTACAAACGTCTCTTTTTCCACTGCCTTTATAAGCGCCTCGCTCAGCAGCTCCCCGATCCTGACCGCAAAGCGTTCGGCTTCTGCATAATAGCCGCTGCCGTTTTGCAGTTTTTCGCGGTAAACCTGGAGCTGGCTGTCGTGGCTGACCGTTTTGTCAAAGCGGTCTTGCGCCGTTGTGCTAAGGACAAGCCCCAAAACGCTCATCATGTTGGGACGCCTCCTTTGTGCAGGCCGGTCATGTCTTCCAGCATTTGCGGCGTGATAAATTCCGGAACGCCCTGGTTGATCTTAATGACTCCGTCGCCCAGCAGATTCAGCCCGGCGGCGTCCGGCTCAAACAGAGGCTCCCAGATTGGCGTTACAAGAGAGAGCGCCTTGCGCTTATACGGGTAATCGTCCCGCAGGCAGGCCGCCAGATACCCGGCATTTTTAAAGCCGGTGCCGAAGGTCGCCTGTGCCCGCTTGCCCCGGCGGCGCAGGTTTTCGTGCGCTGCCTTGATGGATTCCTGGCTGGATGGATTCTCGCTGGGAAAGCCCAGGTCGTCAAGGGTCAGGCCAGTCTCACCGGCGAAAAGCGAGGCAAACATCCTCAGCTGCGTCAAATGCGGCTCCATACTTTGCTGGGTAAACTGCCCAAAGCTGGGCTTTTCGCCCTCTTCGCCCTCGGTCAGCGTGATGAACGAGCTCATGGAGAGCCTCCAGTTTTCCGCAAGCTCCGTGTCCCGGCTCAGGCCGGTCACGTATTTTTGCGGGAAACTGTAAAACTCCGCGCTGATCTCCGACCGCTTGACGGTGCGGATCGCGGCGTTGGCGTAGCTCATGCAGGCGCGCGAGATGCGGGAATGCCCGAAGGGCCGCACCGCGTCCGGCCTGAACACCACCGGCACCAGCAGAGGAAACGGCGCCGCGTGTTTGACGGTTCTGATCTTTCTGCCGCGCTCATAGTACCGAGTTTCGCCCGGACGCATCCAGGCTTCCAGCACCGGCGCGCCGCCGGTGTCCCTGGACAAAACGCAGTACCCCTCTTTGAGCAGCATGGTCCTGGGGTCGATCACGCCGGTGGCATTGCCGCCGTCGATGTTCTCCATGCATACCTCATCGTCATCCCCGCGGAAAATGCGGATAAACGAACAGGAGCTTATAAGCGCCGACAACACCGCCGAGCTGGTCAGCACCTCCGCGCAGTTATCGGAGAAGAGCGTGTTAAAATCGAACACGTCCCCGCGAAACTCGCGAAAAACAAGCCGGTCCGCCAGGCTGTCCACGGCGTTTGCGCACCAGCCCAGAGAAGAATTCCAGGCCCGCAGCGCAGGCGGCGTGGAAATGCCCAGATCCGTGACCCGGTTTTTCATTTCGTAAAACTCGTAGCGTTTCAGAACCCGCGCGCGCTTCGCGGCGAGTCTGCGCCGCAAAGCCTCCACGCCCACGGTGCTCTCGCTGCCTGCCAGGGCAAAGTCCGAAACGATTGTCACCGGCCCTGTGATGGAATGCCCGGCGCTGCCGTATACCGACCGGATGTTTCCGGCATTCCCAGGGGCACCGACAAGCCCGGCAGCAGTCACGCCCGCAGCGGCAAGCCTGTCAGCCACTCCCCCGGCGCTATTCACTTGCTCACTCATTCCAAACACCTCCCCGGCCCTGTGTGTTTTTTCGTGCAATCGACAGAACGCAGGGCGTTGGCGGGTACGCGGGGGAGGGTACGCCCCCGCTTGCGCGACGCGCGATGCGCATCATACCCCGCCTCCTGTCTTAAAGTTTGCCCAGTCTCTCGACTGCGGCAAATTCCGATTTGAAACCGCACGAGCTTTTTTCGGACACGGCGGCGCGATACTGTCGGACTTCGCCAGGTTGCACGCAAGGTGCGCCAGCTGGAGATTCGCCAGGTCAGACGGATGCCCGCCGCGTGCGATCGGGATGATGTGGTCGACCGTCTTACTCATGGGGTGCGGGTAGCGCAGGGACATGTCCACGGGCTGGCCGCAGAGGGCACAGACGGTCTGGGTGGCGTAGATCTTGCGGCGGTTACGGTCCAGGGCGGTGCGCTGCTCGCCCAGCTGGTCCTTGCGGTATACCTTTCCGGCCATGTCCTCACCTCCCGAGAAACGAAAAAGAGGCCTGAGTCATTGACGACACAGCGTTGTGTCGGTCAGTGACTCAGGCCTCTTTGTGAGCGGACTCACGGGCTCCGGTCTCGTCGATATCCAGGATGATCTCCGCCCGGCAGCGGCGGCATTGTATGCGCAGCGCGCGCGCCCGCGTGTCTGGAGCGATGCGCAGCAGGCTGCGGTTGACCTGCCAGCCGGGCTTTGTCGTTTTGATTCGTTCGCATTCCGGGCAGACGACAAAGCCGCCCGATCTGATTGTCAACAGTCTACCACGCGTCTGAGGATTTTGCAAGAGGCAACACCATCCTTGTCCTAAATTTATTATAAGTTTCGAGACAGAAAAATTTATAAAAAGCTCCGGACGCGGCGGCGCCGCCTTGCGCGCGGCGGTCTGGCAAAGCATCCCTTGTCGACGCGGTACTTGACGACTCTCCAGCTTGCGTACTCGGTAGCGTGCTCCTCATCGGCGAGCACGGTCACGCCCTCGGGCGGGTCGATGTTCACGTCGGCTTCCACGGCCTCGGTTTCGACCGTGGGCTTTAGGCAGTTGCGGGTGTAGCTCCATGCGTGCAGGCCGGGGCGGGAGGTCTCGTCCTGACACTCGCGCGGCTCCTTGCTCATATACTTTGCCAGCGTCTCGTGGTTTTTCTCTTTGTCAACCCGCAGTTTTCGGCACTCAATATCGCTGCCGTAGATCCAGCAGCGGCGGATGATCTCCAGATCCCGCCCGGTGTTGTCCAGCACAATGTGGTGGTGCCAGCGCCCGGAGGCGGAGGACAGCGCCTCGATATTGTGCACGACGCGCGGCTCTGGCAAACCTTCGGCCCTGCGCGCCTCGCGCAGCAAGCGCAGGAAGTAGGCAAGCCGCCGCCGAGCCTGCGCCCGGTTTTGCGGCAAGTGGTCGTCGTCGTAGGTGAGCTCAATCACGAGCCCGGATCCCGCCGTGGGAAAGTTTGCGGCAAGCAGCAGCTCGAGCTTTTCCCAGGAGTGTTCCAGGTTGAGACGACGCTGCGCTTCGCTGGTCGCCTTGCTTTTGGCGGCGCGTACCTTGTCGCTGTCGCCGCGGCAGCGGCGCGGGTAAAGCGCCTGCACCACAATGGACCCGGCGATGATGGTCTTGCGTGTGTGGGTATGCAAAGGCCCCATTCCTCCCATAAATCGGTAAGGACTGAGGCCTCTGTGGGCTCACGTCTGAATGTATTTGTTATCTGTGCGGCACCGCGAAGGGTTCCGCCATTTTCTTTGCTTTGGAGAGCTGCTGCATCACGGCGACGATTTTGCCGTCATCGTAGCCGTCGGCATAGCCCTGATTATAGGCCTGCTTGTAAAGCCGCAGCAGGTGGAGGCCGAAGGCCTCGGGCGTCTCGCTGGTAAATCGCTTCTGCTCAGCGCGCAGCCGCTTATGTAGGCTCACGGATTTGCGTTTTCCCATCTCACGGCCTCTCGCTGCACAGCACCACGTTTCCCGCGTGGGTCAGATAAGTGACGCCGTTGATTTTGACCTGCAGCTGGTCGCCGTCTTCGTAATCCTTCCAGCCTTCGACCGGACCCTCTACGGTATCCCCGTTCGGCAGCGCGATGATCGCCCAGTCGAACTTATACGTAAGGTCGATGACCTGTCTGTTGCAGCTCGTGAGAAAGAAGCATGCGCCCGCGATCGCGAGAATGAGGATCAGCGCGAACACGCGCCTCATCCTGAGGGATGTAATCATAGCGTTTAAACCTCCATTTTGTCAATCGTTAATTTCCTCCCGCAATAACCTTGGATGGGCCGCCGAGAAGATCAATGCCGTACTCCTCGCGCAGGGTGTTGCGCACGTCCGCGGCGGTAAAGTAGCGCTTGTCGCTCGATTTGGTCTTTTCGCAGACTTCCATCCACACGGCGACGGCGTCCACCTCCGGGCACTTGTCGCAGAGGGCGAGCAGGAAGAGCGCCTCCATAAGCCTGAGTCCTTCCACCCAGCCCTCGCGCCGGGCGCGTCTCACATCGGCCTCCGTCCGCGGGATGCTCCGTGGGTTTGTCTTCATTCCGTCGCCTCCCTTCGCTGCGTTTTCCAGATATTGTGCAGATAATCATACCGCTTCGGCCACCAGCGAGGATTGTCTCCGGCCTCAGCCTCGTTCCAGAGATAAATCACGCCGTCGGTGGCCTCGGCCTTGTCGCAGTCTTTAAAGTGCTGGTAATACCGCCGCCCGTTGCTGCACTCATGGCAGATGACCGCAATGGTAAGCGTGATTGTTTTTTGGTAGCAGGTGATCTCCGGTACCTCGCCGCAGCGGCGGCAGGGGAAGATGGTCATGCACTCAGCCCCTTTCCGGTAGCGGCCACCAGTCCTTCACCTTCATGTGCCTGAATATCGGCGTCCCAAAGAAATACCACACACCTTCACGGTATTCCCCGTTATACTCCTGGCATTCGCTGTCCTCGTTGGGAACAAGCCGAAACAAATACCGCCCGTCTTTTGGCGGCTCCCCGGTTTGCCATGTAGAGGCCGACGCCCTCGGCGGCCCGTCCTCCGCCGTCGGGAGATTGTTCAGCAGCTGCTCCGCCGTTTCGGGTATATCGGATCGTGAATACAGATAGTCAAGAGAACACTGGAGCAAATCGGCAAAATCGTTCCGCTCATCGTCGGTTAAGGAAAGTTCCGTGATTGGGTCCCACTCGCAAGGCTCGCCGTTTTCGTAGCCTTCGATCACATTGGCATAATCGTCATCGGTCTCATAAACATCCGCAATGCTTAAACCCAGTTCTTCGCGCCTCTTTTTTACGCGGCGCCACATTTCGGTCTCCCATGGCAGCGCAAAAAACTTGGGCTTTCCCGGCGATTTTGCAGGTGCACTTGCCTCCGTAGGGGCCGACGCCCTCGGCGGCCCGTCTTCGGCTTCGCCTTCGGTTTCTGTTTTGTCGTCCTCATCGCCGGGCTCCTCGGCTTCCGGCTTTTCGACGCTTGCCTCGGCGGGTTTCCCAATATCAAACGAACGCAGCTGCGAGACATAAGCGGAAATCCCGTCAGCGGTAAGGTTGTGAATAACGGAGCCCTGGTCTTTCCAGATCTGCTTCTGCGTCTCGGCGTCCTCCTGACTGCACCGATACGCCACGCTCTCGTTGATCCGTCCTGCGTCGTATTCTGCAAGCAGCTCAGAAATCAGATTATTCCGTATCGCCTGCACGCGGGCAAGCTTCGACGCCGACACGTTTAGCGCCTCGGCCACATGCTCCCGCATGCGGCCCGGCAGCTCCACGCCCTGTGCCTTGAGATCGCATAAAAGCTTCGTGACCTCCTCGGCTTGTTTGGCAAGCTCCGGAGGCGTGAGCACGCGGATGTGGGAGTTTGCAAAGATCAGCCGCAGCCGCCGCATGGTGTCCGTCGCCTCGCCGTATGTGACGATGCACGGCACGCCCTTGTCAAACATGGGATTTCCGCCGTCGCGGAGCAGCAGACACGCGGCTCTCCGGCGGTGTCCGCTCTCGACGGTGTACCGCCCGCCGTTCGGCCTCACCCGCAGCGGGTCCATCAGGCCGACAATGGAGATATTCTCCGCCAAATCGTCCACCCCGGTGAGCAAATAAAAATTGTCCGGATCCGGGTCTATGAGATCAAGGTCGATGTACTGGATGCGCTCCGTGTTCATTTCTGACACATCCTCGGGCTTGATGTAATCCCCGAGGTTAAACGCTTTAGCCATCCGCCAGCACCTCCCCCAGAAACGCCTCGTAATCCAGCGCGGGCGCGCACTTGGGCTTGTACTCATACAGCGGCTGCCGCGCGTAGGTCGCCTCATCCACGGCGATGCCGCGGCGGATCACCGTCTTGAAGACCTCCACGCGCCCGGCGCGCAGCAGCTCTTCCCCCTGCTTGGAGACGTTCGACCGGTCCGCCATTGTGACCAGGATGCGGCAGCGGGCGGGCGTGGCCGTGCGCGGCAGGCTCTCCACCTGCTCCAGCAACTCCAGGACGCCGCGGCGCGAGTTGTCGTCGACGCGTGTTGGCAGTATCAGCTCGTCGGCGTTGGCCAGCGCCGCCACGCTTGCGGCGGTGAAGGACGGCGGGCAGTCGATCACTACGCTGTCGATCTCCCCGTCCTGCCCCATCGCGTCCAGAAAGTCCTGGAAGCGACGGAAGCCCGCTGTGGTGCCGTGCAGGATCGCCGAGAGATCCAACGATAAAAGACCCATGTCGGCGGGCAGCAGCCAGAGCCGCTCGCGCCCGCTGGGGCTGATGTTATCCTCCCATACGGTCTCGCCCAGCCCCTCCAGCACGTCGGTCAGCGTGATGCCGCCCTCGGTTCCAAGAATAAAAAAGTTCGTGGCGTTGTGCTGCGCGTCGGCGTCGATCAGCAGCACGCGCTGCCCGTCTCTGGCCAGCATGGCCGCGAGGTTGACGGCGGTGGTGGTTTTCCCCGTGCCGCCCTTAAAATTTGCTATCGCGTAAACTTTCATTTTTTTCTCTCTCTTTCACGTTTTGATTGATGATCTCATTCAGATTCTTCGGGTATTCCTTCACCGGCACGGTCACGGTCTGACCGCTGGTTAGGAACACCAGCACCTTGAGGCTGCCGGGCTTGGAATCCCGCGCGGGCATGATTCCGTTGATTGCATACTTGCGGACCTCAAGATTGCCGATCTTGACAGTCTCGATATTCGTTTCATAGGGAATATACGGTGTAAACATAAAACACTCCTAATTCAAAAGGGCAGCTCGCCGCCCTCGTTATCGTCTAATTCCACAATATTCACTTGGCCGTTGATGCCGCGCTTGCGGCGCTCCTTCTCCTGCCGGGCCTCGCGGTTGCGGTCCATTTTGGCATTCCGCTCCCAGGCGTCTGCAATGGAGGAGTCCTCATAGGCGGGCAGGTAGTTAAAGCGCATGTGCGGCGCGTCGATCTCCAGGAACATCCGACCGCAGGCGCCGTCCTTGTTTTTGTCCACGATCAGCACACGGGGGCTGGAGTAGTCGTTGAGGTCGGTCAGATCCAGCATCATGATGACCTGACTGTCGTTGACAAGCTGCTTGCTCTCGCGCAGGTCCCACTTGTTGAGATAGCGCCTCTTGCCCTGCTTGTCGCGCTCCGGCAGCGTCACCTGACTGAGCGCGATCACCGTGCAGCCGAGCTGAAGGCTCAGCGCGTGCAGGCCGATGGATACGTTTCGCACCTGGCGGGACACGTCGTCATCCTTGAGGGCGTTCACGATCTGGACATAGTCCACAAAGATCACGTCATAGCGGCCCGCGATGGTGTCCCGCTGGATGTCCTCCACGCTGTAGCCCGCGGCCTCGATCAGATCGAAGTTGACATCGTACATGCGCTGCGCGTCCTTGGTCAGCCGCCGCATGGAGGCGTCGTCGATGCGCTTGTGCTTGATCGCGGGGAGAGCCACGTCGCCGCCGTTTGCCATGAGTCGATCCTCGGCGTCCTCGTGCGGTGTCTCCAGGGAAAAAAAGCCGACGCGCTTGCCGCCCTGGGCGATGTGCCGGGCAAACTGGAGGGCGAGGAGCGTCTTGCCCGCGCTCGATTCCGCGCCGATCGTGACGAAATGCCCGTGCTGCACGGTCATGACCTCGTTAAGCGGCTGGAAGCCCCAGTCAACGTAGTCCGGCGGGGCCGGGTCGTTCAAGCGGTTGAAAAAGCTATCCAACATGTCCCGGTAAGAGTAGACGTTTTTCTTCTTGCCTGTCATGAGCTCCTTGCCGAGCCGCTGCCAGACGGCCTCCGCCTCGTCCGCGGTCATGGCGTCCAAAAGCTCATAACCAGCCTGGCGGAAGTTGAAAAGCTTCAGGCACTTGGCGCACAACTCGCAGTATTCCAGGACGTTCGCCGCCGTCGGGGTCAAGCGCAGGCACTCGGCGATCGTTTCGGCATAGCTGTCGCTTCCGCACTCGCTCATAACAAGTACCGGGTCGACCTGCCGCTTTTCCAGCCACACCCTCCGCGCAGCCTCGTAGATGTGCCGCAGCGTGGAGTCGCCGAACATCTCCGGCGTTGTGGCCTGGAAGACCTCGGCGCAGCAGCTCTCGTCGAGCAAGATCGAGCCGATCACCGAAGATTGCGCCGCGTTCCAGCGCGTAAGCTGTCCGCCCTCCGAGATGGGGGCAAAAGGATCGCGGCTCATAGCTGCACCAGGTCTTTCCGCCCGGTGGACGCGGGCTCATCGTCGGGGGCGTAGCCTTCCAGCTCATCCTCCCAGCGGCGGTTGTTGAGCCAGGTGCTCGGGTAGGGGATAGCCCGGCCGTTATCGCGCCGCCACTCCTCGGACGCTCTCTGCGCCTTGAGTGCGGCACTCATGATCTGCATGAGTTTGCGGTCTGCCTTGAGCTTATTCCATGCCCTGATTGCCTTGGCCTTGTCAACCTTCCGCGGGTAGATCGCCCAGAAGCGGTCCCACGCCGGCTTATCCCAGATATCCGCGCTGCGGCCCCCCTTGGGGGCGTTGGGGGGATCTGTTCCTTTATCTTGTTCCTCTTTACTGTTATAGATCGCGGTGACATTTTTGTCAGTGCCGGTGATATTTTTGTCAGTGCCGGTGACATTTTTGTCAGTGCCGGTGACATTTTTGTCAGTGCCGGTGACATTTTTGTCAGTGCCGCGATTAAGGGGGTTAACGCCGCAGAAAATGCGGCGTTTTGTAGTGCCCATGTTCTCGATGCGTATGTATCCGTGCTCCTCCAGCCGGTTAAGCCACCGGATCACGGTGCGCTCATCCTTGCCGTAAAGCCGGGCAAAATAATCGTTGTTCGCCCAGCAGTAGCCGTAGCTCTCGGCCAGTGCGGAGAGCTCTGCAAACAAAAGCTTCTCCCCGCTGCCGATGTCGACGGCGTAGCGCACCGGCGCCGGCAGCACCGCCCAGTACGCAGGCTGCCGCCTCTCGTTGTCCTCAGACATCGTCCCGCCCCGTGATCTCGCGGAAGATCTCCGCGTCGTATTCCGGCAAACTCTTAATATAGTCAAAAAGCGGCTGTGGCATGTCTGCATACATCTGAGCATCTGACACGCCCCTGATCATATGCGCGGGTGTAGCTGCCCAGAAACCTTTCCCCCATTTATCCCTGAGTTTGTCACCGTTTGTAGCGTCCGGGTGCCAGTGGAAAGACCGAATCTCTCGCAAGATTTTGTTATATCTGCGCTCGTCGACCTGCTTGTTAAAGACGCGGAAACAGGCACCGCGGAGCCCGCTGCATAAAATGCAGCAATCCGCGCCTCGCATGCCTTTGCAGAACGTATTTTCAGAAACGCCGGAGGAGTCGCTGACGCCGGAGGAGGCGCGGACGCCGGAGGAGGCGCTGACTCCGGAGGAGTCGCTGACGCCGGAGGAGTCGCGGACGCCGTAGGAGGCGCTGACGCCGGAGGAGGCGCTGACGCCGTAGGAGGCGCTGACTCCGGAGGAGGCGC
>CACZXQ010000005.1 GCA_902785115.1 Oscillospiraceae bacterium | reverse complement strand
CGTCCGTCAGCTCCCGCCATTTGCCGCGCGGAAGCGTCCCCAGCGCAAGGCTTCCCTCGCGGATACGCACCAGGCGCGTGACCTTGAAGCCCGCAAGCTCGCACATGCGCCGCACCTGGCGGTTCCTGCCCTCGTGGATCGTAATATCCAGCACCGCTCCGCCGGGGATCAGGGCGTGAAAACCCACCTCCGCCGGGGCGATGGCATAACCGTCCAGTTCCATGGGCTGGCGCAGGATTTCCGCGCGCAAGCCCACATCGTCCCCCTCGACCCAGGTGCGATAGCACTTTTCGACCTCGTGGGAGGGGTGCATGAGGCGGTTGGCAAAGTCTCCGTCGTTGGTGAAGAGCAGCAGCCCCTCGGAGTCCATGTCGAGCCTGCCCACGGGGTAGAGCCGCTCGGGGATGTCCCGCAAAAGCTCCGTCACCTCGCGCCGACCCTTCTCGTCCTTCATCGTGGTCACATAGCCCCGGGGCTTGTGGAGCATCACATAGCGCTTGCGCCCGGCTTTGGGCAGGGGCTTTCCCTCCACGCGAATCTCGTCCGTCTCCGCGTCCGCCCGCGCGCCGAGAGCGATCACCGCGCCGTTGACCGTGACCAGCCCCTGCGCGATCTTCTCCTCCGCGGCTCTGCGGGACATGAGCCCCGCCGCCGATATGATTTTTTGCACACGCTCCGTCATGGGCTGCGCCTCCAGATGGGTTCCCGCGACAGTGTCTGCACCGTCGCGGTGTAGTATAGTCTCGCCTCTCCGACGATCTCATCGCCCAGGAGAAAACGCACGCTGCCCGCCGTCTCCCCCTCCTGTACCGGGGCGAAAACAAAGCGCGGCAGCTCAGACACGGCGCTGATTTCCACATTCCGGGGCAGAAAGACGGACAGCTCCTCCGCCCGGACGCCCACCAGCGCTGTTTCCCCGGAAATGACCGGCACCTCAAAGGCAATGCTCTGGCTCAGGTTCCGCCGCGCAAAATGGGCAAAGCCCCAGTTAAAAAGCGCGCAGTGGTCGTCCCAGTCCGCGCTGTCGCAGAGGGTCACGCAGACAAGCCGCGTCCCCTCTCGCTCACAGGCGCTCACAAGGCAGCGCCCCGCGGCCTCGGTATAGCCGGTTTTCCCGCCGATGCAGCCGGGACAGCGCGTGAGCAGCTTGTTGTGATTGATGAGTGTCTGCTCCCCGATCACGGTGCTGCGTGTCGCCATGATCGCCGCAAGCTCCTCATGGCGCAGACACGCCGCCATCAGCAGCCCGAGATCGAACGCAGAGCTGTAATGCCCCTCGGCTGTGATGCCGTGTGGGTTAACATAATGTGTATTATGCAAACCGATCTCTTTCGCTTTCTCATTCATCCACTGTACGAAGGCTTCCTCGCTCCCGGCGGTGTGGACGGCAAGGCTCAGCGCCGCGTCGTTCCCGGACACAAGGAGCAGACCGTACAGCAGCTCCCGCACGGTGTAGGTTTCCCCGGGGCGCAGGTACATGGAGGAGCCCTCGATCGCGCAGTAAGCGGGGTCGATCTCCACGGCTTCGTCAAGATCGCAATGCTCGATAACCAGCAGCGCGGTCATCAGCTTGGTCGTACTCGCCATGGGAAGCGGCTCGTTCTCGTTGAAGCCATAGAGCACACGCCCTTCCTCGTTCATCACCACGGCGCTTTTCGCCGCGATGGCGGGCAAGTCCTGCGCATAGCTTGCTATCGGGAGAGAAATCAAAAAACCTGCACAGAGCAGAAAAGAGATCAGCTTTCGGATCATAAGCACCACCTGAACATAAGGGAAGCGATGAGGATATCGGCAAACGATACCCTCGGCATTTCCCAAGGTAGTGCTTATTATCTGCGGAAATTGAACAAATTATTGATCTTCCTTCTGTTTGGCGATAAACGCGTCCACGCGATCCATCACCTGCGGCACGAGGTCGATGAGGCGATCGACGGTGTTATTTGCGGGCGGCGTCACGTTCACCATGCGGATCGTACCATCCTTGATGACGAGGAAACCGATGGGGTCGATCTTCACGCCGGTGGCGTTGCCGCCGCCGAAGGGGCGGTTGCCGTTGGCGTTTTTCTGATTCAGCTCGATGCCGCCGCCGCCAAAGCCCAGGCTGATGCGGGAGATCGGCACCAGGGTGATGCCGTCGGGCGTGTAAATCGGGTCACCGACAACGGTGTCCACCTTGAGGATGTTTTTGACGTTGTCCATGGTGGTCTGCATGAGTTCGCCGATGGGATTGTAGTTATCCATTTGCTGCCATCCTTTCCTCGTCTATCTGTTTGTCTGCATTTTCTGTATCTGATGTTGGCGGAGCGAGCGCCGCCGCTTTTGCTTCCAGCTTCCTGCGTTTGCGTCGCTGCAGCAGTACCTTGAGCGCGCCGAAGGCAATGCGAAAACCCATGCCGAAAAGCTGCCCGATGCGAAAGCTCATGGCAATGGCGAAATCCACATGCGGCCAGTCGTCCAAGAAGTCCACATCTGTCCACACGTCGCAGTTTTTCGCGTTGAGCTTCTTGCACAGCGGCATCAGCCCCGAGAGCCAGGCGTTGAGCTTTCCATAGGCCATCGCCGTGTGATAGGGGTCGCTTCCCGCCACGACGACGTGCAGCACAAAGCGATCCACCCGGATCTTGCCGCCGAACCAGCCGATGCCTTCCACCACAGCCTTCAGAAGAGCCAGGATTTCGTCAAATGTAATGTCCGGCTTTTTCTTCTCCCCGGGCTTGTCGTCCTCCGGCTTTTTCTCTTTGGGCTTTTGGGGTTTTTTCTCTTTTTTCTTCTTCGGGGGCTTGGGCTCGTCGGATTCGGGACGCTTTTTGCGTGGGAAGAGCTTGATCGTAAGGCCGCCCGCCTTGGCTGAGGCATGGAGCTTCCCCTGCTCATAGCCGATGTCCGCCCCGATGGGCAGCAGCAGGATCAGCGCGATGATCCCAATGAGCACGCCCAGGATGATCAGGAATACCACGGCTCAGTCCTCCTTCTCCGCGCTTCCGTCCAGGTTCTCCATCATGATCTGTCCGGGGGTCACGGCATTTTGCAGTTCGTCAATAGCCTTTTGCAGCTTCTCCACGCCCTCGCCATTGGTCATATCCGGCAGCGGCGGAAGCTGCGACAGATCGGAAATGCCCATCGTGCGCAGGAAAACGTCCGTCGTGCGAAAGAGTGCGGGTCTGCCGGGGGCTTCCAGATGCCCGCAGACCTCGATCAGACCGCGCTCGGACAGAACGCTCACGGTATAAGCGCTGTCCACGCCGCGCACACGGTCGATGTAAGCGCGGGTCACGGGCTGGAAATAGGCCGCGATCGCCAACGTCTCCAGCGCGGGCTGGGAGAGCATCGGGGGCTTTCGCTGTTCAAGCGCCTTGGTGATGAGCGGGGCGTATTCCGGCGCAGAACACATCTGCAGCTTATCGTCCAGCCGCAGAACGCGCATCCCGCGTCCCTCCCGCTCATAGCGGTCGCTGAGCTCCCGCGCCAGAGCGGCAAGCTCCTGCTCGTCCGTCTCCAGCACGAGTGACAGCCGCGCGAGCTTCACCGGTTCCCCCGCCGCAAAGAGTATAGCCTCCAGGGCAGATAAAATATCCATTGTTACGCTTCCTATTCCTCGATCTTCTCCAAAATTTCGTCCACATCGCCGCCGACAAAGCGCAGGCGATAGCTCTCCTCCACCCGGTCGATGTGGACGCTGCCCATGCTGATCAGCTCCAGCACGCTCATAAAGGTCGCCACGACCTCCGATCTGGAGCTACATTCGCGGTAGAGCGTTTCCAGCGTCTCTTCCCCGCTTCTGAGGCGCTCGAGGATCTGGCGGCTCTTGCTGCGCACGCTGTAAATGATGCGCTTGGGGATGGCCGCGCCGATGCGATCCTCCGTCTCCGGGGTCTTGCCCCCGCGGGAGTAGACCCGGTAGAGCGCCCGCAGCAAGTCCACCGGCTCATGGCGGTACTCGTATTCCCGCGTGGTCTTCGGCAGCGGCTCGGGGAGCTTTGCGTAGTAGAGAAGCCCAAGCTCGGAGGCTTTTTTCAGCTCCGGCGTCACCTTCTGGATGGCGGCGAAGCTGTCCTTGGCCTTGAGCTGCTCCAGCGACTGCAGCAGCACCTCGAGTTCGGAGACCTCTTCCTCCTGCGTCAGGAGCATCCGGGTCTTGATATACAGCAGATGGGAGGCCATCTGCACAAACTCGCTCGCGATCTCAAGATCCATGCTCTGCATCTTGTCGAGATAGGCCAGATACTGTTCCAGGATGTCGGAGATCACGATGTCGCGGATCTCGATTTTGTTTTTGGAAAGCAGCATCAGGATGAGGCTCAGAGGGCCTTCAAAATCCTGCATCTCATCCTTGTCATGGATGACGCCTTCCAGGTAAAAATTCGGATTTTCCATCAGCGGTAAAACAACATTTCTACAAGTTTCATGGTTCCCTGCGCAAGGGGGATCAGCGCCCGGTACACGGCGTTGATGACAGCAGTGAGCGGCGTTCCCAGAAGCCCCGTCGCCACCAGGGCGAAGAGGAGCAGGGAGCCGTAGCGCTCATAGCGCAGAAGCACTCTGTACTTCTCATCCGGAAGCAGGGAGAGCAAAATCTTCGAGCCGTCCAGCGGCGGCACGGGCAGCAGGTTGAAGATCGCAAGCCCCAGGCTGATGCGCGCCGTGAGCAGGATCATCTGCAGCAGGTAGTCCCCCGCCGCGCTCTGCCGCAGTGGGAGAAACAGCGCCCCATAGAGCGCGAGAAATACCACGGTAATGAGCACGTTGCACATGGGTCCTGCCAGCGCCGTGAGCGCCATGCCGCGCTTGGGGTTTTGAAAGCGGTACATGTTCACCGGCACGGGCTTTGCCCAGCCGACGTGGAACACCACCATCATGAGAAGCCCCATCGGATCGAGGTGCTTCAAAGGGTTGAGCGTGAGCCTGCCCGCGTCCTTCGCGGTGGTGTCGCCCAGCTTGTACGCGACATAGCCGTGGCTCAGCTCATGCAGGGTGATGCACAGCAGTGAGGGAATCACGCCGAGCAGGATGCTCAGCAGGTAGCTGAAATCGAAGCCGCCCATGATGTCTTCCCAGATGCTAATGGTATTCACCCCCCAATTTAAATTTCATTCTATCAAAGAAACAAACAGATTACAAGAGTTTTCAGAAAAAAACGGGTGACCCGCAAATGCGAATCACCCGTTCCTCTGAAAACTGAAAACTATAACAGCTTGACGATTTCCGCCAGCAGCGCGTCCCGTCCCTGCCCCTTTTCGGCGGAAAAGGGAATCAGCAGCACATTCTCGGGCAGCGCCAGCGTCTCGCGGATGAGCGCCATATTCGGCTCGATCTCGCTCTTTTTAAGCTTGTCGAGCTTGTTGGCAACGACGACGAGCCGGCAGCCGCTTCCTTTGAAGTATTCCGCCATGGTCACATCGTCGGCGGTGGGCTTATGCCGCGCGTCCACGATCATCACGCCGAGGGACATGAGGGAGGGTTCTGCGAAGAAATCCTCCATCAGCTTTCCCCAGCGCTCGCGCTCACTCTGCGAGACCTTGGCGTAGCCGTAGCCCGGCAGGTCAACAAAGTAGAGCTTCTCGTCGATGGAGAAATAATTGACGTGCACGGTTTTTCCGGGAGAAGCGCCGACGCGGGCAAAGTTTTTGCGGTTGAGCATACGGTTGATGACCGAGGACTTGCCCACATTGGATTTGCCCGCAAACACCACCGTCGGCAGCGACGTGCGGATAAATTGCTTCGGGCTTGCCGCCGAGCGGATAAACTCCGCCTTGTTTACATTCAAAACTGCCATCCGACACCTACTGTCTCACGCCGCTGCGTTCGGGCTGTATGGGCGGGATCACCGAAACGGAGGCGCTTCTGGCTTCCTCCTCGCGCGGCATCAAGGCCACACCCAGCACCTTGTCCACATGGTCCGTCGGCACAAAATGCAGCTTTTCACGCACCGTCTGGTCGATCTTTGCCAGGTCAGCTTCGTTCTCGGCGGGGATAATGACCGTATGTACACCCGCGCGCAGAGCCGCCATGGTCTTTTCGCGCAGTCCCCCGATGGGAAGCACCCGGCCGCGCAGCGTGATCTCGCCGGTCATGGCGACATCCGCGCGCACCGGCCGCTCCGTCAGGGCGGAGATGAGGGCGATCGTCATCGTGATGCCGGCGGAGGGGCCGTCCTTCGGAACCGCGCCCTCCGGGAAATGGACGTGAATGTCCTTGTTCTTATGAAACTCCGGGTCGATGCCCAGGCGCTTTGCGCGGCTGCGGATATAGGTCAGCGCCGCCTGCGCCGATTCCTTCATCACGTCGCCAAGGTTGCCGGTGAGCTGCAGCTTGCCGCTGCCGTCCACGACGGCGACCTCCACGTCCAGGGTCTCACCGCCCACACTCGTCCAGGCGAGGCCGCGCACAAGGCCAACTTCGCCCTGTCTGCGCTGTTCGTCGGGCTTATACTTTGCCGGGCCGAGCAGGGTTTCCAGCTTGTCGGGCTTGACGCTCAGGCTCTTATACTTGCTCTCCGCGATCCCGCCCGCCGCCTTGCGGCAGACCGACGCCAGCTCCCGCTCCAAAAGGCGCACGCCGGATTCGCGGGTATAGCTGCGGATGATCTGCCGAATGGCGTCGTCGGAGACGCGCAGCTGCGTTCCGCTCAGACCGTGCTTTTTCCGCTGCTTGGGCAGCAGATGCCGCTTTGCAATCTGCAGCTTTTCCTCGTCCGTGTAGCTTGAAAGTTCGATGACCTCCATGCGGTCGAGCAGCGGGCGCGGGATGGTTCCGAGATCGTTCGCGGTGGTGATGAAAAACACCTGGCTCAGATCAAAGGGCAGCTCCAGGAAATTGTCCCGGAAGGTACCGTTCTGCTCTGGGTCGAGCGCTTCGAGCAGCGCCGCGCTCGGGTCGCCGCGATAGTCGCGCCCCAGCTTGTCGATTTCATCGAGCACCATGAGCGGGTTGCAGGAGCCGGACTGCGTGATGCCGCTGATGATGCGCCCCGGCATCGCGCCGATATAGGTCTTGCGGTGGCCGCGGATCTCCGCCTCGTCATGCACGCCGCCGAGGGAGACACGCACGAGCTTGCGGTTTACCGCGCGGGCGATGCTCATGGCGATGCTGGTCTTGCCGGTGCCCGGAGGGCCCACCAGGCAGAGAAGCCCGCCCTTCACCTCGGGCGTGAGCTGCCGCACGGCGAGGTACTCCAGGATACGCTCCTTGACCTTCTCAAGGCCGAAGTGATCCTCATCCAGCACCTTTCTCGCCTTGGCGATGTCCACGGTCTCCTGGGTCTTGACGCCCCAGGGGATCTCCAGGCACACATCGAGATAGCCGCGCAGCACCGCCGCCTCGGACGAACCGAAGGGCTGCTTCTGCAGCCGTGCCAGCTCCTTGCGAAGCTTCTGCTTGACCTCATCGGGGGCATTGAGCTTTTCGATCTTCTGGCGATACTCGTCAATGTCGTCCACGCCGCTCTCATCGCCCAGCTCAGACTGGATGATCTTCATCTGCTCCCGGAGATAGTACTCCCGCTGTCCGCGGCTCATGGCCTCCTGGGTTTCCTCATTGAGCTCCTTTTCGATGCTCATGACCGCAAGCTCGTGGTTGAGGAGCTTGCCCAGCAGCAGCAGACGGCGGCTGGGATAGAAGCATTCCAGGATGCTCTGCTTCTCCTCCACCGCCAGCGCCATGTTATGGGCGATGTAATAGGCCACATAGTCCGGCCTGGGGTTTGACAGAAGGTTCAGGATCTGCTCGCTGGGGAGATCCTGGTTCATGTGCAGATACTCGTCGTAGAGCGTGACGCAGTTGCGAATGAGCGCCTGCATGCGCGTGTCGCTCACGCGCTCCGGGCGGTCGGGCAGCGCGCGCAGCTCTGCCATATAGCCCTTGGGGTCCGGCTCGATGCTGACAGCGCTTGCGCGGTAGAGCCCCTCCACCATCACGCGGCAGATGCCGCCGTGCGGCTGCCGGAGCTGCTGGCGCAGGCGGCACACCGTGCCCACCGCGTAAATCTCCGACTCGCGGGGCATATCGGATGCCAGATCCTTCTGCGCCGCAAGGAAAATGAGCTGCTCGCTCTTTCCCGCAAGCCCCAGCGCCGCCACGGAGGCCGGGCGCTCCACGTCAAAGGTCAGAAGCATCCCGGGGTAGACCGTGAGCCCGCGCAGGGCGATCATCGGAAGACGTATGGTCTGAAAGCTGTTGTCTTGCATTTTTTCTTCTCCTTTCCGGAGGTTCGATTCTTGTTACTTATGCTCTTCAACGGGCTTTGCCGTGCCGTTGACACAGTCCGCCGTGATGGTGACCTTCTTCACCGTGGGGTCGGAGGGAACGGTGTACATGAGCTCCGTCATCACGCCCTCCATCACGCTTCTGAGACCGCGGGCGCCGATCTTGCGCTCGATGGCCTTGTCGGCAATCGCCTCCAGCGCCGCCGGCTCATACACAAGCTCCACATTGTCCATGTCCATGAGCGCCTGGTACTGCTTGGTCATGGCGTTCTTCGGCTCGGTAAGGATGCGCACCAGATCGTCCCGCTTGAGGGAATCGAGCGAGGCCACCACAGGGAGTCTTCCGATGAGCTCCGGGATGATGCCGAACTTCAGGAGGTCGTGCTGCTGCACCTGGGAGAGGATCTCGCCCACGTCGCGCTCGGTATTGCTCACGATCTCGGCGCCGAAGCCCATGGTCTTCTTGCTGCTGCGCTTTTCGATGATCTTATCCAGCCCGTCGAAAGCGCCGCCGCAGATGAAGAGGACATTCGTGGTGTCCACATGGATAAACTCCTGATTCGGGTGCTTTCTGCCGCCCTGGGGCGGGACGTTTGCGATCGTGCCTTCCAGGAGCTTTAAGAGCGCCTGCTGCACCCCCTCGCCGGACACGTCGCGTGTGATGGAGGTGTTCTCGCTCTTGCGGGCGATTTTGTCGATCTCGTCAATGTAGATGATGCCGCGCTGGGCGCGCTCCACGTCAAAATCCGCCGCCTGCAAAAGCTTTAAGATCACGTTCTCCACGTCCTCGCCCACATAACCGGCCTCGGTCAGCGTGGTGGCGTCGGCGATGGCGAAGGGAACGTCCAGCATCTTGGCCATGGTCTGGGCAAAGAGCGTCTTGCCGCTGCCGGTGGGGCCGATGAGCAGGATGTTGCTCTTTTGCAGCTCCACATCGTCCTTGCTCGCGTGCAGGATGCGCTTATAGTGGTTGTAGACCGCCACCGCCAGCACCATCTTCGCGCGATCCTGACCGATGACGTATTCGTCCAGCCCGGCCTTGATCTGCATGGGCTTCGGCAGCTTCTCAAACTGAAGCGGCAGCCCGTCATAGCCGCTCACCGTCGGGGCGGACGCGGGCAGATCGTCCACGATGGACATGCACATGCGCACGCACTCATCGCAGATATAGCTGCCGTTGCCGGCGATCATGCGGTTGACCAGGCTCTGGGGTTTGCCGCAGAAGGAGCAGCGGATGCTTCTCCGCTCGTCATTTTTTGCCATGTAGTTCTCCAATCTTCAAAATGGGGGAACAAAATTGTTCCCCCATCCAGCCTTGTTATCTCTTGTAGATGACCTTGTCGATCAGTCCGTATTCCTGCGCCTCCTCGGCGGTGAGCCAGCGGTCGCGCTCGGAGTCGGCCTTGACCTGCTCCGGCGTTTTGCCGGTGTTCTCGGCGAGGATTTTGTTAAGCCTCTCCTTGATCTTGAGGAAGTGCTCCACGTCGATCTCCATATCCGTGACCTTGCCCTGGGTACCGGCGGAGGGCTGGTGGATCATGATCTCGGCGTTGGGAAGCGCGATGCGCTTGCCCTTGGCGCCGGACGAGAGCAGGAAGGCGCCCATCGAAGCCGCCATGCCCACGCAGATGGTGGAGACGTCGGGCTTGATATACTGCATGGTGTCATAGATCGCCATGCCGGCGGAGACGCTGCCGCCGGGACTGTTGATGTAAAACTGAATGTCCTTGTCGGGGTCCTGCGCCTCAAGGTACAGAAGCTGCGCCACGATGAGGCTCGCGGTGGTATCGTTGACCTCCTCGGACAGCATCACGATGCGGTCATTGAGCAGCCGGGAAAAAATGTCATACGACCGTTCGCCGCGGCTGGTCTGCTCTACAACATAGGGAACCAAACTCATTGTATGAAACTCTCCTTTGCAATTGTCCTTATCCAAGAGAGCATATCCTTATCTTGGGAAAATTATTCGGCCTTATCTTCGTTCTCTTCTTTGGGCTCTTCCGCGACGGCGGAACCGAAGATCAGCTCCTGCGCCTTCTCCTTGAGAAGCTCAGCCTTCAGCATCGCGTCGCCAAAGTAGGTCTTGATCTGCTCGACGGTGGCGCCCACACTCTCGGAGACCTTCTTGGCATAGGCCTCGATCTCGTCCTCGGCGGCCTCGAGCTTTTCGTTCTCCACGACGGCCTCAAGCAGCATATCGCTGCGCACCTGGAACTCGGCGGAGGGCAGGATGCTCTGGTTCATCAGCTCGCTGTCAAGACCCATCATCTCGGACAGCTTCTCAATGGGCATGCTGCGGTCGGTCAGACCGAAGTTTGCCGCGTAGTTGCGGATGATCTCCTCGGCCTTCTCCTTGATCATCACGTCGGGCACGGTGACGGTCATGTTGTCGGTAGCCTTCTTCATGATGAGGTTGCGGAAAGAGCTCTCCGCCTGTTCCTCGAAGTTCTTCTTCATCTTCTCGCGCAGGTCGTTCTTGTACTCCTCGAGGGTATCGAACTCGGAGACGTCCTTGGCAAACTCGTCGTCGGCCTCGGGCAGCTCGGAAACGGAGATGCTGTTGAGCTTGACCTTGAAGATCACGTCCTTGCCGGCGAGACCTTCCACATAGTCCTCGGGGAAGGTAATGGCAAGATCCTTCTCCTCGCCGATCTGCATACCGACGACCTGCTCTTCAAAGCCGGGCACGAAGGAGTGGGAACCCAGCTCAAGGCTGTAGCCCTCGGCCTTGCCGCCGTCAAAGCGCTCGCCGTCCAGGAAGCCGTCAAAGTCGATGTTGACGGTGTCGCCCATCTCGGCGGCGCGATCGTCCACGGAGATCTGGCGGGCGTTCTGCTTGCGCTGCTTATCGAGCTCATGCTCGACCTCGGCCTCGTCCACGGAGACGGCGGGCTTCTCGGCGCTCAGCCCCTTGTACTCGCCCAGCGTGACCTCGGGGTAGAGGGTAACTTCAAAGGTGAAGGAAGCGCTCTTGTCGTCGTTGACCTTCACATCGCTGATGGAGGGAGAGCCGACCATGCGCAGGCCGGATTCCTTCAGGCCGAGATCAAAAGCCTCGGGAGCCAGCTTGTCCAGCGCGTCCTGGTAGAAGACCTCGGCGCCGTACATGCCTTCCACAACGGCGCGGGGAGCCTTGCCCTTGCGGAAGCCGGGGATATATATGCTGCTCTTGTTCTTGAGGTAAGCGCCGTTGACCGCCTTCTCAAACTCGGCGGCGTCGGCCTCTACCGTAAACAGGGCGATATTGTTTTCTTTTTTCTCTGCATTCTTGAAAATCATGTTATGAATTCCTCCTCTGTTAATGCCCGAATACTATATCAGAAAAATTTTATAAAATCAATAACGAAATCGCAAACTTTACGCGAATTCCGGTAAAACCGGCACCGGCGTGAAATTCACCGCGTCGGCGGAGACGAGCCGAAACTTTGTCTGCCCGCGCCAGCCGTTGAAGGCACCGGGGATGCCCTTGCCGTGGATGTGCCCGTAGAAGCATTTTTTTACGCCGTAGCGCTCCAGAAGCTCCAGGATCTCGGGGCACTCGTACTTTTGATAGATCGGCGGATAGTGGAGAAAAACGAGCTTCTCCCGCTCCCCCGCCGCCTGCAGGGACGATTCCAGGCGCATGATCTCGCGGCGCATGATCTTTTTGTCATGCTCCACGCCGCGCTCCTCCTCATAAAACCAGCCGCGTGTGCCGCAGAGAGCATAATCGCCGTAAAAGAGGGCGTTATTATGGAGGATGTCGATGCTTGCAAGGCCGTTTTCCGCAAAGAGCTTTTTGGCCTTGGCGGCGGTGCTCCACCAATAGTCGTGGTTTCCCTTGAGGACGATTTTTTTCCCCGGCAGCGCGTCGATGAAGCGAAAATCCGCAAGCGCCTCGTTTAAGCCCATCGCCCAGCTCAGATCGCCGCAGAGCACGGTCACGTCATCTTCGCCGAGTGAGGCGAAGCCCTGTTTTAACTTTTCCGCGTGATCCCGCCAGAGCTCTCCGAACACATCCATGGGCTTGTCGTTAGAGAAGGACAGGTGCAGGTCTCCGATTGCGTATAACATAATAATCCCTGTATAAACCGCGCCGAAGCGCAGAAACTATCAACGAATTTCAAATGAAACGAGGTGCCAATATGCCGAACAAAGCCTATGAGCCCAACCCCGGCGTCGGCTGCGACGTGACAGCCTGCAAGTACAACACCATCGACTGCCGCTGCAGCGCAAGCCGCATCAGCGTACAGAATGAAAAGGCCGCCACCAAGGGCGAGACCTACTGCTCCACCTTCTGCCCGAGAGGGAGAAGCTGAGGAAAATGAAGAGTGAATAGAGAAGAGTGAATAGTTAAGGTGTCGCTTCGCGACATAATTATAATATGTCCCCGCAGGGGACACCATAACTTTTCACTTTTCACTATTCTCTTTTCACTACATAAACGCGTTTTCGATATGGTTCACACGCACACGCCCGTGTTCCCCGTCAGGCGCGTAAATCTCGATCACGTCAAAGCGGGGCTGTAAATCCGTCTGGTGCTGCAGCAAGTAGAGCTGCGCCGTGCGCAGGATGCGCTCCTGCTTCTGCCGCCCGACGAACTCCCGCGCTTCGGCAAAGCGATCATTCTTGCGGAGCTTCACCTCCACAAAGGCAAGCGTCCCGCCGCGCCGTGCGATCAGGTCGATCTCCCCGAAGCGGCAACGGTAGTTTCGCTCCAGAATACGCCAGCCGCGAAGCCGCAGATAGCGCGCCGCCCGCTCTTCGCCCCAGCTTCCTTTTGTTCTGTTATCCATCAGTGCATCTTTTTCAGAAAGCTCATGCGGTGGATCGGGGAAGGTCCGTATTCCCGCAGGGCGGCATAGTGCGCGGCGGTGCCGTAGCCCTTGTGGGCTTCAAAGCCGTATTGGGGGTATTCCTCCGCCATGTTGAGCATATAGCGGTCACGGCTCACCTTCGCAAGCACCGAGGCCGCCGCGATCTCGGCGCACTTGCTGTCGCCCTTGACAATGGGGCGGCTTGCGATCTCAATGCCGGCATTGCGGTTGCCGTCGATGAGTGCCAGCGCCGGTTGGGGGCTGAGCTGCACGATCGCCCGGTTCATGGCGAGGTAGGTGGCGTTTAAGATGTTGAGACTTTCGATCTCCTCCACCTCCGCGCGGGCAATGCCGAAGCTGAGCGCTTTTTCACAGATCACGTCAAACAGCGCCTCGCGTTTTCTTTCCGTGAGCTTCTTCGAGTCGTTCAAGCCCTCGATCACAAGGTTTCGCGGCAGAATCACCGCCGCGGCGTACACCGGCCCGGCCAGCGGGCCGCGTCCGGCCTCGTCCACACCGCAGAGCAGCGCATAGCCCTCGTCATAGATCGCGTTTTCCAGCTTCCAAAGATCGATCTTATTCATTTGGATACTCCAAGGTCAGTTTTCCCAGCTTCCCGTCGTGATACTCGCCGAGGAGCGTATTGGCCATGCGCTCGATGTCGTACTCCCCGCGGGAGACGAGAAAGCCCCGCTTCTTCGCGGCCTCCTCCAACAGTTCAAAACCGTTTGCCTCGGCTTCCGGTTCAAACTTGTAGCGCTCCCGGATCGCCTCCGGGTAATGCTCCCGCAGGCGGAGCATGAAGTTTGCTCCGAGCGTCTCCTTATCCAGCACGTCGGCCTTGATGGCGTTGGTGATGGCCAGCATCTCCCCGACCTGTTGGCTCTCGAATTTCGGCCAGAGGATGCCCGGGGTGTCCAGAAGGTCAAGCCCCTTGTCGATGTTGATCCACTGTTTGCCGCGGGTGACGCCGGGCTTGTCCCCGGCGATGGCGGCCTTGCGCCCGGCAACCTTGTTGATGAAGGTGGATTTTCCCACGTTGGGGATGCCCAGGATCATCACGCGAAGAGGTCTGCCGACCTGACCCTTGGCCTCGTATTCCGCGAGCTTGTCCGCAAGCAGCCGCCGCACGGCGGGCGCAAACTCTTTCACGCCCTTACCGCTTTTGGCGTCGGTCTCCAAAACGGCAAGCCCCTGCTGCTCCAGCTTTCTGCGCCAGGCGGCGGTGGCCTTGGGGTCTGCCAGATCACAGCGGTTCAGGATCACAAGCCTGGGCTTATCGCCCGCGAGGCGGTCAATGTCCGGGTTGCGGCTCGAGCGCGGGATGCGCGCGTCCAGGATCTCGCACACCGCGTCCACCTGTTTGATGTTGTCCTCGATCATCCGCTGGGCCTTGGTCATATGCCCGGGAAACCACTGGATGTTCATTTTTTCATAATTCATAATCCAATTTCCTTATAAGCTCTCCCTCTGGGAGAGGTGGCCGAAGGCCGAAGAGGGCTCAGTAGATCCAGCCGATGGATTTGAGCGGGAAGATCACCGCGTAGGCACGCCCCAGGATCATGCGGTTATCGACCATGCCGATCTCCGCCTTGCGGCTGTCGGTGGACATGTTGCGGTTATCGCCCATGACGAACACGCAGCCCTCCGGCACCTTTTTCGGGCCGATAAAGTCCAGCTTTGTGGTGGTCACCTCGGCAATATAGTCCTCCTGGATGGGGATGCCGTCGATGTAGACGATGCCGTTATCGAAGTCGATGTTCACGGTCTGCCCCTCGGTGGCGATCACGCGCTTGACCAGCGCCTTGTTGGGATTGTAGCTGTCGGTCTTGAACACCACCACGTCCCCGGCCTGGGGCGTATAGAGGAGGTTTGAGACGAGCATCTTGTCCTCATTGTGCAGCGTCGGCACCATGGAGGTACCCGACACATCGATGATGCGCACAAAAAACACAAACAGCGACACGCTGACCACCAGCGCGATCAGCAGGCTCATGATCCAGTCGTAGCTGTCCTTGCGCAGTTTTTCGCCCGGCGACAGGCGCTCATAGGCTTCCTTTTCCAGCTGTTTTTTGGATTTTTTCTTTTCGCTCATGGCAATGCCTCACAGCAAACATAGATTTTCAAGATATTATATACCCAAACCCTTCCGTCACGCAAGTTTTATTTGCTTCTGATTCTGCGATGGTGTATAATGCGGCTATCAAGCAAAAGGAGTCAGGACGTATGAAGCTGAGCGTCATCATACCGATCTACAACGTGGAGGACTACCTCGCCGTCTGTCTCGAATCGGCGATTCTGCCCGGACGGGAGGACTATGAGATCATCGGCGTGAACGACGGCTCCACCGACGCATCCGGCGCGATCCTCGCAGACTGCGCCGCACGCTATCCGAAGCTGATCCGAGCCGTGAATACCGAAAACGGCGGCCTCGGCCATGCGCGAAACACCGGGGTCGATCTTGCGCGGGGTGAGTACCTGCTCTTTCTCGACAGCGACGACACGCTCTCGCCCGGCGCAGTGGAGGAGATGCTGGGGCTTCTGGACGGAAGCTTTGACGTCGGTGTTTTTGACTTTATCACCGTAAGTCCCGGGGGCAGGGAGCTGCGCTATGACAAAGGCTGTGAGCGGGAGGAAGGCAGCTTCCGCTTTGAGAATTATCCCGCCCTGCTGCTCTCGCCGCCGAACGCGGTCAACAAGCTCTGGCGCCGCGCGCTCTTCACGCAGAGCGGCGTCCGCTTTCCGGATCGGGCGTGGTTTGAGGATCTCGCCACCATCCCCCGGCTCTACCTGCGCGCGGAAACGATCCGCTATCTTCCCCGCGCCTGGTATCACTATCTGCGCCGCCCCGGCTCTATCACCAACAGCGCCGGGATCGAGCGCAACCGGGAAATGCTCTCCGCCGTCGCCGCCGTGTGGGACGACTACCGCCTTCAGGGAAAGACCGCGCCATACCACGACGAGCTGGAGGCTATGGCAGCCTATCACGAGCTTTTGACCAGCAGCACCCGCGTAAACCTGATCGACCCGAAAAGCCCGGTGCAGGACGCGCTGCGGGAGGATTTTCTCGCGCGTTTTCCCGCCTGGCGGCAAAACCCCTATATCCGCCGCTGGCCGAAAAAGCACCGCCTGCTTGCAGCGCTGATCGTGCACAGGCAATACGGCCTTGTGCATCTCATCATGTCCGCCAACCGACTTTTAAGAAGATAATGGGGATGTGAAAAACACAGTTTTTCACATCCCCATTATATCGCTTTTTTGATCTTCAAGATCAGCTTCGAGAGCTCCTCAAGCCCGAGATAATTGAGCATCATGATCATGCGTCGGTTGCGCGTTTCCTGCTTCCAGGCAGCACAGTCTGAGAGCTTCGGGATATGCTCATGCACATAGGCGCGCAGGAGCCAGAGCGCCTCGCGCTTTTCAGCGCCCGACAACAGCGAGAGCCGTTTGATCCCGTCCAGAAGCACATGGTTTATGAGCAGGTACTCATAGTCCTCCCGTTTTCCTTCCCGCTCGGTAAACTCCCGCAGCAGCTCCATGATCTCCAGAATGTCGAGGTTTTTGCGGGCGTTCTCGTTATTCATGGTGGAGACCTGCCCCACGCGGTAGTCGTACAGGTCCTGCTGCACAAAAACCGTTTTCTTCGCGCGCATCAGCAGCATGGCGGAGAACGCGAAATCCTCATACCAAAGCCCCTCGGGAAAGCGAAGCTCCCCGATCAGTTCGCGCCGGAACAGCTTGTTGCAGACCGAACCCGCGGCGGCAAGGGGCTTTTCCGGCTGCCCGACCGGTAAAGAAGCCGTCTCTCCGTTCTCATGCACCGTGCGTATCCCGCACACTGCGAGGTCCGCCCCCGCATTCTCGGCGGCGGCAAGGAGCTTTTCGTACATATCGGGCTCCACCCAGTCGTCGCTGTCCACAAAGCCGATGTACTCCCCTTCTGCGATGGCGAGGCCGTGATTGCGCGCTCTGCCCTGGCCGCCGTTGTCGATGTGCAGGCAGCGGACGCGCTCGGGATACGCGGCGGCGTACTCCTCGCAAATCGCGCCGGAGGCGTCCGGCGAACCGTCGTCCACCAGAATCACTTCCAGTTCGTTCACCGTCTGCCGCAGGAGCGATTCCACACAGCGGCGCAGGTAGTTCTCCGCCTTATAGACCGGAACGATGATACTCAGCATCATGGAGCCCTCCCTTCGATGTCACGCCGGTTTCATACCAGATGAGCCCCAGCACCAGCGCCAGATAGACCGATACGTTGGGCCGCCGCAGCACCGCGCCGGAGAACTGCGCAAGCCCCAGCAGAAGCCCCAGGCTCAGCGCCAGGGCGAAATTCTCCGCCGTGAGGCTTCCCTTAAAGTCAAACAGCAGCTTTTTCAGCATCCGAAACAGCACATACAGCACGAGGGCGGCATAGAGCGCAATGCCCGCGTAACCGTAATAATAGTAGATGGCCGGCCAGTCGTTTTCCAGGTCACGGATACCGTCAAAACCCAGTTCGGAGACCTCAAAGCCCACGAGCCTGGTCTGCAGATCGCACTCCTGCCACAAAAGCCCCGCGTAGCAGAGCTTGATCTGCCGGGTGTCGATCAGGCGGGCGGCGTCGGTGCTCATATTGAACCACAGAAGCACCCGCTCCATACCGAAGCGATCGAAGAGGTCGGGGATCGTCCCCACCATGTAGCGCAGGTAGTAGTATTCAAACACCTCGCGCACCTGGGGATCGCGGTAGCGCTCCTCGGGAGACATGTTGCTGATGTCGATGTTCTTTTCCAGCAAGGCTGCTTCGATCTCGCCCTCCGTTGCCGCAACTGCCAGCCGCTCGCTCACTTCGGCGCGCGGCGTATAGGGGTAAACGACCACCGCGAGCAGCATCATCGCCGCAAGCACCAGCGTCATACGCCGCATGAGGCGTTTGCGGTCAACGATCGCATCCAGCAACAGAAAGATAAGGTAGCCGCCCATAATGGCAAACAGCGCATAGTAGCATCCCTTGGTGCCGTTGGTGAGGAAGGCCGCCGTCACGGCAGCAGGGATCAGGATCGCCCAGAATTTCCGTCCGTTCAGCACCGCAAGACATACAGCATAGACCGAAAGCGTCACAAGGATGATGCTGTGGGCGTTGCGGTTATCATTCGTGACCCAGCCGGAATAGCCCAATCCTTCGCCATAGGTGCTGTTGCCGGTGCCGCTAAGATATGCCGCAAGCAGGATGACCGTGAGAAGCCCGCCGGCGATCCAGAGCCCGCGAAAGGCCTGATGCTTTGTCTGTTCGTCCCGGATCAGGCAGAAAAAGCAGACCGCCATCACCGGCATCTGCAGCACCTTGACGAGATAGGATACATCAAAATACAGGCTGATATAGCCGTTGCGAAAGCCGTTTAAAATATGCAGGAAGGAAAAAAAGCCCATGACGCCTATGGCGATCCAGAAGCCCTTCGTCGCCCGCCGCTTCAGCAGCACCGCGAGCGGCAGCGCCAGCAGGATCACAAGGCGCAGATAGCCCGCCACGGTCGCCACCTCGTCCTGGTTGAAGTAGGCCAGCACATCCAGCAGCGGCTGTGCCGCGATCAGCAGCGTGAGCCAGTTGCGTTTGAAGAAGTTATTCATTTTACCTCCATAAAGTTTTATGGCGCCTTCCGCCGGAAGACGCCATAAAACAACGGGAACGATTACAGACGCTCTTTGACCTTGGCCTTCTTGCCCACGCGGTCACGCAGGTAGTAGAGCTTCGCACGGCGAACCTTGCCCTTGCGGGTGGTGGTCACGGAGACGATGGAAGGAGAATGCACGGGAAAAACCTTCTCGCAGCCGACGCCGTAGGAGATGCGGCGCACGGTGATGGTCTCGTTGATGCCGCCATGCTTCTTGGCAATGATGGTGCCTTCGAAAGCCTGGGTACGCTCACGGTTGCCTTCCTTGACGCGGACGAGGACACGCACGGTGTCACCGACGTTCATCTCGGGCAGCTCGGGCTTCATGTAACGCTCGCTGAGAACTTTAACCAGATCCATTTTTCGATCCTCTTTCATATAGATGTTCATACCGGAGGGCTCAGCCGCGGCAGCGGACCACCTTTCTATGCTGTGCATACCTGCACAAGCTATGGTATTCTACCATAGGTTTTCAAGGAATGCAAGCACTTTTTTCGTAACCATTCAGGAAAGCACTTCGTCCAGCGCGTGAAGCACCCCTTCGTTGTACTCACGCAGATCGTCAAGGCGCTTTTCCCGCTTCCGGGCGGCGCGGAGCGCGCTCACCATGTCCTCCACGCCGGTAAGGCCGGGATTATAGGGCTCCAGCCGCTTGTGCATAAAAAGCGCGAGTCCCAGGCATTTGGCCTCCCAGAGCACGATCCCCTGCCCCTCATAGCGGCTCTCGAGCGCAAAGCCGTCCATCTGCTTTAAAAGCGGGAAGGGGTTTTGCAGGTTTCCTGTGAAGCGCACGCAGTCACGCAGCCCCAGGCGCTCGCTCTGCGCTTCCAGCGCCGAACGCTCCGGCCCGTCTCCGATGAGGGTCAGGTACATATCGGGACGCTGCGCGTGTACTTTTGCAAAATCCTCCAGCAGCAGGTCGAAGCCCTTCTGGTGCACGAGTCTGCCCATGGAGCAGAGATTGTACTTTGTCTCATCCACCGTCAGGAGGCAGGCTTCCTGTGCCTTTTGGAAGATCTCCGCCGTGTCCACGACATTCGGCACCACCGTGACCGGCACATCCCGCAGCCCGGTCATCCGCCGAAAGCCCTCCACGATCCCGCCGGAGACGGCGGCAAAGCCGTCAAAACAGCGGAATTTCCCCTTGAAAAAATGCCAGAGCAGACGGTACTTGGGTTCCTCGGCGTATTTAACGCGCATATCGTTGTGCACCCACATGACGCGCTTTTTCGCCTTCACCGCGAGCGCCCCGGCGGCGCACTCCTGGCTGTAGCTGTTAAAGTCCACCGCCACGTCGTAGTCCCTGTCAAAGCGCGGGAGCGGAAACAGCCTTCGCGCAAGGGCAAAGGGCACGAAGCGGCTTCCGTACGGCCAGGCTCTGCCGGAAAGGATGCGAAGCCCCGGATGCTCTTTGAGCGCATAGAAGGGCTGATCGTCAAAAACGTAGAGGTCTACGCAATAGCGGCTGTAGTCCAGATTCTCCAGGATGTTCACCAGCGCGCGCTGGATGCCGCCCACCTGCAGATCCCGCTGAAAAATGGCAATGTGCTTCATGGCTCACCGAAACACCTTCCCGTCGGCGTCAAAGGTCTCGACGCGGGTGAATTTGGCAAAGTCCGGCGCGATCTCGGGTTTTCTCTGCCGCAGCGCCTCCGCCAAAAGCTCGGGATTGATGGTCGGCTCCTGGGCGGAGATGACGGCTCTCACCAGCACTTCCCTCTCCCCGGCCTCGAAGGCGATCTCCCGGATGCCGGGGCGGATATCCGTCTCGCCCATGCCGCGCTTGGCTTTTTTGGTGATGACGATGACATCGGCGGCGTAGAACGCGGTCAAGGCCTCTGCCATCTCGCCCGCGTCCCGCTCGTCATATTCCATGACGCCCTCGACCGAAAGCCACTTGATAAGCGCCACCTTGCGCTCAGGCTCGTAGGCCTCGAGTACGCGGATGCCCTCGGGCAGCGCCGCCGTGAGCTTCGCGGGAAGCTCCGAGAGGATCGGGTCTTCCTTCAATTTGAAATCCATGATCTCGCATCGGCTCGCCGCGCCCACGGACAGGGGCAGCGCGATGGATATCTGCGGATGGGGGTTAAAGCCCTCGGAGTATTTGAGCGCATAGCCCGCGCGGGAAAACGCACGCTGCATCGTGTGCATCAGGTCGAGGTGGGAGATATAGACCGCCCGCCCGGTCTTTTCAAAACGCAATCTCAGCTTATCCATCGCAGCGAATGCCTCCTTCCAGAAGCTTTGCCGCGCCGCAGGCGGCGCATTGGTGGCGGCAGTCGGGTGAGATCTGACTCTTGTAGGCCATCTCCCGCTCATGGAGCAGGTGGCTCTTTCTCACGCCCATGTCGATGTGATCCCAGGGCAGCACCGCGTCTGTCGGGATCTCGCGGTGCGCATAGAAGGCGGGATCGACCTTGCAGGTCTCGAAGGCCTTCATCCAGCGATCGAGATCAAAATAATCCGTCCAGGCGTCCAGCCTGCCGCCCTGCCGCCAGACCTCCTCGATCACGTCCGCCACGCGGCGGTCGCCCTTGGAGAGCACGGCTTCGATGAGGCTTGTCGCCGCGTCATGCCAGTTGTAGGTGACGTTTCGCGCAGTGATCGCGTTTCGCAGCAGATTGACCCGGCGCAGATATTCCGGGATCGTGATCATGGCCTCCCACTGGAAGGGGCTGTGGGGCTTGGGGATGAAGAGCGAGGTGGAGATCGTGATCTTCACGCCGCGGTTTTTGTTCTTCGCGTTTTCGCGCCAGCAGTGCAGCACCTGGTTTGCCATCTCCGCAATGCCGAGGATGTCCTCATCCGTCTCGGTGGGAAGGCCGAGCATATAGTAGAGCTTGACCGAATTCCAGCCGCCGGAGAAGGCGATCCTGCAGGTGTTGAGCAGGTCCTCCTCGGTGACGTTTTTGTTGATCGCGTCGCGCAGACGCTGGCTGCCGCCCTCGACAGCGAAGGTCAGGCCGCTCTTGCGCACCTTCTGCAGCCGCTCCATAATGTCCATGGAGAAGTTGTCCGCCCGCAGGGAGGGCAGGGCAAGGCCGATGCTCCTCGGCTCGCAGTAGTCCAGCAGCCCGTCGCAGAGCTGGGGAAGCGCCCGGTAATCGCTCGTCGAGAGGGAGAGGAGCGTCACATCCTCATGCCCGGTGTTTTTCAGCGTCTCGATCCCCTGGCGTACCAGGGTTTCGGGCTTTTTGGCGCGGATGGGGCGGTAGACGTAGCCCGCCTGGCAAAAGCGGCAGCCGCGCACACAGCCGCGGAACAGCTCCAGATTCACCCGGTCATGCACCACCTCGGTGGAGGGGACGATCGGATTCGTCGGATACGCCACCTTGTCGAGATCGGAGATGATGCGCTTGGTGACCTTTGCGGGCGCGCCCTCGGTGGGCGTGACAGCGGCGATGCTGCCGTCCTCGTGATACGCCACCTCATAGAGCGAGGGGACATACACGCCGGGGATCTGTGCTGCTTTGACCAGAAACGCGTGCTTCGACCAGCCTTCAAGCTTTGCCTGCCGCAAGAGCGTCAGCAGCTCATTGTTCATCTCCTCCCCCTCGCCGAGGACGAAGAGGTCGATAAATGCCGCCATGGGCTCGGCGTTCACCGCCGAGGTGCCGCCCGCCCACACGATGGGCAGCAGCTCCCTGCGATCCTTCGACCGGAGCGGAAGCCCGGCCATGTCGATCATGTCGAGCACCGTGGTATAGGCCATCTCATAGCCCACGGAGAAGGCCAGGGAATCAAAGCACTTCAGCGGATCGCCGCTTTCCAGCGCGTAGAGCGGGATCTCGGCCTTCTTCATCTCCTCGTACATATCCCCCCAAGGGGCAAAGCAGCGCTCACACCAGACGAAGTCCAGGCTGTTCATGGTGTGATACAAGATGCTCATGCCGAGGTTAGACATGCCGATCTCATAGGTATCGGGAAAGCAGAAGGCGAGGCGGATGTCCACCTTGTCCTTGTCCTTGATGATCTGGTTGTACTCCCCGCCCGTGTAGCGCGCGGGCTTCTGTACCCGGGGCAGAATGCGTTCCAAGCGTTTATCCATGCTGTTCTCCCATTCATTTCATGAATAGGCATATTCTATATCATTTCCGGCCGCTTGACAAGCCCCGAGCCGCTCTCCTGCCAGCACAAAAGCCAGACGGAGGCCGTCAAAACCGCGATCCCCTCGCCCCGCAGCAGGAGCCACAGCCCCAGTGCAAGCAGTGTCGCGCCCACGAACAGGCTCACAGCTTCGGTGAGCTTTTCCCCTCTTCTCGTCCCCAGCACCGCGCAGGACAGGTTCAGCAGGATGCGCCCGCCGTCCAGCGGCAGGGCGGGCAGAAGGTTAAACAGACTCAGCAGAATACTCACGCCCGCGGAGAGCGTAAGCCAGTCCGCCCCGTTTCCCCGGGCGGATGCGGCGATCGCCCACACAAGCCCCGCGAGCGGCCCTGCGAAAGCGGCAAAGGCATGTCCCACGGCGCTGCAGTCACCGTAGTATTCGATGCAGAAGCCCCGCAGTTCAAAGCGCACTTGGCGGATGCGAAGCCCCAGCAGCGCAAGTGCCGCCGCATGTCCCAGCTCGTGCACCAGCACCGGCAGCAGCACCGCCGCGATCTCCCCAAGGCTCCCCAGGTACAGCAGCATCGCCGCCGGCAGCAGCGCCAGCGGCTCGAAGGAAAAGCGCTCGTTCATGCCGCACGCTCCAGGCTTTTGATGGCCGCAACCAGCGCATCCGAACCGGACACGGCGCGTCCCACCGTCTCCACCAGCTCCAGCTTCCGCACGTCGGCGGCAAATACCTCCGCCGCCCGCTGCCGCAGAAGCGCACGCCCCGCCGGATAGACGAATCTTGCCGCGACCGCGAGCAGCAACAGCGCAAGCACGATCCATCGTTGTCCCTTTCCTTTTTTCATGGCCTCACCCCTTTTGTATCAGGCTATGTGAAGCAAACGTAAAAAAGACCTCCCGCATAAGCGGGAGGCCGCAGCATGTGCTTTTCGGGTGCTGTCTGTTCCGCGTCACACAGAGCCTTTCTTGGATGCGGTTTATGCAGCATGATCGGCGGGTGTATGATCTCCATCACCTTATACCCCAATTGCCGCAAATGTGCAACTGTATTTCGTTGCTGACCACAAAATACAAGGGAGGCTGCTTCTTTTCGAAGCGCCTCCCTTTCAACCCCTTATAAAAGATCTCACTTCCACTGGAAGGTGAACAGGCCGTAGACATAGAGCGCGGCGATGCAGATGGGCACCACATAGCAGAACACGGGCTTCATCCAGTTCTGCACCTTCAGACCCTTGCCGGCGTTGGCTTCCTTGACGAAGTTATCCCAGCCCCAGCCCGCCTTGAAGCAGCAGAACAGGGAGAACACCAGCGCCCCGAGAGGCAGAAGGTTCGTGCTGACGATGAAATCCCAGAAGTCCAGCCAGGCGCTGCCGTCGGCAAAGGGCTGGAAGTGGAACACGCTGTAACCCAGCGCCGTCGTAAGCGACAGGAGGAAGATACCGACGCCACAGACGATGCAGCCCTTGACGCGGCTCCAGCCCGTGAGCTCGCGAATGCAGGCGAGGATGTTTTCAAACACCGCAAGCTCGGTGGAGAGGGCGGCAAAGACCATGAACAGGAAGAAGAGGCTGCCCCAGATGCGTCCGCCGGCCATGTTGTTAAAGACCGTCGCCATTGTGTTGAACAGGAGGCCGGGGCCGGCGTCCACCTCGATGTCAAAGGTGAAGCAGGCCGGGAAAATGATAAAGCCAGCCATGATGGCCACAAAGGTGTCGAGCAGGATGACGTTAACAGACTCACCCAACAGCGCGCGATCCTTGCCGATGTAGCTGCCGAAGATGGCCATGGAGCCGATCCCGATGCTTAGGGTGAAAAAGGCCTGGTTCATGGCCGCCACGATGACGCTGCCGTTGATTTTGCCGAAGTCGGGCACCAGATAGAACTTGAGCCCTTCTCCCGCGCCGGGCAGGGTGGCGCTGTGGATGGATAGCACCAGCATCAGTACGAAAAGCGCCGTCATCAGATACTTGGTGACCGTCTCCAGCCCGCGCTGCAGATGGAAGCTCAGCACGCCGAAGCCCAACACCACCGCGATCAGCAGATACACCACGTTCACGCCCGGATTGGTGATCATCTGCACAAAGCCAAGCTCCGCCGTCTGACCGGTCACAAAACGCACGAAGTAATAGATCATCCAGCCGGTGACCACCGTGTAGAAGGCCATCAGCGCGATGTTGCCCAGGAGGGCGAAGAAACCGTGGATGTGCCACTTCTGACCGGGCTTTTCCAGCTTCTGATACATCTTCACGGGGCTTGCCTGCGCCGCGCGGCCGATGGCAAACTCCATGGTCATGGAGGGAAGCCCCAGCAGAAGCAGGCACAGCACATACACCAGAACGAAACCGCCGCCGCCATACTGCCCGGTCATCCAGGGGAATTTCCACACATTGCCGCAGCCGATGGCGCAGCCGGCACTGACAAGAATAAATCCCAGACGGGATTTAAAGCTCTCGCGTTCCATAATTTACCTCCTTCTCTCATCCATTTAACGATTGATTGCTTTAAATGGCTGAATTGTTGGTATTGTAACACAAAGCGTTCCGCGTGTAAACAATTTTTTACATTTTCAGGGCTTGCTTTTTCCTGTGAAGCTGTGTAAAATACGGCATCTAAAAGAGAAAGAAAGATATTTTATAAAGAAGCGGCATTGGCCGCTTCGCTTTGAGGTTTATCCCATGAGTCTTAACAACACACCGCGCGAGCCCTTCCGCCTGCCGCGGATCGGGCAGCGCATCACCAAAACGGCGCTTGCCGTGTTTCTCTGTCTGCTGGTGTTCCACCTGCGCGGTATCCAGGGCGCAGCTCTCTCCTCCGAGGCCTGCATCACCGCCATCATTTGCCTGCAGCCCTATGTGCGCGATACGCGGGAGTTTGCCATCAACCGCGTCGCCGGTACGCTGGTCGGCTCCGTCTGGGGGCTGCTGTTTCTGCTGATCTGCCTGGTGTTCCCGCAGATCGGGGATTATCGCCTGCTGCTGTACGGCATGATGGCTGTCGGCGTGATCGTGTCGCTCTACACCACGGTCGTGATGCGCATGCCGGACGCCTCCAGCCTCGCTGCGATCGTGTTTATCTGCATCGTGATCGCCTTCCCGGAGATTGAATCCCCGCTGGAGCAGGCCTTCTACCGCATTTCCGACGTGCTGCTGGGCACCTTTATGGCGATTGCCGTGAATGTGTTCCGTCTGCCGCGGGATAAAAACCGGAACCTGGTCTTCTTCCTGCGCACCAAGGATCTCGCGCCGAACCGCTTTTCCCAGATTCCCTCGGCGGCGCTGTTTCGGCTGAACTATCTGCTCAACGACGGCGCGAGGATCTGCCTCATGTCCGAGCACGCCCCGGCCTTCTTCACGCTGCAGATGAGCGGCACGAAATTTCCCGTTCCGCAGATCGTGATGGACGGCGCGGCGATCTACGACGCAAACGAGAACCAGTACCTCTACGCCGAGACCATCAAGCCGGAAAACTCCATCTGGCTGCGGGAATACCTCGACAAACTGGGCGCAAGCTATTTTATCTACACCATCCACAACAACAAGACCTGCATCTTCCATCAGGGCCGTATGAACGAAGCGGAAAAGCTGGTCTATGACCGGATGCGCCGCTCCCCCTACCGCAGCTACCTGGACGGCGAAGTGTACCGCAACGAGGAGCTGGTATACTTCAAGATCATCGACCTGGACGACAATATCCAGCTTCTGCATCAGAAGCTGCACCACCTGCTGCGGGATCAAAACCTGCGTTCCGTGATCCGCCCCCAGTCCGACGCGCCGGGCGTCAGCGGGCTTTATATCTACTCCACGCAGGCCAACAACCGCCGCGCGCAGAACAAGGTCATGCAGCTGCTGCACGTGAAAAATCCGGAGCTGGAGGATGTGCGCGTCTTTCTGCCGGGCACTTACCAGAACGAGTCCGACGCCATGCACCTGCTCAATACCGTCGGCAAGTACTACGAACCGCTGAAAATCAAACGCTGGTTCAAGCGGAAAAAATAGTAGCCAGCGGCCAGTCAGAGAGGCCGAGCAATGCTCGGCCCTACGACCACGCGAGCAAAAAGCTCCCGGATCTTTCGATCCGGGAGCTTTTTGTATGCATAGATTACATGAGGCTGCGGTAGAGCGCGGCGATCTCCTCGACGGAGGTGTCGCGGGGGTTGCCGGGGCAGCAGGCGTCGGCAAAGGCGCTCTCGGACAGGAACTGCACGTCCTCATCCTTGACGATCTCCTTGAGGTCGGCGGGGATGCCCACGTCGGCGCCCAGCTTCTTGACGGCGGCGATGGTGGCCTTCGCGGCTTCCTCGTCGTTCATGCTGTCAATGTAGGGAACCTCCATGGCACGGCCGATGGCGCGGTAGCGCTCGCCGGAGACGGGCATTCGGAGATGGCGCAGTGACCCTTGGTGATATAGCCCTCAATGGCGTGGGTCAGGGCGTCCATACCGGTGGCGGCGGTCAGGGGCTTGGGCATGGAGTACATCATCTCGGGATCGACCACGGCGACCTCGGGGATGTCGTTGACATCCACGCAGACGAACTTGCGCTTCTTCTCCACGTCAGTGATGACGTAGTTGATGGTGACCTCGGCCGCGGTGCCGGCGGTGGTGGGGACGGCGATGGTGAAGACCGCGTGCTTCTTGGTGGGGGCTACGCCCTCAAGAGAGCGGACGTCGGCAAACTCGGGGTTGTTGATGATGATGCCGATGGCCTTGGAGGTGTCCATGACGGAGCCGCCGCCGACAGCGACGATGCAGTCAGCGTCAAATTCCTGGAAGGCCTTCACGCCGTTCTGGACGTTCTCGATGGTGGGGTTGGGCTTGATGTCGGTGTAGAAGGTGTAGGCGATGCCCTTGGCGTCCAGCACGTCGGTGATCTTCTTGATCTCGCCGGACTTCACAACATGGCGGCCGGAGGCGATGAAGGCGCGCTTGTAGCCGCGGCTGACAAGCTCATTGCCGATCTCGGCAACAGCGCCGGTGCCGTGGTAGGAAACAGGATTCAGAACAATACGATTGGCCATTTTTACATTCTCCATTTGTTAATCGTTTGGCAGATGTATTTATATATCAGGGCACACTCACCGGGAGTATGCCCGTGATAATCTTAAATTAGTCGTTTTTCTCGAAGAGGAACTTCTCGGGCAGCTTAACCTTGAAGTCCACAGCCAGGTGACGGAAATCGTCGGGCTGGATGGTCTGGCGCTTGTAGGGCTGCATGGAACGCACCTTGACCAGGATCTCGGCGCTCTTCTCGACGGTGTGCATGAGGCCGAAGGTGAGGTCAAAGTCTTCGCCGGAGCAGAACATGCCGTGATGCGCCCAAATCGCCACGTCGTACTTCTTCATCAGCTCCGAGGTGGCAACGGCGATGTCTCTGCCGCCGGGCACCATCCAGGGCACCACGCCGATGCCGTCTGGGAACACGACGGGGCACTCGGTCGCCATCTCCCACAGCTCGCGGGTGAATGCCTCGTCCGTCAGGGGCAGGACAAAGGTGAGGGCGATGGTGTTTGCGGGGTGGCAGTGGTAAATGACGCGGTGCCTGCCGTTCGTGGCGATGACCTTGACTTCATGGTTCATCAGGTGGCTGGGCAGCTCGCTCGTCGGGCGGCCGCCGTTGACAAGCCCCCAGCAGATGCGGTAGTTCTCGCCCTTGTCGTCCAGCTCGATGATGCAGAAGGAATCCTCGGGCTTGATGGTGACGTTGCGGAAATACTTGCCGGAGCCGGTGACCAGGAAATACTCGCCCGCGAGCTTGGGAACGGAGGTGCCGATCTCGCGCCACTCGCCGGGGTGCAGCTCTTCTCTGACGGATTCCACTTCCTCGGGCTTGATGCGGTAACTCAGGTTGCCGCCGTTGCGCTCATGCCAGCCCTGCTGCCAGCCGTCGTCCGCCATGCGCATAAAGCCTTTTACAAATTCAGCATCCAGAACTTTCATAATATATCTCCTTTCATATTTGGCTCCCCCGCCGGGGGAGCTGTCGCGCCAGCGACTGAAGGGGTGTTCGTCGCGGGCTGACCCCTATCGGCCCTTCGGGCCACTTCCCCCGGAGGGGGAGCGATTTTATCTCGTGATCACGTCCACGGGGACATTGAAGATCTTCGCAACCTTGAGGATGGTGTCGATCCAGCGGCCGCTTGCCGCCGCCATGTGGTGGGTGGGGCCGGCCTCGCTCCACCTGTTGCAGAACTCCCGTGCGCCGCAGGTGAAGCGGGTGCGCATATTGGTGTCGCCGAAGGTGAAGATGGGGCCTTCCTCGTTCACACCCTCGGCCACGACGAACTTGAAGTGACCGTCGCGATCCTGGGTGATGCCGAGATAGGTGACGGGACCCGTTGCGGGGTAGAACTGCGTGAGATAGCCGCCGCCGGTCTTGCCGTGGAAGACGGGGACGATTTTCATCGTGGGCTTTTTGGCCTTGGAGATGTCCGCGTCGCCGGAACCGGAGTGACCGATGATGCAGATGTCCTCGTTAAAGTCGATGGAGTACATTTCAGAGAGCTGACCCATGCCGGAGATGACCTTGAGGATGCCCATGGCCATGGCGACCTTGATATCGCCCTCGACGGCGCAGGCGGTACCCTGCTTGATGAGCATGGAGAAGGCGGGGATCAGCATACTGTCGAGCTTGCCGGCCACGCCCTGGGCAAAGCCGTCGTAGTGGGAGGCGACAAAGCCGAGCTGCTCATCCTTGACCCACTGCTCGAAGGCCACGACGTATTTGGCCATATCCCAGACCTTTTCGATCGTGCCGCCGCCCTCGATGTCGAAGGTGTCGAGAATGTCCTGCGCCTTGGCGCGGATGGCTTCTTCGTCCGTAATATTGTCCGCGATGGCCCACATCTTCTCCCAGTCAAACTGCTTGGTGTAGAGCCACATGCGGTGATAGAGGTTGGTTTCGTCAATGTAGAGATCCATCATGCCGGGGTAGGGTCTGCCGATCTGGGCAATGTTGGTGTTGCGGAAGCGGCGGCGCACCTGTGCGGCACGGCACCAGTCCGCGATCTCGGCATCTACCTCGGGGTCGCCGCCCTCGACGACGCCGGTGATGACGGCGTGGCGCTTGCCCGCGCGCTCAAGGTCTGCCACCATCTCGCCCACCGCGCCGCAGGCGTAGAGCTCGCCCAGCCAGGTGGCGGTGTCGGTATTGGGGTAGTCGGGCGCTTTCTTCTTCTGGAGGTTTACCAGCACCACGGGCACGTCCAGATCGCGCACGGCGGGGAGCATGTTGTAGCTCGTGGCGTAGGTCAGAAGCTGGAGGATCACAAGATCCACGTCGGCCGCGCGGAACTTGTCGCCGGCCTCCATGGCCTTCTCCTTGGTGGTAACAAGGCCGCCGTCGATGAGCTCAACAGAGTCGGGGATGCGCTTTTTGAAATCCGCGTACTGCGCCTCAAACTCAGGCACCAGAGACGGGAACTGGGGCAGATAAGCGCCCAGCGCGATGGAGAAAACGCCGATGCGTGCTTTGGTGTTGACTAACATGACAAGTGCTCTCCTTTGATTCTTTATCGTTGGGGCGACCCTTGTGGTCGCCCGTTGGTCTGCGTTCGCGGCGGGCGACCGCAAGGGTCGCCCCTACATGATCAATTTGCCTGGATTTGTACCTTCAGATTGCCGATCGCCGTAGCTTCGATGGGAAGGGCGATCACCTTTTTGCCGCTGGCCTTCTCGGTGAGGGCGTTGAGGAAGGCGTTCTTCGCGCCGCCGCCAACAATATAAATGGCCTCATAGCGCGCGCCGGTGTTTGACTCCAACTCCTCGACGGCGTTTTTGTAGCAGAGGGCGAGGCTCCGATAGGCGCAGCGGAAATAGTCCCCGATGCTCTGGGGCTTGGCTCTCAGCGCGGCGTCAAAGGCGGCCTTCATGCTCTCGGGCGCGAGAAAGTCCCTGGCGTTTGCGTCCACGGTCTCGTCAAACCGGCTCTGCTCGGCCTCATGCACGATCTCGGGGAAGGGCTTTGCGGGGCAGAGCTCATCCCGCAGGCGGTTGATGAGCCACATGCCCATGATGTTCTTCTGGTAGCGGTTGTAGCCCACGCCGCCCTCGTTTGACCAGTTGGCAAGCTGGCTCTCCGCGCTCGTGATGGGCTTTGGCGTCTTGACGCCGAGCAGCGACCAGGTGCCAGAGGAGATATAGGGCTGCTCAGACTCCATGGGGATGCCCTCGACGGCGGAACCGGTGTCGTGCGTTGCGCACAGCACGACCTTAACGCCCTCATATTCCCCGATCACCGTCCCCGGCTGCTGCAGCCGGTGAAACAGCGCCTCGGGAAGCCCCAGCGCCCGAATGATCGCGCCGTCAAACTCCCCGGTCTCGGCGGAGACCAGGCCGCCGGTGGTGGCGTTTGTGTACTCGTGCGCCTTGTTGCCGCAGAGCCTGTACATGAGGTATTCCGGCATCATCAGAAAATCCGTCACGCCCTCAAGCCGCCCGGCGACTTTATCCGCGTAGAGCTGATAGACCGTGTTGAAGGGCTGGAACTGGATGCCCGTGCGGCGATAGAGCTCGGAAAACGCCATCTTCGCGTGCACCTCGGGGATGATCTCCTCGGTGCGGCTGTCGCGGTAGGCGTAGCAAGGCCGAACTTCCTCGCCCCCCTTGAGAAGGATGTAGTCCACGCCCCAGGTGTCCACCGAGAGGGAGCGGATGTCGTCAAAGCGCTCCTTCGCAACGCGGATACCCTCCTTGACGTGCTTTAAGAGTTCGTCAATGTTCCAGGTCAAATGCCCGTCGAGCATCTGCACACCGTTGGGGAAGCGATAGACCTCCTCGGTCTTGAGCTGACCGCACTCCATCCAGCCGACGATATGCCGCCCGGAGGATGCGCCGATGTCGATTGCGAGGTATTTGTTCATGGCAAAGCCCCCCTTACTTCTTATGCCACCATAATAAGAAAAAAGCGCCGTCTTTCCAAGGTCGGTATTTTACAAAAAACTGTCCTGATTTGCAGTATTGAGTGAAGAGTGAAAAGTTGAGGAGTCCCCTTCGGGGGGACAACTTATCATGCGTCGCGCAGCGACACCATAACGATTCACCATTCATTCTTCACGATTCACTTAATATGTCCCGGTATTTTTTCGGCGTCAGGCCAAACCTTTCCCGGAAGATGCGGTGGAAGTAGCTGATGTTCTCATAGCCCATGGCGCGGGCGATGTCCTCCACCCGCTCGCGCGTGTTGCGCAGCATCCAGGCCGCCTGACTCAGACGCTTTTCCTGCACCAGCTCCGTGTAGCTGCGCCCCGTCTTGCGTTGGATGAAGCGGCTCAGGCCGCTGACCTCGTAGTTGAGCTCGTTTGCGATCTCGGTCAGGCTCCCGTCCCGGTAGCGCTCCTCCACATAGCGCAGCACACGCACCGTGATCTCCTGCTCCTCGTCCGCGGCAGCAAGCAGATCGGTATGGCTCAGAAGCTGGGCGAAAAGGAGCCCCATCGTAAGCTGCAGGATGCCGCGCTTGTTGGGCGTGTCCTGAATGAGCGTCCAGATCAGGTTTTCGATGAGATTCTGCACCGGCAGATAGTCCGCCGTGCGAAAGAGCAGGTAGTCCACGCTCCCGCTGCCGCTGAGCGCCCCCAGCACAAAACGGCGCAGCGGCGTCTCCTCATCCCCGAGAAAGCGCAGGATGCCGCCGAGGAAAGCCGGGCGCACGATGAAGTTCACCGCTAAATCGCCCTCCCCCGCCGCCTCGATGGACTGGCGCGCGTTCTGCCCGAGCATCAGAAGCTCCCCGGGCTTTAAGCAGATACGATTGCCATCCACCCTGTGGGTGGTAGTGCCCTGGCACATGTAGACCATCTCCACATAGTCGTGGCTATGCTCCGGGAAGGCGATGAAGCGCGTGTGCTTGCGAACCGCGATGAGTTTGTCGTGATCCAGGAGCTTTTCGCCGCTGATGACGTCCCGGCTGCCGTCCATATAGATGCTGCGGTCGATGCTGCGCTTGCCGGAGAGGATGGCCTGTTCCTCTTCGTTTACGCGCGCAAGCCGCGCGATGATCGCCTCATTCAATCTCTTTCACCTCAAACGATTTCTGTCCTTATTCTACACAGTTTTGAAACTTCACGCAAGTGTGAGGTGTTTGGGAAAAAGCGTTCCATTTTCTGTGCATTTCGCCAATTGACAGGGCGCGCCCTGCCCGGTATAATCTTGTAAACTTTAAGACGACCCGGAGAGATCGCCAAGGCGGAGGAAAAGCGAATGCTGCAGTTTGACAAGGTCAAAAAAATCTGCATGGAGGGCGCGGCGCCCTTCCTTGGGGATGATTTTGCGGCTTTTACCTGCCTGAATAAAAGTCAATATGTCTGTTTGCCCGGTTTTTGCGATGTGCATGTGCATTTTCGCGAGCCGGGCTTTTCTTATAAAGAGACGATCGAGAGCGGCTCCCGCGCGGCGGCCCGCGGCGGCTATACGGCGGTGTGTACCATGCCGAATCTAAACCCCGTGCCCGACAGCGTGGAGCATCTGCAGGCCCAGAGTGCGATCATCGCGCGCGACGCGGTGATCGCCGTCTACCCCTACGCCGCTATCACCGTGGGCGAAGAGGGCAGGAAGCTTGCCGATCTGGAGGGACTGGCTGACAAGGTGATCGCCTTCTCCGACGACGGGCACGGCGTACAGGATCGCGCCCTCATGCGCGAGGCGATGGAGCGCGCCAGGGCGCTTGGAAAGCTCATCGTCGCCCACTGTGAGGACAATTCCCTTCTGCGCGGCGGCTATATCCACGACGGCGCTTACGCGAGGGCGCACGGGCACCGGGGCATCTGCTCCGAGAGCGAGTGGGGGCAGATCGCGCGCGACCTTGAGCTTGCCGCCGCGACCGGCTGCGGCTACCACGTCTGCCACATCTCGACCGGGGAGAGTGTACACATCATCCGCGAGGCGAAAAAAAGCGGCGTGGATGTCACCTGCGAGACCGCGCCGCACTATCTGCTGCTGGATGAAAACGACCTGCAGGAGGACGGGCGCTTCAAAATGAACCCGCCGCTGCGCGCCCGCGCGGATCGTGAGGCGCTGCTGGAGGGGCTCACGGACGGCACGGTGGACATGATCGCCACCGACCACGCGCCGCACAGCACTGAGGAAAAGAGCCGCGGGCTGGAGAAAAGCGCCTTCGGCATCGTCGGCATCGAGACCGCCTTCCCGCTCTTGTATACGGGGCTTGTGAAGGAAGGCCTCCTCTCCCTGGAAGCGCTTGTGGAGCTTCTCACCGCAAGGCCGCGTGAGCGCTTTCGGATCCCCATCGGAAATGACTTTTCCGTCTGGGATCTGGAAAAAGAGTATCCCATTGACCCCGGAGAGTTTCTCTCCCAGGGAAAAGCGACCCCCTTTGCCGGGCGGCGGGTTTTTGGCCGCTGCAGGCTCACGGTTTATAACAGCAAGATCGTCTATTCGGAGGCATGAAAATGGCAAAACGCACGGACATCAAAAAGGTACTCATCATCGGCTCCGGCCCCATTGTGATCGGTCAGGCCGCGGAATTTGACTACGCGGGGACGCAGGCCTGCCTTGCCCTCAAGGAAGAGGGCTATGAGGTGGTGCTGGCAAACTCCAACCCCGCCACCATTATGACCGACACCTCGATCGCGGACAAGGTGTATATGGAGCCGCTGACGCTCGAATACATTGCGAAGATCCTGCGCTACGAGCGGCCGGACGCCATCGTTCCCGGCATCGGCGGGCAGACGGGCTTAAACCTCGCCATGCAGCTTGAGCGCAAGGGCATCCTGCGCGAATGCGGCACCCGCCTTCTCGGCACGAGCAGCGAGAGCATTGAGCGCGCTGAGGATCGCGAGCTTTTCAAGGAGATGTGCCAGTCCATCGGTGAGCCGGTCATCCCCTCCGAGATCACCTATCAGCTTGACGAGGCGAAGGAGGCCGCCGCGCGCATCGGCTACCCGGTCGTTCTGCGCCCCGCCTTTACGCTCGGCGGCACCGGCGGCGGCTTTGCCAATAACGAGGCGGAGCTGATGGAGATCGGCGCCAACGCCTTCCGTCTCTCCCCCGTGCATCAGGTGCTGGTGGAAAAGAGCGTCAAGGGCTATAAGGAGATCGAGTTTGAGGTCATGCGCGACTCCAACGACACCGCCATCACGATCTGCGGCATGGAAAACGTCGATCCCGTGGGTGTGCACACCGGTGACTCCATTGTGGTCGCACCCATCCTCTCGCTCAGCGAACACGATAAGAAGATGCTCAACGACAGCGCCATCAAGATCATCCGCGAGCTCAAGATCGAAGGCGGCTGCAACGTGCAGTTTGCGCTGCACCCGACGACAAGCGAGTATTATTTAATAGAAGTAAATCCCCGCGTTTCCCGCTCCTCGGCGCTCGCCTCCAAGGCCAGCGGCTACCCCATCGCCCGCGTCACGGCGAAGATCGCCATGGGCATGGCGCTTGAGGAGATCCCCGTTGCGGGCGGCACGGCCGCCATGGAGCCGAGCCTTGACTACATCGTGGCGAAGTTTCCGCGCTTCCCCTTCGACAAGTTCCCCGACGCGCCGAACACCCTCGGCACACAGATGAAGGCCACGGGCGAGGTCATGGGCATCGGCTCGAACCTGGAGGAATGCTTCCTAAAGTCCGTCCGCTCGCTTGAGACCGGGGTCTGCCACTTCTACAGCCCGAAGTTTGACCCCATGACGGACGAGGCGCTTTTTGCCTACATCTCCGAATTCCGGGACGACAACATCTACGCCATCGTGGAGCTTCTGCGCCGCGGCACGAGCATCGAACGGCTGCACGAGGTGACAATGATCACGGAGCTGTTTCTCGAATCGCTGCAGAAGATCGTTGCGATGGAGCGACAGCTCAAGGCGAAGGTCAACGACGTGGAAACGCTCAAGAGTGCCAAGCGCATGGGCTTTTCCGACAAATACATCGCCTCTCTCTGGTCGCTCAGCGAGGTGGAGCTCTACGAAAAGCGCCGCAGACTCGGCATCCTGCCCGTCTTCCGCATGGTGGACACCCTGCACACCGGCAAATACATCGCCTATCTCTACTCCTCCTACTCCGGGAAGAACGACTCCCGCCTCACGGACAAGAAGAAGATCATCGTCCTCGGCGCCGGGCCGATCCGCATCGGGCAGGGCGTGGAGTTTGACTACTCCACCGTTCATGCGGTGCAGACCATCAAGCGAAACGGCTATGAGGCCATCATCATCAACAACAACCCCGAGACCGTCTCCACCGACTACACGACCGGCGACAAGCTCTATTTTGAGCCGCTGACCGTGGAGGACGTGATGGACATCATCAACTTTGAGCAGCCGGAGGGCGTGATCGCCTCTCTCGGCGGGCAGACCGCCATCAACCTCGCCCAGCCGCTGATGGACCGGGGCGTGAAGCTCATCGGCACCGACTGCGCCGCCATTGAGCGCGCCGAGAACCGGGACGCCTTTGAGAAGGTGCTGCTCGATCTCAACATCCCCCAGCCGCGCGGCGCCGCCGTCACCACGATTGAGGACGGCGTGAAGGCCGCAAACGAGGTCGGCTACCCCGTACTCGTGCGCCCGAGCTTCGTTCTCGGCGGCAGAGCCATGCAGATCGTCGCAGACGACGAGATGCTGCGCCACTATCTCAAGACCGCCGTGGAGATCGACGCGGACAAGCCCGTGCTGGTGGACAAGTACATCCTCGGCAAGGAGGTCGAGGTGGATGCGATCTGCGACGGGCGGGACGTGTTCGTGCCCGGCATCATGGAGCTTGTGGAGCGCACCGGCGTCCACTCCGGCGACTCGATCAGCGTCTACCCCGCCATGTCCATCTCCAACCGGGTCAAGGGCGTCATCCTGCAATACGCCAAAAAGCTGGGGCTTGGCATCGGCATCGTGGGGCTTTATAACATCCAGTTCATCGTGGATAAGGACGAGAACGTCTATATCATCGAGGTCAACCCCCGCTCCTCCCGCACAGTGCCCTTCCTCTCCAAGGCCACGGGCTATTCGCTGGCCGACATCGCCACCGAGGTCATTCTGGGCAAATCCCTCAAGGAGCAGGGCATCTTTGACCTCTACCCCGAGGAGAAGAAACGCTGCTACGTCAAGGTTCCGGTCTTCTCCTGGAGCAAGATCAAGGGTCTGGACGCCTATCTTTCCCCGGAAATGAAATCCACGGGCGAGGCCATCGGCTACGACACGAAGCTCTCCCGCGCCATGTACAAGGCGCTGCAGGCCTCGGGCATGAAGCTTCAAAACTACGGCACCGTGTTCGTCACGGTCGCGCGGGAGGATCGGGAGGAGGCGCTGCCCCTGGTTCGGCGCTTCTACGACATGGGCTTTAACATTGAGGCCACTCCCGGCACCGCCGTTTTTCTCAAGGAGCGCGGCATCCGCACCCGCGTCCGCCACAAGATCAGCGAGGGCAGCGAGGAG
>CACZXQ010000004.1 GCA_902785115.1 Oscillospiraceae bacterium | reverse complement strand
TGCCATCCATTAACATATTATCTCCCCACGTCGCGGCTTTGATCGCCGCGGGCGAGGTGGTGGAGCGTCCGGCCTCCGTCATCAAGGAGCTGATGGAAAACGCCTTTGACGCCGGGGCGCACAACGTCACCGTGGAGATCCGCGGGGGCGGCGCGCCCTATATCCGCGTCACGGACGACGGCTGCGGCATGGCGCCCGAGGACGCGGGCGTGGCCTTTCTGCGCCACGCGACCTCCAAGCTGCATGACGAGCGCGGGCTGGAGGCCATCCAGACCATGGGCTTTCGCGGTGAGGCGCTGGCCGCCATCTCGGCGGTCTCGCACATCGAGCTGCGCACCCGCGAGAAGGGGAGCCCGAGCGGCACCTGCGTGACGCTCTCCGCCGGGGACATTCAGGACATGGGTCCCGACGGCTGCCCGGAGGGGACGACGATGATCGTGCGCGATCTCTTCTATAACACCCCCGCCCGCCTCAAGTTTTTAAAATCCGACCGGGCGGAGGCCGGCGCCTGCGTCCAGGCGGCGCTGCGCTGCGCCCTCGGGCGGCCCGAGGTCTCCGTGCGCATGATCCGCGACGGGAAGGAGGAGTTTTTCTCCCCCGGCGACGGGCGGGAGGATTCCTGCGTCTATACGCTTTTGGGCAGAGAGCTTGCCGGCTCCCTGCTTCGCTGCGTGAGCGAGGACGAGGGCTTAAAGCTCACGGGCTTCGTCTCCTCCCCCTCGGCCGGGCGCGGCAATCGCAGCGCGCAGTTTTTCTTCTGCAACGGGCGCTTCATCCGCTCCCAGCTTTTGCAGGCGGCGCTGGAGCAGGCCTACCGCAACAGCCTGCTCACCGGGCGCTACCCCGCCTGCGTGCTGTATCTCGATCTGAGCGCCGCGAGCGTGGATGTGAACGTGCACCCGGCGAAGGTGGAGGTCAAGTTCTCCTATGAAAAGAAGGTTTTCGACCTCGTGTATAACGCGGTGAAGCTCTCCCTTGAAGGGGAAAACCGCACCGCGGCGGTGGCGCTTTCGCCCTCTACCCGCAAGGCCGTGGAGCCGAAGCCGGACTTCTACCGCAGTATGAGCGCCGAGAGCTTCCGCAGTAACGGCTACGCGGTGGAAAAGCCGAAAACCGCGCCGATCCCCGCGCCCACGAGCACGCTGAAGCCTACGTTTTCCGCGGGCTTTGTCACCCTGCGCGAGACGCCGGAGCCAATGCAGCAGAGCCTTGACCTGACCGCGCCGCAGAAGATCGCGAAATTCGAGGAAAAAGTACAGGATTCGACAGTAAACCGCGTTGAATCTGTGGAAAAAGCTGTTCAAAATGTGGAAAAACCGGCTTTGCCGGCGTATAAGATCATCGGTGAGACGATGAAGACCTATATCCTCGTGGAGCTGGGGGAGGAGCTGATGCTCATCGACAAGCACGCCGCCCATGAGCGCATGAATTTTGACCGTCTCAAGGCCATGGATCGCGAGATCATGTCCCAGACCCTGCTCACGCCCGCGCATCTGAAGCTGAACGCCGCCGATGCGGAGCTTCTGGAGCAGAACGGGGAGCTTCTGGCGGAGCTCGGCTTTGAGATCGAAGAATTTGGCGGGGACGACTATGTGATCCGCGCCGTCCCGGCGGACATCCTGTTTTCCGACGCCGCGCCCGCGGTGGAGGAGATCCTGGAAAAGCTGCGGCGCGGCAAGGCGCCGGATAAGCAGAGCGCGCGGGATGAGATTTTGCACACCGTGGCCTGCAAGGCCGCGATCAAGGCGGGCTGGGATACCAGTGACGCCGAGCGGGAGCGCATCGTGCGCGAGGTGCTGTCCGGGCGCGTCAAATACTGCCCGCACGGCCGCCCGGTCTCCGCGATTTTGACGCGGAAAGACCTGGATAAGATGTTTAAAAGAATTGTATGAAGCCTGAAATCCTTGTTGTCTGCGGCCCGACGGCGACGGGCAAGACCCGCCTCGGCATCGCGCTCGCGCAAAAATACGGCGGCGAGATCGTCTCGGCCGATTCCATGCAGGTCTATCGCCGCATGGACATCGGCACCGCCAAGGCCAGCGCCGCCGAGCGCGCCATGGCGCCCCACCACATGCTCGACGTGGCGGAGCCCTGGGAGGACTACTCCGTCTCCCGCTACGTCGAGGAGGCGGGGGCAGTCTGCGACCGCCTGATCGCGCAGGGGAAAACGCCGATCCTCGTCGGCGGCACGGGGCTGTATATCGACTCGCTCCTCGCCGGGCGGGATTTCTCCGATCGGGATACCGGCAGCGACAGCCTCAGGGAAGCGCTGAGTGCGGAATATGACGCCCTCGGCGGGGAGCGGATGCTCGAGACCCTGCGCGGCTTTGACCCCGAACGGGCTTTAAGGCTCCACCCGGCGGACAAGCGCCGCATCGTGCGCGCGATCGAAATTTACCGGCTCACCGGGAAAACCATCACGCAGCACGACCGGGAGACCCGCCTGCGCCCGCCCCGCTACCGCGGCTTCACCGTGGCGCTCGGCTACCGGGAGCGCGGCGATCTCTACGCCCGGATCGACCGGCGGGTGGATGAGATGATCGCCCAGGGGCTTTTTGACGAGGTACGCGCGCTTTTGGATGAAGAGCTGGACGCCGACTGCACCGCCATGCAGGCCATCGGCTACAGGGAGGCGGCGCTTGCGGTCAAAGGAGAGATCAGCCCCGCCGAGGCCGCCGAGCGCATCAAGATGAACAGCCGCCGCTATGCCAAGCGGCAGCTCACCTGGTTTCGGAGAAACGAGGGGGCGCACTGGCTCCTCTGGGAGCATACACCCGATTTCGACGCCGCATTGCGTGAGATCGAAGGACAGCTTTCGACAGAATAATCGCCGTACTCCGCGCTATCATGGGGTATCTGCCAGAGGCAGAGATACCAAGATAGAAGGAGTACATAAAAATGCAAAAACAAATCAATCTCCAGGACGCGTTTCTCAACCAGGCTCGCCGGGAGCGGCTCACAGTCACCATGTTTCTGATGAACGGCTTCCAGCTTCACGGCACGGTCAAGGGCTTTGACGGCTTTACCGTGGTGCTGGATTCCGACGGCAAGCAGCAGCTCATTTACAAGCACGCCATCTCCACCATCGTCCCGCCCCGCCCCATCAGCCTTGAATCGGTCGAGGCATAGCGACAGTCCCTTCCTGCTCGCGGTGGCGGCGGCGCTGTTTCTGGCGGCAAGCTGCTATGTGGGCGCGGCGCTCTATGACTGGCTGCCGGCGGCGCTTCCCGCCGCCGCGCCCGCCGCGGCGGAGAGCGGGGGGCGTCTGCGGGGCATCGCGATCCGAAACGAGCAGACGGTGAGCGCGCTGAATGCGCCCGACGGCAAGCGCCTGACCGGGCAGGGCGTGTACTTTGGCTCCTGCGACGGCTATGAGAGCCTAAGGCCGGACGAAATGACCGCCGGGACGCTGGAAGCGCTGCTGGATGCCCCGCCGGAAGCGCCGGGAGAGGCCCGGATCGTGCAGAGCGCGGTGTGGTATTATGCCGCCTTCTCCGGCGAAGACGAGATCCCGGCGTTGGGGCGCTGCCGCCTGCGCTTTGCGGGCTTTGAGCGCTCTGTCCCGGCGCGGCTCATCGAGGCGCGGGAGGACGGGCTGCTGCTCTTTCGCCTGAATGAAGGCGGGGAATATCTGAACATTCGCGTGATCGAAGCGGAGATAGAAAGAGGCTGAGAATATGACAATTGCAGAAAACGTCGCCAACGTGCGCGCAAAGATCGACGCCGCCGCGCGAAAAGCCGGGCGCGACCCCGGGGAGATCCTGCTTGTGGCGGCCACGAAGATGAACGACGCTTCCCGCGTGCAAGAGGCGATCGCGGCGGGCGTGGACATCTGCGGGGAAAACCGCGTGCAGGAGATGCTGGAGAAAAACGCCCAGGGGGCTTACGAGGGTGCGCCGCTGCATTTCATCGGCCATTTGCAGAAAAACAAGGTCAAACAGGTCGTGGGGCTTGCAGAGCTTATCCACGGCGCGGACAGCCTCGCCCTGCTGGAAACGATCTCCCGCGAGGCGATCAAGCGCGGCATCGTGCAGGATGTGCTGCTCGAGGTGAACATCGGCGCCGAGACTTCCAAATCCGGCTTCTCCCCGGAGGAGATCCCTGCGGCGCTGGAAAGCGCTGCCGCTTTTGGGGGGATTTTCGTGCGCGGGCTGATGGCAATTCCTCCCATCTGCCAAAGTCCCGACGAAAACCGACCTTTTTTTCTCGAAATGCAGAAGCTTTTTGTTGACAATGGAAGAAAAAAATACGATAATGTATCCATGGATTTTTTGTCTATGGGCATGTCCGGCGATTTTGCTGAGGCTGTCGCTTGCGGGGCCAACATGGTCCGCGTCGGCACGGCGATCTTCGGACCCCGTAACTATCAATAATCAATTCGCATTTCCGGAGGCAAGACCATGGGTTTCATGGATGAACTGCGCAAGCTCACCCAACCGTATGACGACGAGGATGATTTTTTTGAAGGCGCCGAGACCAATCTGAGGCCGCAGGCTCAGCCCAGCGCCGCACAGCTGCAATTTGAAAACGCTTTTGGGGACGATGCCGGCGCGAAGCCGGAGCCGGAGGCCGCAGCACCCGCGAAGGAGGCCGCGCCCAAGCCCCAGACTGTTTCGGGCGGCGGATTTCTCAGCAGTCTCGGCTTCAAGAAGAGCGCAAAGCCCAGACGGGAGCGCGTCGTGGAGTTCGGCGGCAGTGAGCAGCAGGTGATCCTCTTTAACCCCAAATCCTTCGATGAGGCCGGGGAGCTGGTGAGCCATCTGCAGCAGAACCGCTCGGTGGTCATGACGCTCGAGGGGATCCCCACGGACAATGCCCGGCGTCTGCTGGACTTTTTGTCCGGCATTGCTTTTGCCTTAAACGGCAGGATCACCCCCATTTCCGCGAAGACCTATTTCGTGACGCCCCAGAATGTGGACGTTCTCGGCTCCCAGAGCGAACAGGCCGAGTCGGACGGGCAGTACTTATAAAGAGAGATCATTAAGAAAGGGAGATAAAGATATGATTACCGCTCAGGATATTCGTGAAAAAACCTTCGAAAAATCCCGCTTAAGTGGCTATGATATGGCTTCTGTGGACGATTTTCTGGAAGAGCTGGCAAACGAGATCACTGCTGCGCAGAAGGAAAACACCGTTCTCAAGAGCAAGATGAAAGTCCTCGTGGACAAGATCGAGGAGTACCGCGCCGGGGAGGAGACCCTCTCCTCCGCCATCCTCTCCGCCCAGAAGCTGGCCGTCCAGATCGAGCAGGACGCCCGCAAGCGCGCCGACGCCATGCTCGCTGAGGCGGAACGCAAGGTGCAGGAGCGCGTCGGCTCCATCGAGGAGGAGACGAAGATTTACGAGCGCCGCCTGGAGGAAGCCAAGGCGTGCACCGCCAAGTATTTTGACGCGGTGCGCGCCATCAGCGAGGCGCAGCTGAGAAAGCTCGACGCCATCAGTCAGGATTACGTTCCCCAGCCGGAGCCCGCCGCGGCTGCCGAGCAGGCCGACGTGGACGACGCGGTGCGTAGCATTGAAGATTCCGCCTCCAAGGTTCAGCCGGAGATGAACTTCTCCATCGACCTCGGCCAGACTGAAGCTCCCGCGCCCGATTTCAGCTTTGACAGCACGCAGACCTTCACCGTCTGAGCGCCAACCAGTCGCTAACCACGGGGCGGGTGCCGAAATGGCACGCGCCCCCCGATTCTATCTACAGGAGAAACGCTTATGTCAATGGATTTTAACGCCACCTTGAACCTGCCGAAAACCGATTTTCCCATGCGCGCGGGGCTTCCCAAGCGGGAGCCGGATATGCTCAAGCACTGGGAAGAGCTGGACGTATACAACGAGCATATGAAAAAGAGCGAGGGGCTGCCGCTCTTTAACCTGCATGACGGCCCTCCGTTCTCCAACGGCGACATCCACATGGGTCACGCCCTCAACAAGTCCATCAAGGACTTCATCAACCGCAGCTACATGATGCGCGGCTATCATGTGCCTTATATCCCCGGCTGGGATAACCACGGCATGCCCATCGAGTCCGCCATCATCAAGGAGCAGAAGCTCAACCACAAGGCCATGAGCGTGGCGGATTTTCGCTCCGCCTGCGAGGCATATGCCAACAAATACGTTGACCGCCAACGTGAGGGCTTCAAGCGCCTCGGCGTCATCGGAGACTGGGAGCACCCCTACACCACGATGAACAAGGGCTTTGAGTCCGACGAGGTGCGCATCTTCGGCAAGATGTATTTAAACGGCCACATCTACAAGGGGCTCAAGCCCGTCTACTGGTGCGCCCATGACGAGACCGCCCTGGCCGAGGCCGAGATCGAGTATCAGGACGATCCGGTCACCACGGTATACGTCAAGTTCCCCATGCATGACGACAAGGGCAAGCTGAGCCATCTTGACAAGTCGAAGCTCTTCTTCCTGATCTGGACGACCACCACCTGGACGCTGCCCGGCAACCTCGGCATCACCCTCTCCCCGGGCGACAGCTACGCCATCGTCAAGGTGCCGAGCGGCGAGATGTACGTCATCGCCGAGGCGCTGGTGCCTGCTGTCATGAAGGCCGGCAAGGTCGAAAGCTACGAGATCGTGGAGACCCACGAGGGGCGCTTCTTCGAGTATATGCTGGCAGACCACCCCTTCCTGCCGAAGACGAGCCTTCTGATGCTGGCCGACTACGTCACCATGGATTCCGGCACCGGCTGCGTGCACACCGCCCCCGGCTTCGGCGCGGACGACTACGTCACCTGTATGCGCTACGGCACCGACATGGTCGTGCCTGTGGACGATCAGGGCCGCCACACCGCGTACGCCGGCAAGTACGCCGGACTCGGTACCGAGGAATCCAACCCCATTATTCTCGCCGATATGAAGGAGAGCGGCGCGCTCTTCGCCAGCGAGAACATCATGCACAGCTATCCCCACTGCTGGCGCTGCAAGAAGCCCATCATCTTCCGCGCAACGCCCCAGTGGTTCTGCTCGGTCGACTCCTTCAAGGAGGAGGCCATTGCCGCCTGCGAGGACGTGCGGTGGCTGCCCGCCTGGGGCAAGGAGCGCATGGGCGCCATGATCCGCGAGCGCGCCGACTGGTGCATCTCCCGTCAGCGCCGCTGGGGTCTGCCCATCCCCGTGTTCTACTGCGGCGATTGCGGCAAGCCCGTCTGCACCGAGGAGAGCATCGAGGCCGTGGCCACGCTCTTTGAGAAGGAAGGCAGCAACGCCTGGTTTGACCGCGAGGCCAAGGACATTCTGCCCGAAGGCTTCACCTGCCCGCACTGCGGCGGCAAGCACTTCACGCAGGAGACCGACACGCTCGACGGCTGGTTCGACTCCGGCTCCACCCATTTCGCCGCCATGAAGCGCGACCAGGGCTTCTGGCCCGCCACCATGTACATGGAGGGCGGCGACCAGTACCGCGGCTGGTTCCAGTCCTCGCTGCTCGTCGCTGTCGGCGCGCTGGGACAGGGCGCCCCCTACAAGGAGTGCCTGACCCACGGCTGGACGGTGGACGGTGAGGGCAAGGCCATGCACAAGTCCCTCGGCAACGGCGTCGATCCCGCCGACATCATCAAGGAGTTCGGCGCGGATATGATCCGCCTCTGGGCCGGTTCTGCCGACTACCATGTGGACGTGAGATGCTCCAAGGAGATTTTCAAGCAGCTCAGCCAGAACTACCTCAAGTTCCGCAACACCGCCCGCTACTGCCTCGGCAACCTCGACGGCTTTGACGCAAACGATCTGGTGACCCCGGCGGATATGCTGCCGCTGGATCGCTGGGCGGTCACCAAGCTCAACGAGCTGATGGAGAAGGTGGAGAGCGCGTATCAGAACTATGAGTTCCACGTCATCTCCCACGCCATCAACGATTTCTGCGTGGTGGAGCTGAGTAGCTTCTACCTCGACATCATCAAGGATCGCCTCTACTGCGAGGAGCGCGACGGCTTAAAGCGCCGTAGCGCCCAGACCGCGCTGTACCTGATCCTCGACACCCTGACCAAGATGTTTGCGCCGATCCTCGCCTTCACCTGCGATGAGATCTGGCTCGCCATGCCCCACAGGGAGAGCGACGATGTGCGCAATGTCGTTCTCAACCAGATGAACAAGCCCTTTGCAGACTACGCCCTGCCCGCGCAGGAGATGAGCCGCTGGGACAAGCTCATCGCCCTTCGCAACGACGTCAACGGCGTGATCGAGTCCGCCCGCGCGGCCAAGCGCATCGGCAAGCCGCTCGAGGCCGCCGTTACCCTGCACGCAGGCTCCGAAAATGCCAGGGAGACCGTGGAGCAGCTCAGCGACATGGATCTCGCGGAGCTCTTCATCGTGTCCGAGTGCCTGATCGCGCAGGACAAGGGCGAGGGCGAATCCGCCGCCTCCGGCGAGAGCGCCCAGGTTCCCGGCCTCGGCATCTCCGTCGTCGAGGCTCCCGGCACCAAGTGCCCCCGCTGCTGGAAGCACTCCACCGCCGCCGACGCAGAGACAGGTCTTTGCCCGCGCTGCGCAGCCGTGGTTGCAAAACGCGGAGACATCGGTTAAAATAAGTTTTCAGTACGGAAAACGGATAGGAGAAAGATATGCTTTACGCAATCATTGGCGTTTTGGTCATCATCGCCGACCAATGGGTCAAGTTCTGGGTTCAGGGCAACATCAGCATGGAATCTGCGGGCGTGCCCTTCATCCCCGGTATTTTGAGCCTTGTGAACCTGCATAACGACGGCGCTGCCTTCAGCTTCCTGAGCGGCGCCAACGCGCGCATCCCTTTCATCGTGCTGACCGGTGTGTTTGTCGTGGCCGTTATCATCGCACTCGCGACGAAGTTTATCTCCGGCCGCGTTGCACGTTGGAGCATCGTGCTGGTCGCCGCGGGGGGCCTCTCCAACTGCATCGATCGCGTGATCTACGGCTATGTGCAGGATATGTTCAAGACCGAGTTCATCAATTTCCCGGTGTTCAACCTGGCCGATGTGTTCATCACGGTCTTCTGCATCATCTTTGTTTTGGCGATCCTGTTTGAACGCGAGCAGGATGAGGACGAGGAGGATTACGAGGAAGAAGAGGAGCCGCGTACTTCCAAGCGCGCCCAGCGCGCCGCCGCCAAGGCGCAGAGCGCCGAGGTCAAGGCGAGCCGCAAAAAGCAGCGCGACTATGAGGACGACGAGTACGAGGAGTACAAGGCCGCCCGCGCCGCCCGCCAGCGCCAGCAGGCCAAGGCCCGCGCCCAGGAGCAGTCCGCCCGTCCTGCCCAGCAGAGCTTTCGCGCCGCGGAGCCGGAGAGCGAGGACCCCTTTGCCGAGTGGGAGCGCGCCAACGCCCGCGTACAGCAGGTGCAGCGCCCCGTGCAGCAGCCGGTACAGCGTCCTGTGCAGCAGCCGGTGCAGCAGCCGGTACAGCGTCCTGTGCAGCAGCCAGTACAGCAGCCGGTGCAGCGCCCGGTGCAGCAACCGGTGCAGCGCCCGGTGCAGCAGCCGGTACAGCAGCCGAAGGCAGCCGCCGAAGAGTTCTCCCTCGAGGACATTCTCGCGGAGTTCAAGTAAGATATGGACGAGAGGACAGTTATCCTCACCGTCACAGCAGAGGAGAGCGGCGATCGCATCGACGCTCTCCTTGCGCGTCGTATGGAGGATTTGAGCCGCAGCGCCGTGCAGCGTCTGCTGGAAGAGGGCTGCGTACTGCGCGCTGGCGCACCGGTGAAGAAGAACTATAAGTGCGCCGCCGGGGACTGTATCAGCCTTCTGTTGCCGGAGACGGAGGATGTGCCGCTCGTGGCGCAGGAGATCCCGCTGGACGTGGTCTTTGAGGATCAGGATGTGATCGTGGTGAACAAGCCCCGGGGCATGGTGGTGCACCCCGCGCCCGGGCATCCCGACGGGACACTGGTCAACGCCCTTCTTTGGCATTGCGGGGACAGCCTCTCCGGCATCGGCGGTGAGAAGCGCCCCGGCATCGTCCACCGCATTGACAAGGACACCTCGGGGCTTTTGATCGTGGCGAAGAACGACTTTGCTCATCAGATGCTCTCCGCCCAGCTTGCCGACCGCAGTCTGTCGCGCGTGTATGAGGCCGTGGCGCGCGGCAGCTTCCGCGAGGACAGCGGCACGGTGAACAAGCCCATCGGCCGCCACCCCACGGATCGCAAGCGCATGGCGGTGACGGAGAAACATTCCCGCCCCGCCGTGACACACTGGGAGGTCATCGCCCGCTACCGGGGCTACACCCATATCCGCTGCATCCTCGAGACCGGGCGCACACACCAGATCCGCGTCCATATGGCGAGCATCGGGCATCCGCTGCTGGGGGACGGTGTCTACGGCGCGCTCTCGCCCGACAAGGGGCTGGAGGGGCAGTGCCTGCATGCGCGGCGCTTAAAGTTTGTACACCCCCGCACAGGCGAACATGTGGAGCTGGAGAGTCCGCTGCCGGACTATTTTGAGGACGTGCTGGCAAGATTGGGGCAGGAAGAATGACGCAAAGAACGGCGAAAACCCCAATTTTTGCCTGGTCGCTTTTGCCGGCGGTGGTATCCCTTGCCTGGCCGACCATGCTCGAGCAGCTCATGCAGACCGCCGTGCAGTATATCGACACCGCCATGGTCGGCTCCCTCGGCACCGCGGCGACCGCCGCCGTGGGCAGCACCGTCACGGTCAACTGGTTGATCGGCAGCTCCGTCTCTGCCTTCGGGGTGGGTTTTCTCGGCTACATCTCACAGGCCTTCGGCGCGAAGGAGCCGCTCAGAGCGCGCAGAGCCGCCGCGCAATCGGTGCTGATGGTGCTCGCGGCGGGGCTTGTGTTCACGGCGCTGACGCTGTCGCTCAGCGACCTCGTCCCGGTCTGGATGCAGGTGGCGCCCTCCCTGCGGCAGCTTGCGAGCCGCTACTTCTTTATCCTGTACCTGCCCATGCTGCCCCGCACGGCGAGCATCATCTTCGGTACCGTCCTGCGCGCCGCCGGGGATACGAAAACGCCCATGCGCGTGGGCGTGGGCGTGAATCTCATCAATGTGACGCTGAATTTTCTGCTGATCTACGAGACGCGGCAGCTTACGCTCTTCGGGCAAAGCTTCACCGTCTGGGGCGCGGGGCTCGGCGTCGTCGGCGCGGCGGCTGCCAGCGCGGCTGCCTTCCTCTTCGGCGGGCTTGCCATCACGATCGCGTTTTATCGCCATCCGCGCATTTCCCCGCGCGGGCTGTCCCTGAAGCCGGACAAAAGAGTGCTGCTGCCCTGTCTGCGGGTGGCCTTTCCCAATATGCTGCAGCGCTTCGGTACCTCCTTGGGCTATGTGGCCTTCGCCGCGATGATCAACGCCCTCGGTGAGACCGCCACCGCTGCCCACACCATTGCCAACACCGTGGAATCCGCCTTCTACATCCCTGGCTACGGGATGCAGACCGCCGCCGCCACCCTCACCGGCTACGCGGTCGGCGCTGGCGATCGGGAGCAGGTGAAGGCGCAGGCACGGATGATCTTCCTGTGTGAAGTGGGGCTGATGCTGATCTCCGGCTCGCTGCTCTTCGCCTTCGCGCCCGCGATGGTGGGGCTTTTCAGCCGGGACGCCGCGGTCATCCTTCTGGGCAGCACCGTGCTGCGCATGGTGGCCTGCTCCGAGCCCTTCTACGGCGTGAGCATCGTGATCGAGGGGATGCTCCAGGGCGTGGGGAAAACAGCGGTGCCCTTTGTGTTCAACATCATCGGCATGTGGGGCGTGCGCATCGTGGGTACGTTCGTCTGTACCCGCCTTCTCGGGCTCGGCCTCGTCTCCGCCTGGGGCTGCATGATCGGGCACAATATGCTGCTCTTCGCGCTGTTTGTCAGCTATTTCCGCCGGGGAAGATGGAATCCCCTGGGACGATGAGGTGGACGTGAACAACACATCCACCTTAATTATGAGTTGTGCGTTTTGGGCTTTAAGACAGCTGCTTTCTCCAAATGCAGCTCATTGTCCTGCACCACGGCGCGGAGGGTGTCGCCGGGGGCGAGGCCGCCTTCGAGCAGCAGCTCTGCCGCCGCGTCCTCAATGCTGTGCTGGATGCAGCGGCGCAGGGGACGCGCGCCGTATTTCTCGTCGCTGCCGTGGTCGGTGAGCCAGGCGACAGCCTCCTCGTCCGCTGTGAGCGTGAGGGCTTTTTCCGCGAAGCGCTCCTGCAGACGCGAAAGCAGAATCTCTGTGATGCGCAGCAGATCCTCCCGCCGCAGGCGGTGGAACACGATCGTTTCGTCCACGCGGTTGAGAAACTCCGGACGGAAGGTGCCGCGCAGTTCCTCGAGCACCTGCTGCCGCATGGCGGCATCGTCCCGGCTGCCGCCGGTGTCAAAGCCCAGGGGACTGCGCCCGTCGCTGATGGTCTTTGCGCCGACGTTTGAGGTCATCACGATCAGCGTGTTGCGAAAGTCCACGCGCCGCCCGGTGGCGTCGGTGAGCTGCCCGTCGTCCAGGATCTGCAGCAGCAGGCTCCACACGTCCTCGTGCGCCTTTTCGATCTCGTCAAAGAGCACCACCGACCAGGGCTTGCGCCGCACCTGCTCGGTGAGCTGACCGCCCTCCTCATAGCCCACATAGCCCGGGGGCGAGCCGAGAATGCGGCTGACACTGTGCTTCTCCATATATTCGGACATATCCAGCCGAATGATGGCCTGCTCGTCCCCGAAAACCGTCTCCGCCAGCGCGCGGCAGAGTTCTGTCTTGCCGACGCCCGTGGGGCCGAGAAAGAGAAAACTGCCCACAGGCCGCTTCGGATCGCGCAGCCCCATGCGGCTGCGGCGGATAGCTCTTGCCACGGCGGCAACCGCCTCGTCCTGCCCAACAACACGCTCCTTGAGCCGTGCTTCCAGATCCCGCAGGCGCTCGGTCTCGTCCTGATCCAGCCCGGTCACGGGGATGCCCGTCCAGAGGGAGACGACGCGCGCCACGGTCTCGGCGCTCACGCTCTCACCCTCCCGGCGGCTCACGCGCAGACTCGCCGCCGCCTCGTCAATGAGGTCGATGGCCTTGTCCGGCAGAAAGCGGTCGTGGATATATCGCAGGGAGAGGCGGTAGGCGGCCTCCATGGCCTCGTCCGTGATGCGCACGCCGTGGTGTCGCTCCAGCCCGGGGCGCAGGGAACGCAGCATCTCAAGCGTTGCCTCCCGCCCCGGCTCCGTCACCGTCACAGGCTGGAAGCGCCGCTCCAGCGCCGCGTCCTTTTCAATGTGGCGGCGGTACTCCTCCGGCGTGGTGGCGCCGATGATCTGCACCTCGCCCCGACCGAGGGCGGGCTTTAAGATATTCGCCGCGTCGATCGCGCCCTCCGCGCTGCCCGCGCCGATGATGGTGTGCAGCTCGTCTATGAAGAGGATCACGTCCCCGGCACGCTTTACGTCCCGCAGGACGGATTTGACGCGCTCCTCAAAGTCGCCGCGGTACTTGGTGCCCGCGAGCATCGCCGGAATGTCAAGCGAGACGATGCGCTTGCGCCGCAGGGTCTCCGGCGCGTCCCCGCGGGAGATGCGCAGCGCCAGCCCCTCCGCCACGGCGGTCTTGCCGACGCCCGGCTCGCCGACGAGGACGGGGTTGTTTTTGCTGCGCCGGGAGAGGATCTGCACCGCCCGGCGTATTTCGTCCCCGCGGCTCACCACAGGGTCGATATGCCCCGCCGCCGCGAGCTCGGTCAGATCCCGGCTGTACTGGTCGAGAATGCGGGTCTCCGCCCGGCGCTGCGTGCGCGTCAGACCCGGCTGCGGGCGGCTGCCTGGGGCGGGGGAGCCGAACATGTCCACAATGTCGGTGTAGAGGTCGTTCGGCTCCGCGCCCAGACTGCGCAGCAGCTTCACGCCGCCGCTGTCCGGCTGGCGCAGGATGCCCAGCAGCAGGTGCTCCGTACCGATAAAGCCCTGGCGCAGAACAGAAGCCTCGGCGGCGGCGCGCTCCACCGCCTCGCGTGCGTGCAGGCTCAAGCCCTGGGAAGGCAGACAGCGCGCCCCCACGCCCAGCCGCTCGGCGAGCTTTTGGCGCAGCAGACCGCTCTCCAGCCCGTAACGGCACAGGATGCGCCCACCGAGCCCGTCGCCGTCTGCCGCAATGCCCAGCAGCAGATGCTCCGTGCCCACAAAGCTGTGGCCCATCTCGCCCGCCGCCGTGCGCGCAAGCTCAATGGCGCGCTCCGCCCGATCTGTAAACTTCTCGTTGCTTTTCATGTTTGCCGTCCCTCTTTTCTTCCGCTCTATGATACCGCGCCGCCTTTGCGAATGCGGAAAATCTGCGTCGTGTAAAACTCATTGTTGCCAAATTTGCAGGGCTTTAAAAGCAGCAAAAAATAGATATTGATTTTTCGGAAACTTGTGCTACAATAACAACGAAAAGGGTTTCAAATTGCCCTCGATTTCCTATTTTTTAAGTGGGAATTTGAAAAAATAATTACATAGGAGGTAACACCATGGCTTACGTTATTACCGATGAGTGCCTGTCCTGCGGCTCCTGCGCTGCTCAGTGCCCCGCTGAGGCCATCGACATGGGCGATCTGCACTACGAGATCGACGCCAGCAAGTGCCTGGAGTGCGGCGCCTGCGCTGCCCAGTGCCCCGCTGAGGCCATCGTGGCTGAGTAATCACGCCTGGAAAGAGCGGCTATGCCGCTTTTTCTAAGAGGCGTGATTAGTGTTATCTAACCAATGAATACAGAGACGATGGAGCTGTGGCCCGGCGGCCCCCGCTTCCGGCAGGCGGCGCAGGCGCCTCTCGGGACGGATTCGGTGCTGCTCGCGGATTTCGCCGCCGGGAAGGCGACAAGGGGGATCGACCTGGGCTGCGGCTCGGGGATCTTGAGCCTGCTGCTCCTGTGGGGCAATGATAAGCTTTCCATGACAGGGCTGGAGATCGCTGAGGATGCGGTACTGATCGCGCGGGAGAATCTGGCACAGAACGGCTTGGCTGCGCGCGGACAGATGCTGCAGGGGGACATTCGCCGGGTGCGGGAGCTGTTTCGGACAGGGAGCTTCGACCTTGTGATCGCAAATCCCCCTTATTTCCCGCAGGGGAGCGGCGCCAGTGCCCCGGACGCCCTGCGTGCCGCCGCGCGGGAGGAGCGAAGCTGTACGCTCGAGGAGCTTTGCGCCGCGGCGGCGTACCTGCTGCCCACGGGCGGGCGCTTCTGCCTGGTGTACCGGCCGGAACGGCTCTCGGAGCTGCTGTGCGCCATGACGGAGGCGGGGCTGGAGCCCAAGCGCCTGCTCCTCTGCTGTCACCGCGCTTCGAGCGCGCCCAACCTGGTTTTTGCGGAAGGCCGCCGGGGCGGAAAGCCAGGCTTGAAGTTCGAGCCGATCCTGTTTCTCACCGACAGCGCAGGAAACGAGAGCGCGGAGATCAGGAGAATCTATCACAGAGCATAAAGCAATGCCGCACCGGCGCGTATCGGTGCGGCATTTGCTATGATCAGTTGGCTGCGGCGGCTTTGTTCGCGCCGATGGCCTGAAAGACCACGACGGCGGCCAGCAGGATCACGCCGACGACGTCGGTCAGCGTGCTGGGGTCCATCATCAGCAGACCGCCCACGCCGATCACCACGCGCAGCAGCGGGTGCAGCGGACGGCGGAGATAGCCGTTGAGGGCGGCGGCCACGCCGTAGATGCCCACGATGGAGGTGATGACCACGAGCACGACCTGGATGGGCGTGGTGTCGATGAGCAGCATCGCGGGATTCAGCGCGAAGATGTAGGGCACCACGAAGGCGCCGATGGCCAGCTTCGAGGCGTTGAAAGCGGTCTTCATCGGCGGCGCCTTGGCGATGGCGGAGCCGGCGTAGGCGGCCAGCGCCACGGGCGGCGTGATGTCCGCCACGATGCCGAAGTAGAAGACGAAGAAGTGCGCCGCCATCACGGGGATGCCGAGCTGGATCAGGATGGGCGCGCAGGTGGAGGCCATGATGCAGTAGTTTGCGGTGGTGGGAACGCCCATGCCCAGCACGATGCAGCAGAGCATCGTGAAAAACAGCGCGATCAGCACCGAGCCGTGGGAGAGCGTGATGATGGCGGTGATGATCTGGGAGGCAAGCCCCGTCACGGTGATGCAGCCGCCGATGATGCCCGCCACGCCGCAGGCTGCGCCCACGGAGATGGCGCTCTTGGCGCCGTTTGCCAGCGCGTCAAAGAACACGGCGGGGGTCATCACGGCGTCCTTGCGGAACATGGCGATCGCCGCGCTCACGATGGCAATGAGCAGCAGCGGCAGCTCGATCCAGGCGGGAAGGCTTACGAACAGGTACATGAGCAGCGCCGCGATGCCGATGACGCTGAAGACCGGATCCTTATGGGCGTTGGCGACCTGCACGGCGAAGAGGATCGCAATGGAGGCGGCGAAGGCCATGGTGTTGCTGCCGGAGGAGACCAGGTACACGAGGATCACGAGCGGCAGCAGCAGATAGCTGCGGCCGATGAGCTTCGTGAACACGGGGAGCATTTCGGGGTCAATGCCCTTGAGCCCCAGCTTTTTGGCCTCGAGGTGCACGGCGATGAAGATGCCCGTGAAGTACAGCACCGCGGGCAAAATCGCGCGGACGATGATGTTCGAGTAAGGCACGCCCACATATTCGGCCATCAGGAAGGCCGCCGCGCCCATGATCGGGGGCATGATCTGCCCGCCGGTGGAGGCCGCCGCTTCGACCGCGCCCGCAAACTCGCCCTTGTAGCCGGTCTTTTTCATCATGGGGATGGTGACCGAGCCGGTGGTCACGGTGTTGCCCACCGAGGAGCCGGACACCATGCCGCAGAGCGCGGAGGAGATGACCGCGACCTTTGCCGGGCCGCCGGAAAAGCGCCCGACGAGGGAGTTGGCCAGATCAATGAAGAACTGGGCGATGCCGGTGCGCTCCAGAAAAGCGCCGAAGATGATGAATACCAGGATGAACTTGGCGCAGACCTGAATCGGCGTACCGAGAATGCCGCCGCCCTGCACCTTGTAGAACAGGCTGATCGAGACGTTGCGCACGGTGTTGTAGAGCGTGAGATGCTTGATAAACGCGTAGTAGTAGAGCGCGTAGCCCATGAACACGCCAGCCACGCAGAGAATAGGGATGCCCACCGCGCGGCGGCAGAGCTCGAGCAGAGAGAGGATGCCTACCACGCCGATCCAGACCTCGTAGGGGCGGATCTGCGACATGCCGAGGCGGACGGTCAGATCCTTGGCGTTGACGACCACATAGAAGAAGGCCGCCGCGCCCGCGAGCATGATGATCCAGTCATACCAGGGGATGTGGTTGACCTTCTGTACCCCCTTTTTGATGGGGTAATTCAGGTAACCCACCAGCAGGATGCCGCCCACAAAGGACGGGTAGCGGATCAGGTCAAGCCAGGTGGCAAAGAGCGTGACATAGATCACGAACAGGGAAAAGACCGCCATGATCGCATAGACTGCCCATTTCTGCCAGCCCTCCCAAATGCGGGTGTTGGACTCGCGGTCATACTTTTTCATGACCGCGTCCATCGCGGCCTGGTCGAACGCGGGTTCGTCAGCCGGGCTGTGCGCTTTTTTCTTCTTGTCGTTCATGGTGATCCCTCCGAGATGTTAGAATGAGAAACGCGGAGCGCCGTCAATCCCGGCACTCCGCGATAAAGTTGATGCCGTTAATCAGTCGACCGTGGCAACGGTGATGCCGTTCTCGGCGTAGAACTGGGCAGCGCCCTTGGCAAAGGGAACGGCGATGCCGTCAGTGGCAAAGTCGAGAGAGAGCTCCGCGCCCTTGGCGTGCAGCGCAGTGATGGCGTCGGCGTTGTTGTAGATCGTGGAGACGATGGCGTAAGCCACATCGTCAGCAAGGTCGGCGCGGCAGACCAGCGTGGCCTTCACGGTGACGGTGACAGCGTCAGAATCAAAGCCGTTGTAGGTGCCGGCGGGAATGGTGTAGGAAGCGTACCAGGGGCAGTCGGCCAGGAGCTTCGTCATGTGCTCGTCGTCGATGGAGACGAGGTAGACGCTGTTGGAGGTGGCGAGGTCCACAACGGCAGTGGTGGGAGCGCCGGCGGTGATGACAGCGGCGTCGATCTTGCCGTCCTTGAGGCTCTCGGTGGAGTCACCGAAGGACTGGTATACAGGGGTGATGTCGTCGAGCGTCATGTCGTAGGCGGCCAGGATGTCAACGGTGTTGAAGTAGGTGCCGGAGCCAACGTCGCCCACGCAGACGTTCTTGCCCTTGAGGTCGGCAACGGAGGTGATATCGGGATTGCAGGTGACGATCTGCACGGTCTCGGCGTAGAGACCGCCCAGCACGCGGAAAGCGTCCATCTTGTTGTCGGTGAAGGAGTTGGTGCCGTTGTAGGCGTAGGTCATCACGTCGGACTGCACGGTGGCGAGGTCGTAAATGCCGTCGACCACGATGCCGGTGATGTTCGCGGCGCTGCCGCCGGAAGAGACGACGTTGATGCTCACATCGGTGTTGGAGCCGACGTAGCTGCCCAGGACGCCGCCGAAGGCGTAGTAGGTGCCGGCTTCACCGCCGGTGCCCATGGTGAGCTTGGCGGAAACAGCCGCGGGAGCGTCAGCCGCGGGGGCGTCAGCCACGTCAGCGGCGGGAGCCTCAGTCGCGGCAGGGGCGGGGGCGGCACTGCCGCCGCAGGCGCAGAGCGCGAATACCATGCTCAGTGCAAGCAGAAGAGCAAAAGTCTTTTTCATTTTGAAATCCTCCTTAATTGTATACAAGTATACACCTATGCGGTGATGCCATAATACATGATTTGCTGCCCAATTGCAAGAGGAAAATGATATTTTTTGCCAAGCGAACAAATTTTGTTTTTATCAGACCGGTTTTTTATGCAGGATCAACGAATGCCGAGCGGAAAAGAACGGCATTCTGCGAGTTTTTCGGCCTTTGGGAAAAAGAATGCTTGCCAAAATCCGACTTCTGCGGCATAATACGAGCATGGATAATGTACACTATAAAATTATAGCCTTTGACCTGGACGGGACGTTTTTAAACGACGATAAGAGCATTCCAGCCGCAAATCTGCGCGCCCTGGAAGCGGCGGCGGCGCGGGGGATGATTCCGGTGGTGGCCTCGGGGCGCATCTATCGCGGCGTACCGGAGCCGCTCAAGGCGCTGCCTTTCCTGCGCTATTATATTCTCTCTAACGGCGCGGCGGTGTATGACAGCCGGGAGGACAGACTGCTGTACCGAGGGGACGTGCCGGTGCAGCTTGCACTTCGCTGCTACGAATATATGGACACGCTGCCGGTGATTTACGACTGCTATCAAAACGAGCAGGGCTGGATGACGCGCACGATGATGGACGCAGCGCCGCCCTATTTCGCGCTGGAGCCGGAGGTGCTCAAGCTGCTCTACGGTCTTCGCAAGCCCGTGGACGATCTCAAGGAGACCCTGCGGCAGCGGGGCGAGGGGCTTCAAAAGCTGCAGATGTTCTTCAAGCCCGAGGACGAGGCGGTGCGGCAGCGTGTGCTCAGGGAGCTGCCGGCGCGCTTTCCCGAGCTGGTGGCGACCACCTCGGTGAAGAACAACATCGAGGTCAACAGCGTAAACGCCGGCAAGGGCAAGGCGCTCATGGCGCTGTGCGCCGCGCTGGGGATCGACCCGGCGCAGACCGTGGCCTTTGGCGACGGCAGCAACGATATCGAAATGCTCCGCATGGCGGGGCTGGGCGTCGCCATGGCCAATGCCTCCGAGGAGGTCAAGGCTGCGGCGGACTGCGTCGCACCCGGGAACGAGGAGGCCGGCGTCGCGGCAAAAATCTATGAATTGTTGGAGGAGGGAGCGCATTGAGCGAACGCTTGCAGCAAGTGCTTTGCTGTATCCTGCTGGGCTATCTGCTGGGCAGCCTCAGCCCCTCCTTTGCGATCGGAAAGCTGCGCGGCTACGACGTGCGCAAATCCGGCTCCGGCAACGCGGGCGCGTCCAATACGGTGATTTTGGTGGGAAAGCTCGCGGGGCTTGTGGTGGCGCTGCTGGACATTCTGAAGGCCGCGGGCTCCTGGTGGCTCTGCGCGGCGATGTTTCCGCAGCTTCGTCTGGCGGGTTATTTCGCCGGCGTGTCCGCCATTCTGGGGCATATGTTCCCGATCTGGCTGCGCTTTCAGGGCGGCAAGGGGCTTGCCTGCCTGGGCGGCGTCGTGATCGCCTGCGACTGGCGCAGTGTGCTTTTGCTGCTGGCCGTTGCCTTGGGCATCGCGCTGGTGACGCGCTATGTCGCCATTGCTACGGTGAGCATGTCGCTGATCTGGCCGGTCTATCACGGGCTGACAACGGGCTTCTGGCTGGGCGCGGCGGTGCTGCTGATCCCGGCGCTGCCGATCCTCCTGCGCCATATCCCCAATTTCCGGCGCATCCGCTGCGGCGAGGAGCTGCGCATGAGCTTTCTCTGGAATAAGCAGAGCGAGCTTGACAGGATCGGTTATAAAGACAGTGAAGAGTGAATCGTTGTGGTGTTCGCCTGCGGCGAACGATTTGATTCGTCGCGCAGCGACACCGTAACGATTCATTTTTCAGTTTTAAGTTTTCAGTATTCATTTACGGAGGAGCCTGAGATGGATATACAAGCTGAATACAGGCGCAAGCTTACCACGCCCGAGGAGGCCGTAAAGCTGGTCAAGTCGGGCGACTGGGTGGATTACAGCCAGGTCTGCTCCTTCCCGATCGCGCTGGATCGGGCGCTCGCGGCGCGAAAGGACAAGCTGCGGGACGTGAAGGTGCGCCACGCGATCTCGATGCGCCCGGTGCAGGTGGTGGAGCAAGATCCGGCGGGCGAGAGCTTTACTTACCACGTCTGGCACTGCTCGGGGCTTGACCGGAAGTACATCGACGCGGGCAGAGCCTATTTTTCCCCCATGCTCTTTCGCCATTGCGGCAGCTACTACGAGCGCGGCTATGCGCCGGTGAACGTGGCGATGGTGACCGTGGCGCCGATGGACAGCCACGGCTATTTCAGCTATGGGCTCACCAACTGTGCCCAGCAGGAGCTCATCGACGCGGCGGATACCGTGATCGTGGAGGTAAACCCCCATATGCCCTGGGTGCCGGGGCTGGAGAGTGACTGCATCCACGTCTCCCGGGTGGACGCGATCGTGGAATGTGACGAGCCCTTCGTCTACCCTGCACAGCCGCACGCGAGCGAGGTGGATCGGCAGATCGCGGCGAACATCTTTCCCCATCTGCGAGACGGGATCACGCTGCAGCTCGGCATCGGCGGGATGCCGAACGCGCTGGGCAGCCTGATCGCGGAGTCGGATCTGAAGGATCTCGGCATGCACACGGAGCTGATGAGCGATGGCTACCTGACGCTCTATCAGGCGGGCAAGATTACCAACACAAAAAAAGAGCGCAACCGGGGCAAGGGCGTTTTCGGCATCGCCAACGGCTCCCGGGCACTCTACGATTTTCTGGATCACAATCTCGGCGTCGTCTCCGCGCCGATGCACTACATCAACGACCCGGCGGTGATCCGGCAGTTTGAACATTTTGTCTCCATCAACGGCTGTATCGCCTTTGACCTCTACGGGCAGGTCTGCTCCGAGACGGCGGGGCTGCGTCAGATCAGCGGCACCGGCGGCCAGCTCGATTTCGTGGAAGGCGCGTATGAAGCGGGGCACGGCATGGCCTTTCTCGCCACCGCCTCCACCTTTACGGACAGGAGCGGAAAGCTGCACTCCAACATCCTGCCGCATTTTTCCGCGGGCGATGTAATCACCACGCCGCGGGCGATGGCGCCCTGGCTGGTGACGGAGTACGGCGCAAAGAATCTCGCCGGGCTCCCCACCTGGCAGCGGGCGGAGGCGGTCATCTCGCTGGCGCACCCGGATTTTCGCGAGAAACTGATCCGCGCCGCCGAGCAGCAGAAAATCTGGCGGCAGAGCTGCAAGCGATAGATAGTTTTGCGTTTTGCGTGTTGCGTTTTTAGGAGAAAACGGAAAAACCTTTCTATGTGCAACGATGAGGTGAAAGGATTTCGATGACTTTCAGTTTTCTCCAAGGGGCTTACTCCGAAATGATCTCAAAACTCACGACTCAAAACGAAAAGGGGCTATGAGAAAACTTCGTTTTCTCATAGCCCCTTTGTCTTATCCGATCCTGCGCCCAAGAGACTGCATCAGCAGCTCAATCACGGCGGTGGCGTTCTTGCTCCAGGGGAAGCCGCAGCCGTTCAGCATACCGGCGTCCGAGAGGATGGACTTGGCGGCCTCCTTGTCGCTGCCGGTGAGCAGCGCCACCATCGCGTCCACCGCGTCCAGCTTCTGGTCAAACTCCGCCTGCCCCTCCGGGGTCATGGAAGCCATGTAATCCATCACGACCTCGACGGCGGCCTCGCTGAGCTGCGTGTTCTCCGCCCAGTCCAGCAGGGAGGCGGTGGCTACGGCGGTGCTCAGGGAAGAACCGGCGGTGCCGGGCTGCACCAGCGCGTCGATCTGCAGGATCTGTTCGAGCAGGGCGGCCTGATCGTCGGCAAGCGCGTTGGGGGCGGCATCCAGATCCGGCTGCTCTACCGGCGCGGCGTTCTCCGGGTATGCGGACGCCTCACTCTCGTCAGCCGTTTCGGGGGTCTCGGCGGGCGCCTCCGCTGCGGCAGGCTCCTCCGTTGCGGCGGGTGCGGTCTCCGCCGCCCCGCAGGCGCAGAGCACAAACAGCATCAGCAGACTTAGCAGCAAAGAAATGGTACGTTTCATAATAATTCCTCCAATCGTGCGGATATACAAAGTATACCACGGGAGATGAAAATTGCAACAAAAACGGAAAAGTGCCGGCGCAAGGGGGGAGTTTAGAGGAGGAACGCCTCTGATTTTTTGCCTCGGACGGAGAAAAAATTACAATCTGCTTTTGACGGGGCTTTGCCTCGGCAAAAACACCCTGAACCGAGCAAAGCGAGGTCTTGCGCCGACCAAACAGGGCGGTAAAGTTACTCAAGCTCAAACGCGCCGGTGTAGAGCTGGTAATAGGTGCCCTTCTCCGCGATCAGCTTCTCGTGGCTGCCGCGCTCGATGATGCGGCCGTGGTCAAGCACCATGATGACGTCGGAATTCATGACCGTGGAGAGGCGGTGCGCGATGACAAAGACCGTACGGCCCTCCATCAGCTTGTCCATGCCGCGCTGCACGATGGCCTCGGTGCGCGTGTCGATGGAGGAGGTGGCTTCGTCCAGGATCATGACCGGGGGATCGGCGACGGCGGCGCGAGCAATGGCAATGAGCTGCCGCTGCCCCTGAGAGAGGGTCGCGCCGTTATTCTGCAGCTCCGTCTCGTAGCCCTGGGGGAGACGGGTGATGAAATCGTCCGCGCCCGCGAGCCGTGCCGCCTCGATGCACTCCTCGTCCGTGGCCTCGAGCCGCCCGTAGCGGATGTTCTCCATCACCGTTCCGGTGAAGAGGTTCGTCTCCTGCAGCACGATGCCGAGAGAGCGGCGCAGGTCGGATTTCTTGATCTTGTTGATGTTGATGCCGTCGTAGCGGATCTTGCCGTCGGCAATGTCGTAGAAGCGGTTGATGAGGTTCGTGATCGTGGTCTTGCCCGCGCCGGTCGCACCGACGAAGGCCACCTTCTGACCGGGCTCGGCAAAGACGGACACGTCATGCAGCACCTGCTTTTCCGGCTTGTAGGAGAAGTCCACATCCACCATGCGCACGTCGCCGCGCAGCGGGGTGTAGGTGATGCCGCTGCCGTCGGTGTGGGGATGGCGCCAGGCCCAGTGCCCGGTGTGCTCCTCGGTCTCGTGCAGGGTACCGTCTGCGTCCTCGGTGACGTTTACGAGCGTCACATAGCCGTTGTCGGCCTCGGGCTCCTCGTTCACCAGCGTAAGCACGCGCTGCGCGCCCGCGCCCGCCATGACGATGGAGTTGATCTGCTGCGAAAGCTGGTTTACGTTGCCGGTAAACTGCCGGGACATGCCCAGGAAGGGCACCAGCACCGTGATGTCAAAGGCCATTCCGGAGAGGGAGAGGTTTTTGATGTTCGCAAGGATGAACACGCCGCCGACCAGCGCCAGTGTGACATAGAGGATGTTGCCGATGTTGCCGATGATGGGGCCGAGGGTGCTGGCATAGGCGTTGGCGCGAAAGGCCACGTCGCGCAGCTCGTCATTGACCTTGTCGAAGTCCGCAAGCGCCTGCTCCTCATGGCAGAAGACCTTGATGACCTTCTGGCCGTTCATCATCTCCTGCGCAAAGCCCTCCATGGCGGCGGTGGCCTTCTGCGCCTTGACGAAATACTTGGCGGAGCCGCCGCCGATGGTCTTGGTCACATAGAACATCGCAGCCACGCCCAGCAGCAGCACCAGCGTCATCCAGACGCTGAAATACAGCATGATGGCGAGCACCGCGACCACGATGGCGATGGAGCGGATCAGTGAGGGCAGCGACTGGCTCACGAGCTGGCGCATGGTGTCGATGTCGTTGGTGTAGAAGCTCATGATGTCGCCGGTCTTGCGGCGGTCAAAGTAGCGGATGGGCAGATCCTGCATGTCGTTGAACATTTCCTTGCGCATCTTGTCGAGGAAGCCCTGCGTCATCACCGCCATGAGCTGGGTTTCCAGCGTCTGGGAGCAGATGGAGAGCACATAGAGCCCGACCAGCAGGTAAATGTAAGGCAGGATCTCGGCGCGGGCGGCCGCCCAGTCGCCCGTGGTGAACCATTTTTCAATGACAGACAGTACGTTCTGGATAAAGAGCGAGGGGATCGCGGACACGATGGAAGAGAAGAGGATGCAGAACATCGCGAGCGGCGCGAGCACCGGGTAGAAGCCGAAGAACTTCTTGAGCGTCCAGCCGATGGCGGCAAAGTTCTCCTTCAGGTTGCGGTTTGTCTCTTTATGCATGCTCTTCCCCTCCCTTGGTCTGCTGCTCGTAGACCTCGCGGTAGATCGGGCTGCGCTCGATCAGCTCCCTGTGTCTGCCGACGTCGGCGATCCTGCCGCCGTCCATCACGAGGATCAGGTCTGCGTCCTCCACCGAGTGAACGCGCTGGGCAATGATGATCTTGGTGGTCTCGGGGATGTATGTTTTGAAGCCCGCGCGGATCAGCGCGTCGGTGCGGGTGTCCACCGCGGAGGTGGAGTCGTCCAGAATGAGGATCTTCGGCTTCTTGAGGAGCGCCCGCGCGATGCAGAGGCGCTGCTTCTGCCCGCCGGAGACGTTGGTGCCGCCCTGCTCGATGTGGGTGTCGTAGCCCTCGGGGAAGGAGCGCACAAAATCGTCCGCCTGGGCGAGCTTGCAGGCCTCCACCAGTTCCTCGTCCGTCGCGTTGGGATTGCCCCAGCGGAGGTTTTCCTTGATCGTGCCGGAGAAGAGCTCGTTCTTCTGCAGCACCATGGACACCGCGCCGCGCAGGGACTCGATATCATAATCGCGCACATCCACGCCGCCGACCTTGACGCGGCCCTCGGTCACGTCGTAGAGGCGGGGGATGAGCTGCACCAGCGTGGTCTTGCCCGCGCCCGTGCCGCCGAGAATGCCCACCGTCGCGCCCGTGGGGATGTGCAGGTCGATCCCCGCGAGGGCGGATTCCTGCGCCTTGCGGTCATACTTGAAGGAAACGCCCTCAAAGTCCACGCTGCCGTCCTTCACGTCCGTGACAGGCGCTGCGGGATTGGAGAGGGAGGGCTCCTCCGTGAGCACCTCCGCGAGACGCTTCATCGACTCGAAGGACATGGTCATCATGACGTAGATCATGGAGATCATCATCAGGCTCATGAGGATCTGCATGCCGTAGGTGAGCATGGCGGAGATCTGCCCCACGTCAATGACGGTGCCGCGGCTCTCGACGATGATCTTCGCGCCGACCAGCAGCACGAACACCATGTTGAAGTTCATGCACAGGGTCATCAGCGGGGTGTTGAGCGCTACGATGCGCTCGGCCTTGGTGAAGTCCCGGCAAATATCGCCGGAGGCCGCCGCGAACTTCTGCTTTTCAAAGCTCTCGCGGGCAAAGCCCTTCACCACGCGCATCCCGCGCACGTTCTCCTCGATGGACTCGTTCATCCGGTCGTACTTGCGAAACACCGCGCGGAAGGCGGGCATCGCGTGCTTTGCGATCGTGAGCAGACCCACGACCAGCACCGGCACCACGACCACGAAGGTGGTCGCAAGCTTGCCGCCCATGGTATAGGCCATCACGATGGAGAACACGAACATCAGCGGCGCGCGCACAGCAATGCGGATGGACATCATGAAGGCCATCTGCACGTTGTTGATGTCGGTGGTCAGGCGCGTGACCAGGGAGGCGGTGGAGAACTTGTCGATGTTCTCAAAGGAAAAGCGCTGAATGCGCTCGAACACGTCGCGCCGGACGTTGCGGGCAAAGCCCGTCGAGGCTTTGGAGCCGAAATAGCCGCCGCCCGCGCCGCAGCACAGGGAGATCAGCGCCATCACCACAAGGATGAGCCCCACCCGCACCACATGGCTCATGGGGGCGCTGGCCTTGATGTCGTTGACGAGATCGGCGGTGTAGAAGGGGATCAGCACCTCGATCAGCACCTCGCCCACCATAAAGAGCAGGGTGATGATCGCGGGCGCTTTGTATTCCCGGACACATTTGAGGAAGGTTTTAATCATCGCTGCGTTCACATCCTTTCCGGCAGTCTGCCCAGACATTCTCGAGCATCACATCGGTGATGGCGAGAAGCTCGGTGATCTGCCCTTCGCTGAGACCCTGGGTAAGCCAGGTGAAGGTCTCCTGCTCCAGCTGTGCCACCTCGCCCTCCAGCCCCAGCGCCTTTTCGGTGGTGGAGAGGCACTTAAAGCGCCGGTCGCGGCTGCTTTGCTCGGAGCGGACAAAGTCCTTTTTCTCCAGGCGCTTGAGAATGTCCGTCATGGTGGCGTGGCTCACGCGGGAGACCTGCTCCAGCTCGCGCTGGCTGATGTCGGTCTTCCCCTCACGCTCCAGCCGCACAAGAGCCGACAGTACGCCAAATTGTACGCCGGTCAGCTCCTTTTCGCTGAGCATGGCGTCCATCTTGCGCTTGAAGGCGCGGTGCAGCAGGGAGAAGCGTAAGCCCAGCGGCAGTGCTTTGCTCATTCTATCATCTCACATTGCAAAAAATGTCGCACACGACATGTCGTGCACGACTTATTATATACGGATTCAAAAACTTGTCAAGGGGGGATTTAGTTTTCAGTTTTTAGTTTTTAGCCAGAGGGATTTCGCCGTGCTCCTTTTCAAAATCGGCAATACGGCGTTTGATCATCTGTTCCAGCTCGCGGTTTTTGGTGCGCCCCTCATATTCAGCGATATAGCCCAGCTTTTCCAGCAGCTCCGGTGAAACACGAAGGGTGTATCTGCTCTTGTCATCCAGCATTTTGCCAACCTCCATCTGACGAAGTATTGACAAAATAGTAGCGTCATATTATAGTGAATAGGAAAAATGACGCAAAAATGACGCATAAAAAGGAGAGAAAAATGAGCTGCAAGAAAATGTATTTCATGTTGTTTAACCGCGTGACGGACGCCTTGGAAGCGATAGCAGCCGGGAATACCGAGGAGGCAAAGCAAATTCTGATCCTCGCACAGCAGGATTGCGAAGAAATGTAGTAGGCGCTGATTCTCAAAACGAACCAGTCAGCGTAGGGGACGGCGCCCTCGACGTCCCGCGCGGAACAACTTGAAAAGATACAGAAACCCCCGGCAAAAACGTAAAATGATACGAATTTGCCGGGGATAAGTACATTTGATGAGACTATACTGCCGGGTCGCCGGGGGCGTCGACCCCTACGCTGAACTCGGGTTGTGTGCAGGGATCATGCATTTTGCAGCGCGCCCCTCAAAAGTTTACTGGATGGCGACGATGCCGGCGCCGGTCTGCTCGTTGTAGGTGTCAACAGCACCGGCCTGCAGGGCGGCTACGAGCGCCTGAATGTCGCTGCGGCTCTCGTCACCGCGGCGGACGGCGATGATGTTGGCGTAGGTCTGGGCGGCGTTGCCGGAGGCGTCCTCGATGGCGAGAGCGTCGCTGGTCTTGAAGCCGGCGCCCAGAGCGTAGTTGTAGTTGATGACGGCGACAGTGCCGGCGTCGGAGTTAGAAAGCAGGGAGGGAACGGCGTCAGCCTGCACGGCCTGCACGTTGTAGCCCTTGTTGTCCACGATGTCGAGCAGCGTCACGCCGGTGTCAACGGAAGCGCCCTCGGGCAGCTCCACAAGGCCTTCCTGCTGCAGAAGGAGCAGGGCGCGGGTCTGGTTGGAGTCGTCGTCGGGAACGATGATGGTCGCGCCCTCGGCAAGCTCCGCGAGATCGGTCACACTCTGGCTGTAAATGCCGAAGGGCTCATAGTGGATGAGACCGGCGGAGACCAGATCGGTGCCGTTCTGGGCATTGAAGCTGTTGAGGTAGGGGGTGTGCTGGAAGTAGTTTGCGTCCAGGGTACCGTCCTGCAGGGCGGTGTTGGGCAGAACGTAATCGTCATAGATCACGATGTTGAGCTCGATGCCCTGCTCAGCGAGCGCGGGCTTGACGATCTCGAGCAGCTCCGCGTGGGGAGTGGAGCTGGCGCCGACGGTGAGCTTGACGCTCTCGGCAGCGGGGGCGGCCTCTTCGGCAGCGGGGGCGGCTTCCACGGCGGCGGGCGCCTCAGTAGCGGCGGGGGCGGCGGCATTGCCGCAGGCCGCGAAGGTCAGGATGACCAGAGCGGCGGTGAGTACGAGTGCAAGGGTCTTTTTCATTTTGTTTTCCTCCTGATAAAGATTTATTGTCTTGCGCGTTTATCGGTGCGGTGCGCGATGGCGGTACCGACCTCCTGAATGATCTGAACGATCAAAACAGTCAAGAATACGCAGATCCAGGTGATGTCCGCGTTGAAGCGCTGGTGGCCGTAGCTGATGGCGATCTGGCCGAGGCCGGTGCCGCCGATGGTGGCGGCCATGGCGGAGTAGCCGAGGATCGTGACCATGGAGATGACCGCGCCGAGGATCAGCGAGGGCTTTGCCTCCGGCAGCAGCACCTTGTAAATGATCTGGAAATTGGTGGCGCCCATGGCCTGCGCGGCCTCGATAACGCCGGCGTCCACCTCCTTGACGGAGGATTCGACCATGCGGGCGATGTAGGGCGCGGCGGCGATGACGAGCATGACGATCATGGCCTTGTTGCCGAGCGAGGTGCCGACCACGAACTTCGCCACCGGGAGCATCGCGACCATCAGGATGATGAAGGGCACGCTGCGGAAGAAGTTGACGATCACGCCCAGCACCCGGTTAAACCAGGGGATCGGGTGGATGCCGCCCTTGTCGGTCACGGTGAGGATCACGCCGAGGGGCAGACCGATCACATAGGAGATCGCGGTGGAGATCACGGTCATATAGACCGTCTCCCAGACGCCGCGCTGAATGAGCCCCGCGTGCCAGAGCTTATAAAACATTTCAGACAGCATGGCTTACACCTCCTCGCGCCATTCGACCGGGCTGTTTTTCAGCCAGACCAGGATCTTGTCGGCCTGCTTGGGATCTGCGGGCAGCTCCACGATCATGTGCCCGTAGATGACGCCCTCAAACTCCTTCGTGTCGGCAAAGAGGATGTTCACCGGCGCCTGGCACTCGAGCACCATGTTGGAGATTACCGGCTCCTGGGAGTAGCTGCCGTTGAAGGTGATGCGCACATGGCGCCCGCCCTTGGTGTCGAGCGCGGCGCGGTCGCGCGGGATGATGAGGTCGCGCGCGATCTGCGATTTGGGAGAGGTGAAGACTTCGCTGACCCTGCCCTCCTCGGCGATACGGCTGTGGTCGATGACGGCCACGCGGTCACAGATCTGGTCGATGACCTTCATCTCGTGGGTGATGACGATGATGGTCACGCCCATGTCGTGGTTGATTTGCCGCAGCAGGTCGAGGATCGCGCGGGTGGTGTTGGGGTCGAGAGCGGAGGTGGCCTCGTCGCAGAGGATGTACTTCGGGCCGGTGGCGAGGGCGCGGGCGATGGCCACGCGCTGCTTCTGCCCGCCGGAGAGCTGGGAGGGGTAGGAGTCCGCCCGGTCGGCAAGGCCGACGATGCCGAGCAGCTCACGCGCCTTGGTCTCCGCCGTCCTGCGGTCCACGCCGGAGATCTCCAGCGGGAAGCAGACGTTGCGCAGTACCGTGCGCTGCTCTAAGAGGTTGAAGCTCTGGAAGATCATGCCGATGGAGCGGCGCAGGAGCAGCAGCTCCTTTTTGGAAAGCTTCGTCAGATCCTTCCCGTCCACCAGCACCTCGCCGGAGCTGGGCTTTTCCAGCAGGTTGATGCAGCGCACAAGCGTGCTCTTGCCCGCGCCGGAGAGGCCGATGATGCCGAAAATCTCGCCGTCGCGAATGGTGAGGTTGATGTCCTCGAGCGCGTGGATCTCCTTGTCCGGCGCAGCATAGGTTTTACACAGATGTTTCAGTTCGATCATGTTGGTGTCTGTCTTTCCGTTTATATGTTGTCGCGAGGGCGTAAAAAAAGCCGGGAGGCGAGCTCGCTCGCTTCCCGGCCGGATGATCTTCATCATTCAGATGGCTGTGAAACTGGGCGAACCGCATTTTTGCGCGCACATCATCATGCACATGCAGCACATGCGCATCTCAGCCATCATCATCTTGCGGATGATCTTAGCCATGGACGGTTCGCTCCTTTCCTGAAAGGATGGGCTTACTATAAACCTTCGCGCACGCTTTGTCAATGTAAATTGCCAAAATCATGCATATAAATGAATACGCTCCCGGGACGGGAGCGTATTCTTGTGCAGATTTGCTATTACTGGAGCTTGTCCAGATACTCGACGATGCGGCCCACGGTGTAGAGCTGGGCGGCGTCCTCGTCGGAGATGGCGATGCCGAACTCGTCCTCAAGGGACATGATGAGCTCCACCACGTCCAGAGAGTCGGCGCCGAGATCGTCGATGAGGTTGGTGTCGAGGGTGATGCTCGCGGGATCAAGCTCAAACTGCTGAGCCAGCGCGGCTTTGACTTTCTCAAAATACATGTTGATTCCTCCGGTGATTTGCTATGAAAGCCGTTGCTTTCATAGCAAAATTTGATTGAAACGCGCCAAGGACTTTCTTTGCGGCAAAGGGGGATTAGGCCCATTCGCGGCTCTGGGGCTTGTTGTTGGCAGGGGTCTCGGGCTTGACGTAGGACACGATCACGCGGCGGTTCGGCTCCACGCCGGTGGAGCTGGTGGTGACGCCCTCATAGTTCTGCAGCGCGGTGTGGATCACATGGCGCTCATAGGAGTTCATCGGCTCAAGCGCCATGCTGCGCCTGTACTTGATGGCCTTCTCCGCCATCTTCTCGGCCAGGTGCGCCAGGGACTCCTCCCGCTTGCTGCGGTAGTTCTCGGCGTCCACGCTGATGTGCAGGTGCTTGTCCGTGTCGTGGTTCACGGCGTAGTTGGTCAGGTGCTGGATGGCGTCCAGGGTCTCGCCCCGGCGGCCGATGATGGCACCCATGCCGTTACCGGAGAGGTTGACGTTGATACCGCCGTTCGCGCGGGGGCTGATGGCGATTTCGGCCTGGATGCCCATGCGCTCCAGCAGCCCCGTCAGGAAGCTGCGGATCGCGGCATAGTCGGCGTTTTCGTCAGCCACAGGCGCGGCGGGGACTTCCGCGGGCTTCTCCGCCTTGGGAGCCGGCGCGACCTTCTCGACCTTAGCGGGCTTCTCCGCCTTGGGAGCCGGCGCGACCTTCTCGACCTTCTCGACCTTCTCGACCTTGACCTCGTCGGGCACCTCGTAGCTCACGCGCACCACAGCGGGGGAAGCGCCGATGCCCAGAAAGCCGGTTCTGCCGAATTCCAGGATCTCCACAGAGACGTCGTCCCGGTCGAGCCCCAGCTCAGCCAGGGCGGCGGCAATCGCGTCGTCCGGCGTTTTGCCGGTCTTTTCCAGATATTTCTGCATCTTGTATTACTCCTTATTTTCTTCGACGGCGGTCTCGACAGTCTCGAGAACCTCGTCCACGGTCTCGTCGATGGCGTCGGCGCCCTCGGATGCCTCCGCGGCGGCCAGGGTCGCACTCTCGGCGTTTTCGGGATTGGTAAAGCGGTCGGGCACATAGGCGCGGCCGCGGGCGTAGCGGCGGTTACCCACCTGGGAGGCGGGCTTTTCGTTCTCGGCAATGCCGAGACGCTCCCTGCGCGCGGCGCGGTCGGCGCGATCCAGCGCGGCCTTGCGCTCGGCGGCCTTCTGCTTCTCGCCGGCCTGCAGCTTCTTCTTGCTGGTGTTGGTGTTGACCTCGGTCTTGCCCTCGGCCTTGAGACGCTCGGTCTCGGCGCGCTTGGCCTCCAGCTCGGCTTCGCGGGCGCTGCGCAGCGCGGCGCGCTCGGCTTCCTCGACGGCGAGCTGCTTCATAAAGACCTTGGTGAGGATGTAGTCACGGGCCATGCCGAAGACGCTGTTGGCGATCCAGTAGATGCCCATGGCGGCGGGCATGACGAAGCAGATCCAGATGGACATGAGCGGCATCATCAGGTTCATGCTGTTCATGGTGGCCTGGGTCTGGGCGTCCTGACCAGTGGTGGGGTTGAGCTTGGTGCTCAGCTTCATGCTCGCCCAGGAGAGACCGGCGGAGATGAAGGGGATCAGGAAGAGCCCCAGCGCGGGCAGCCACACGGAGACCTGGCTCCAGTCGGTGTTCATGAAGAAGTTCCACTGGGGCTGATCGCCGAGGTTGAGCCCTAAGAAGCTGAAATCGACGTTCAGGAGATTGGGGTCGAGCTTGTCTGCAAGCTCGGAGCTCACGAGCTGCCAGTTGTCATGGACGAGCTTGGTCAGCTCGATCTCATAGTAAGCGCTGGCGCGGCCGGTGGCCACGGTGTAAAGACCCTTTTCCACAAAGAAGTCCTGCAGCACGGTCACAAAGTCCTTGGCCACAAACATCATGCGGGTCAAAGGCTGGCGGACGACGCTGTACAGGGCGATCAGAATGGGGAAGGGGATGAGGGACCAGAGGCAGCCGGACATGGGGTTGACGCCCTCCTCGCGGTAGAGCTTCTGCATCTCGGCGTTGAGCTTCTGGGGGTTGCCCTCGTGGCGCTTCTGCAGCTCCTGGATGCGGGGCTGCAGGCGGGTTTGGCGCATCATGCTCTTCTTGCTCTTGGCCATGAACGGCGTCATGATGAGGTTGACGGCCAGGGCAAAGAAGATCAGTGCGACGCCATAGTTGCCGGTAAGGTTATAAAACCAAACCATCAGCTTGGCGAACGGCCAGGTAATGATTTCCCCGAAAGACATTGAAAAACTCCTCTACAAAGAGATTACTGAAGACTGAAGACTGAAAAATGAAGACTGAAAAATAATGGTGTCGCTTCGCGACGATTATAAATCCATCCCCGAAGGGGATACCACAAGTATTCATTATTAAGTTTTCAGTTTTCGTCTTCATTTCCTACGGCACAGGGTCGTAGATGCCGCGCTTGCCGTGGTAAAACGGGTGGCAGCAGCAGATGCGGCGCAGCGCCATCCAGCCGCCCCGGAGGGCGCCGTATTTCTCGATGGCTTGCAGCGCGTAGTGTGAGCAGCTCGGCATAAAGCGGCAGCAAGGCTGCCGGAGGGGCGAGATGTGTCTCTGATAAAAACGGATCGCGGCGATGAGCAGCTGTTTCACGCTTCCTCCTCCCGCGTAAGGCCGAGCTTCCGGCAGAGCTGGAGAAAAGCCTTTTCCATCTGCCGGTACTCCGCCTCGACGCAGCGTGTGCGGGCGACCACCACAATGTCCCACCCGGTTTTGAGCCGGGGGGCGTTGAGACGGTAGATCTCCCGCAGGCGGCGGCGCACCCGGTTTCGCACCACGGCGTGCCCGAGCTTTACGGACACCGTGTAGCCCAGGCGATTCACGCCCTCGCGGTTGCGGCGGCAGTAGACCACCAGATAGGGGTTCACCGCGCTCTTGCCCTTGGCGTACAGCCGGCGAAAGTCACTGTTCTTTTTTAACGTATAGCGAACTTTCAAACACAAACACCATAAGGCCGGATTGCTCCGGCCTAATTTTTATATATCCCTTTTTTCCTGCTCACGGGGTGCCTGGGATCAGTAGCTGAGCTTGGCTCTGCCCTTGGCTCTGCGGCGGGCGAGAACCTTGCGGCCGTTGGCGGTCTTCATTCTCTTGCGGAAGCCGTGCTCTTTCTTGCGCTGGAGCTTCTTGGGCTGGTAGGTACGAAGCATTCTCTTGCACTCCTTTCGTGATGATACTCAACATCGCCCCGGAAAGCCGGGACGAAGCAGTTGACAAAAAACCACTCGGCACACGGTGGGTGCCGAGTGGTAATTATAGCGTATGGATGCGGGACTTGTCAACAAAAAGTTGCGCTTTACCGCGCCAGATCCTCGCCGCGCAGGTACTTGCCCATCGGTTTAATGAGCAGCGCGAAAACGAGCACGCAGATCAGGATGTTCGGCAGCATGTAGGCGAGGTTATAGAGGAAGGAGTAGAACCAGGGGCTTTTCATCGTCATGCCGAAGAAGCTCTCGGGCATATACTCGCCCCAAAGCGTCGCGCCGACGACAAAGTGCACCAGGAAGCGGGCGAAGCCGCCGATCAGCGCGCCGAGGAAGACGCCGCCCTTTTTGCCGTGCGCCAGACCCGCGAGACCCAGCACGCCGTAGGCGAGCAGGTAGTCCCCAACGATGGACTGCCAGCCGATGGAGAAGCCGCCGTCAAACATAAACTGCAAAATGCCCAGCACGAAGCCGGCGAGCAGACCGTTTGCCAGCCCCCAGCGGACGGCGTAGAGCAGCACAGGCAGCATGGCGAGCGTGATGCTGCCGCCCCAGGGCATACGCCAGAGCTTAAGGTAGCTCAAAACCTGGGCGGCCGCCACCAGAACGGCGCCCTCAGTCAGTGCGCGGAGTGTGAAGTTTTTTTTCATGTGAGATTCCTCCCTTTCTGTTTTTGGGAGCAGGAATGCAAAAGGCAGGCACACAAAAACGTGAACCTGCCATAATTGCATCGGTGCTTCCTACGCCGGCATTATCCGGATCAGGTTCCTGGGTTTCAAGGCTCTGTTACCTTGTCTCAGCCGGGAATACCCAGCTCCCCCATATTCAATTGACGAGGAGATTGTAGTCCTGTTTCGAGAAGATGTCAAGAGAAAGTGAATAACAAATAGTGAATAGTTAAGGTGTCCCCTGCGGGGACGGATTATAATCTGTCGCGAAGCGACACCATAACTTTTCTCTTTTCACTTCTCACGATTCACTGACTACCGCAGCGTTTCCGCCTTGTCGAGGATGAACTGCCGCAGCCAGGGGCCGGCCTCCTCGTTCTGCAGGGCAAAGTCGATGATGGACTCCAGATAGCCCTTGAGGTTGCCGGTGTCGTAACGGCGACCCTCAAAGTCCACGCCCACCATGCGCTCATGCCGCACAAGCTCCTTCATGCCGTCGGTGAGCTGGATCTCGTTGTTGCGGCCGGGGGCGGTATGCTCCAGAATGTCGAAGATCGCGGGCGTCAGCACATAGCGGCCCAGGATCGCGTAGTCGGAGAGCTTCTCTTCCAGGGTGGGCTTCTCGTTCATGTCGCTGATGCGGAAGACACGCTCGCCGCGCGGCTCCTCGAGCTTGACGGAGGAATACTTGACGATCAGCTCGTCCGGCACCTTGTGGATCGCCACGGCGCTGCACTCGTTGGCCCCGGCGGCCTCGACAAGCTGCTTGAGCACCGGCTTCTGGCCGAGCATGATGTCGTCACCCAGCAGGATGCCGAAGGGCTCGTTGCCGACGAAGCTCTTGGCTCTCCAAACGGCGTGGCCGAGACCCTTGGTCTCCTTCTGGCGCAGGAAGAACACGTCCGCCATGTCCGCCACGCGGCGGATGGTGTCGGCCTCCTTGATCTTGCCGTCTGCGCGCAGACGCTCCTCCAGATCGGGCGCATAGTCGAAATAGTTCTCGATGGGGTTCTTGCCGCGGTTGGTGATGATCAGGATCTGCTCGACGCCGGCGGAGACAGCCTCTTCCACGATGTACTGGATCACGGGCTTATCCACCAGGGGCAGCATCTCCTTCGGGATGCTCTTGGTATTGGGCAGCAGACGGGAGCCAAGCCCCGCCGCGGGAATGATCGCTTTACGGACTTTCATACATAACACTCCTTCATTTATCTGTTTACACGGTTCATGGTTTTTTGGAAGAATGTTTGACCGGGAAGCCAGCGCATCAGCGGAAAGCCCAGCAGATACAGCACACCGGCCTCGCCCAGCCCCACCCAGAGGGCGTTGAGAGCGTAGACCCGCGGGTGCTGCAGGATGTTCAGCCCTTCGTAACCCGCAGTGATCACCGCGCCGACGATCAGGGCGTTGAAAACGACCGGCTGGAAGCAGGCCAGCAGCTCGTTTGCGATACTGTGCCGCCGTTTGCCGAGCCACGCGGTCACGCGTACGGCGCAGAGCGTCGCCAGCGTGCCGAAGACGATGTCAAAGAGGTTTGCGGTGATGAGGTTGGAGAGCAGGCAGCCGATCACCAGCCCCCACGCCGTGCAGGGCAGGAAGAAGGGCAGGATGCACAGCACCTCCGAAACGCGAAGCTGCACCGCGTTGTAGCTGATGGGCGCGAGCGCCACGGTCAGGATCGCGTAGACCGCGCCCACCATGGCGGAAAGGGCGATGCGCCGGGCCATAAGCGGACGGTTCATGCCTTTTCCTCCCGCTTGTGCAGCGAGTATTCGCAGCCGCAGTAGAGCTGCCGGTAGAGGCCGTACTGCTCGCTGAGCTCGGTCGAGCGCATCTCGCGCCCCTGCTTTTTAAAGTCCGAGGGGAGCCAGGCAACGCCCATTGCCTGCCCGATCTCTTCGCCCAGGGCGTTAATGCGCTTCTCGTCCTTGTGGCGGGAGAGCGTCAGCGTGGTGCAGAAGTAGTCAAAGCCGTAGTGTTTGGCAAGCCTTGCGCACTCCAGAAGCCGCAGCCGAAAGCACTCCGTGCAGCGTTTGCCGCCCTCGGGTTCCGCTTCCAGCCCCTTGACGCGCCTGTCGTAGTCCTCGTGCTTCCAGGGCTCGACCAGCACGCGCACCTCTTCGGTGAGCCCCATCTTCTCGATCAGCTCGAGCTGGGTCTGAAAGCGCCGCTCAAACTCCGCCTTGGGGTAGAGGTTCGGGTTATACCACAGCAGCGTCACCTCAAAATACCGCGTCAGATATTCGAGCACGGCGCTCGAGCAGGGGCCGCAGCAGCTATGCAGCAGCACGCGGGGCTTGCGCTCGCCCTGCCGCGCGATGATGCGATCCAGTTCTTTTTGATAATTTCGGTTATTCATGCCCCCATGATACCACAGTGTTACGGAAAAAGCTACAAATTCTTAAGGAAACGCTGAATAAATCGCCTGCGGCGCCTCCTGGAAAATTTGTGCCCTGATTTCGTCACTTTTTCTTGCAATACACAAAGTATTCCTGCGAAAAAGTGCCATCATCAGAACTCAAATTTTCTCAGGATTCGCTCTTGCCGATTTAATCAGCGCTTCCTTAAAAAACTTCATACTTGGCTCCCCCTTCGGGGGAGCTGTCGAGCGAGCTTGCGAGTGAGACTGAGGGGGCATTTCGAGCCGCATGCCTTACAGTTTCTCCATTCATGCGTTTGTCCTGAAAATTCTTGACGGCGGGGGCAAGCTGAGATAAGATAAAGAAAACGCTATGAGGGGGCTATGCTGTGGATAACCGCACCAGCAAGCAGAACTACTATCTGGACATTGCCGACTCCGTTTTGGAGCGCTCCACCTGCCTGCGCCGGAAATACGGCGCGATCATCGTGCGCAACGATGAGATCATCTCCACCGGCTACAACGGCGCGCCGCGCGGACGCCGCAACTGCACCGATCTCGGCTTCTGCAACCGGGAGAATCTGCACATCCCCTCCGGCGAGCGCTACGAGCTCTGCCGCAGTGTACACGCCGAAGCCAACGCCATCATCTCCGCCCCCCGGCGGGACATGATCGGCGCCACCATCTATCTCGTCGGGCGCGACGCCAAAACCAACGCCCTCCTGCCCGACGCGATGAGCTGCTCGATGTGCAAGCGGCAGATCATCAACGCGGGCATTGAGAAGATCGTCATCCGCGTGGACGAGCGGCTCTACCGCACCATCCCGGTCAGCGACTGGATCGAGAACGACGACAGCATCGTCTGGATCGGGGAGTGAAGTGGTCAGCGGCTACGATGCAAACGCAAAAAAGGACTGCGATTTCTCGCAGTCCTTTTTGTGTACCTGTAACGCGAATTACTTGAGCTCGACGGTGGCGCCGGCAGCTTCGAGCTGAGCCTTGACGGCCTCGGCATCTTCCTTGGAAACGCCTTCCTTGATCTTGGCGGGAACGCCTTCGACCAGCTTCTTGGCATCGGCCAGACCCAGGCCGGTGATGCCGCGGACTTCCTTG
>CACZXQ010000003.1 GCA_902785115.1 Oscillospiraceae bacterium | reverse complement strand
GAGCGAGCCGGAGGTGCAGGCGCTGCCGGAAGAGGCGCAGATGCCCTCGTCGTCCAGCATCAGCAGCAGGCTCTCGCCCTCAATGCCCTCAAAGCACATGTTCACCGTGCCCGGGACATGGTGCTCAAGACTGCCGTTTATCTTGCTGTGGGGGATTTTGGATAACTCGGCAAAGAGCTTGTCGCGCATGGGGATGATCTTCGCGGTGTTCTCCTCCATGTGCTCGCAGGAGTCCTTCAGCGCCGCCGCAAGCGCCACGATGCCCGCCACGTTCTCGGTGCCGGCGCGCTTGCCGCGCTCCTGCGCGCCGCCCTCGATGATGTTTGTGAGCACCATGCCGCGCCGGGCGTAGAGAACGCCCACGCCCTTGGGCGCGTGGAACTTGTGACCGGAGAGCGCCAGCATGTCGATGTTCATGGCCTTCACGTCGATGGGCATATGCCCCGCGGCCTGCACTGCGTCGGTGTGGAAGGGGATGCCCTTTTCGCGGCAGAGCGCGCCGATCTCGGCAATGGGCTGCACGGTGCCGATCTCGTTGTTGGCAAACATCACCGTCACGAGCGCGGTGTCCGGGCGGATGGCGGCCGCCACGTCCTCAACGCGGATCACACCGTCAGCGTGGGGGTCGAGCAGCGTGACCTCAAAGCCTTCTTTTTCCAGCTTCGAGAGCGTGTGCAGCACCGCGTGATGCTCAAACTGCGTGGAGATCAGGTGCTTTTTGCCTTTGCGCGCGCCCAGCCTCGCCGCGGAGACGATGGCCTGATTGTCGGCCTCGGAGCCGCCGGAGGTAAAGTAGATCTCACGGGGATCGGCGTTGATACATTTCGCAACCGTCTCCCGCGCCTCCTGTAGAGCCTCTGCCGCCTTCTGCCCGAAGGCGTAGAGGCTGGAGGGGTTGCCGTAATTCTCCGTCAGATAGGGCAGCATGGCCTCCAGCGCGGTTTTGGAGACGCTGGTGGTCGCCGCGTTATCGGCGTATACAAACATATTGGTTCGTCCTTTCTATTCCGTATTCACTGGCCACTGACCACTGGCCACTATTTATGTTTTCCATTTCTCACCCAACAGCAGATCCTCCAGCGTGATGCTGTCAAGGTAGCTGTTGGTGATCTCGTCCAGCTCCTTCCACATGGGAAGGGTCATGCAGGCGCTCGCGTGGTCGCACTGTACGACGCCGTCCCGGATGCAGGCCACCGGCGCGAGGCTGTCCTCGATCGAGCGCAGGATCTCGCCCACTGCGTAGTCGGCGTTGTCCCGATTCAGGCGGTAGCCGCCCTCCTTGCCGCGGGTACTGTCCAGCAGCTCCGCCTTCTTCAGACAGCCCACGATCATCTCCAGATATTTCATCGAAATACCCTGCCGCTCTGCCACGGTCTTGAGAGAGACAAAGCCCTCCTCCCGGTGCTGCGCCAGATCCAGCATCACCCGCAGCGCGTAGCGGCCCTTGGTTGTTACGTTCATGCGATCCTCCTGTTTTGGTCTGCTGCTATACTACTACAAAATTAGTAGGAATTAAAGAGGCAATTCACCGGAAAACTCCATTGTGCAGGATTTGCACAGTGAAAGGAAAAATAATGCTTGCTTTATCACGCTAATGTGCTATCATGCTAATGTACTCAAAACCGAGGAGGTTAACAAAATGAAAAAGATTTGTGTGATGTTACTGTGTACCGCGATGCTGCTCTGCCTGTGCGCCTGCGGTGCGCCGAAAAACGACGCTCCTGCGGAGAGAGCGAGCTTTGTCATGGGCATCGACCCCGAGTACCCGCCCTTCAGCTACCTGGGGGATGACGGCGAGTACACGGGCTTTGACGTGGAGGTCTGCCAGGCCGTCTGCGACGCGCTGGGCTGGAAGCTGGAGATCTTCGCGGTCAACTGGGATGAAAAGCTCGTGCAGCTCGATTCCATGGAGTGCGACTGCATCTGGTCCGGCATGACGATCCTTGACAGCATGAAGGAAGCCGGCTATGTGATCTCCGCACCCTACTACGACAGCACGCAGGTGCTGGTGGTGAAGGCGGACAGCGGCTACGCTTCCTCGGCCGATCTTTCCGGGAAGGTCGTGGCGGTGCAGCTCGGCACCTCGGGTGAGGCGCTGCTGGGCGGCGATCTGGCCGATCTCGCGGCGAGCTTTGACAGCGTCCTGACCTGCGACAGCTTCCTCAAGTGCTTCACCGAGCTCGAGGGCGGCGCGGTGGACGCGGTGTTCGTCGATCTGCCGGTGGCGGCCAAGTACGCTGCCGATCACGATGTGACCATCATTGACGAGAATCTGGGCGCTGAGCAGTACGGCATCGCCTTCCGTTCCGGCGACGCGGAGCTCTGCGCACAGGTGGAGGCGGCGGTCAAGAAGCTGGTGGACAGCGGCAAATACGCCGAAATCGCCGCCAAGAGCGAATACGCCGACATTGTCAACAACCTGATCTTCCTGAGCAAGTAGGGACGAGCATTGCTCGTCCGACAATCAATTCCTTCGCCGCATGGACGAGCATTGCTCGTCCATGCGGCAGAGCAGAATCCTCTGTCAGACTGCAAGGCGGATTCGTGATGATTTACGGATCCGCCTTCTTCCTGCGATAGAGGCGTGTTCCCAACACGGACGACCAATGGTCGTCCCTACGAAGAGGTTTTTTATGTCTTTATTGACCATGATCGTCAAGATGAGCGAGGGCTTGGGCAAGACTTGCGCCATCTTTTTTCTGACGCTGCTGTTTTCCCTGCCCCTGGGCATGATCGTGGCGCTGCTGCGCATGAGCAAGTCCAAAATCGTCTCCACGCTCACCCGCGCCGTCATCACCGTCCTGCGCGGTACGCCCCTGATGCTGCAATTGCTGGCTGTCACCTACGGCCCCTATTATCTCTTCGGCGCCGGGGTCGCCCGCAACAAGCTGATCCCCGTCGTCATCGCCTTTGCCATCAACTACGCGGCCTATTTCGCGGAGATCTACCGCGGCGGCATCGAGTCGATCCCCGTCGGGCAGTACGAGGCGGCGGAGGTGTTGGGCTATACTAAATTCCAGACCTTCATGCGCATCATCCTGCCCCAGGTCATCAAGCGCATCATGCCCAGCATCACGAACGAAGTGGTCACGCTCGTGAAGGACACCTCCATGGCCTTCACCGTCTCCTATCAGGAGATGTTCACCATCGGCAAGCAGATCGCCAATTCCCAGACGAGCTTTCTGCCCTTCATTGTGGCGGGCGTGTTCTACTATCTCTTTAATGCTATTGTCGATTATGTGATGGGCCGCATCGAGAAGCGACTGGACTACTATCGCTGAGGAGGAAAAGGAAATGGACGAAAACAAAAACCCCAGCATCCTCAGCATCCGGAGGCTGGAGAAACATTTCGCGGACAATCAGGTGCTGCGGGATATTTCGCTCTCCGTCGACCGGGGCAACGTGGTCTCCATCATCGGCCCCTCCGGTTCCGGCAAATCCACGCTGCTGCGCTGCGCCTCCTTTCTGGAGCGGGCGGACGGCGGCGATATCCTCTATGACGGGCAGTACGCGGTGCAGGACGGCGTCTATGCGCCCAAGGCGGATTTTAACCGCTTCCGTACCCGTTTTGGCCTGGTTTTCCAGAATTTCCAGCTCTTTCCGCACTATTCGGTGATGAAGAATATCTGCGAGGCGCCGATTCTTCACGGGGAGGACAAGTCCGCCGTTGAGGCGCGGGCGGAAGAGCTGATCCGCAAGATGGGGCTTGCGGGGAAGGAAAAGGCCTATCCCTACCAGCTCTCCGGCGGGCAGCAGCAGCGTGTCGCGATCGCGCGGGCGCTTGCGATGAAGCCGGAGATCCTGTATTTTGACGAGCCCACCTCCGCGCTCGATCCGGAACTCACCGGCGAGGTGCTTAAGGTCATCCGCCAGCTCGCCGAGGAGAAGATGACCATGGTGGTGGTCACGCACGAAATGCCCTTCGCCAAGGCGGTCAGCAACCGCGTGATCTTCATGGCGGGCGGCGTGATCGTCGAGCAGGGCGACCCGGCGACGGTCTTTGAAAACCCCAAGGAAGAACGGACAAAGCAGTTTCTGCGGGTGTTTGAGCGGTGAAAATCAGTATTTTTGACCCCACGGGCAACATCACCGCCCTCGTGGAAAGTCCTGTCTCTGCGGAACAACAGCCCGCCGCGGCGGCTGCGATCATGGCGGAGTATCCGGATGTCGAGCAGGTGGGCTTCGTGCGCTTTGAGGGAGAGCCGAGCCTGCGCATGGCGGGCGGCGAATTTTGCGGCAACGCGAGCATGAGCGCGGCGGCGCTTTATCTGCTGCGAAAGGGGCAAAGCGCGGGGCAGGTCACGCTGCGCGTTTCCGGCGCGGATAAGCCGGTGGCGGTGCGGCTGCTTGCGTCCGAAGACGGATTCTCGGCTTCTGTGCGGATGCCGAGAGCGCTCGGCGTGGAGGAGAGGTGCTTCTCCTTTGATGCGCTCAGGGGCAGTCTGCCGCTTGTGCGGATGCAGGGGATCTCCCATCTGATCGTCCCGGCGGACTCTGCGTTCTTTTCGCTGCGTTCAAACCGGGAAGCGGCGGAACAGGCGATCCGGCGGTTCTGCGCGGAAATGAATGTCGAGGGGCTGGGGCTTATGTTCCTCGCGGGGGACAGGCTGACGCCGCTTGTGTATGTCCCCGGCAGCAATACGGTTTTCTGGGAAAATTCCTGCGCCAGCGGCAGCGCCGGCGTGGGAATCTGGATGGCGGATAAAACAAAAGCCCCCGTCAGCCTTGCGCTGCGGGAGCCGGGAGGAATTCTGCATGTTGAGAGCAAGCCGGGCGGCGACACCTGGCTGAGTGGGCATACACGGCTGGTTTGCGAAGTGGGCAGTAGTTCGTGAATTGTAGGGGCGACCCTCGCGGTCGCCCTTGCGATTGCCGAAACTCAGTGGATCGTATAGCGCAGTGTGGCGAGCATGGCCTGCACATCGGCGTGCCCGGGCAGGGTGGTGTAATCCTCGTCGTACTCGGGATTCTTCATCAGCGTCACGAGCAGGTAGCTGTTTTCGTCGTTCGGGATGGGCAGGTGCAGGCAGATGTTGTCCCCGTCGATGAAGCGGACGCCTTCGATCTCGCCGTAGTGTACGGGCGCAATACCCTGATACTTCTCGCCCAGGCCCTTGACGTGGGCGGCAAAATCCTCCCTGTGGTAGTAGGCGGCGTACTCGAGCTGCATGTTGAAGTCCTCGCCGTAGACGACAGCCACGTGCGAATCGCCGGAATAGCTGGGGAATTCGTCCTCAATCACCACGAAGCTGTACTTTTCGGGATCATAGTTCATCTCCATCTCCACGGTGGCGGCGTTCTGGAAACCGGAGATGAAGCTGTAACTGCCGACGCAGAGCGTCTTGGGGGCGGCGGGAGATTTCGGCGCGGCAGCGGCGGGGGCGGATTCCTGCGCGGGCTTTTTCAGAAGCGCCGCAACGCCGGCGGCCAGCGCAGCCGCGGCGGCCAGTGCCAGCGGGGCAATGATGCGGTTTTTACTCATATGAAACACTCCTTGTGTTTTTTTATTATTATAGCGTGGAGATCAGGGATATACAAGGAAAAAAGTGTGAACAAGTGAGGACTAAAAAATGCAAGTTTTTTTGTAAAAGCTGTTGACATTTCGGCTGGAAGTATGGTATTATCTTTAAGCTTTTAGGGAACGGACGTGCGGGTGTAGTTCAATGGTAGAACACCAGCCTTCCAAGCTGGATACGTGGGTTCGATTCCCATCACCCGCTCCATCGTCGAAGCTCAGGTGGCTGTTGGTTCGGGAGAGATACGCGCCAATAGCTCAGCAGGATAGAGCAACTGCCTTCTAAGCAGTAGGTCGGGGGTTCGAATCCCTCTTGGCGTGCCAACGTCAGAAGAAAGCTGCTCCATTCCGCTTCCGCGGTTTTCGTAAGAGCCGCGAAAGCTCCATATCCGCAGCTTCCTTCTTGCTTCCCGAATCGAACCCGCTTCGCTGGGCTTCGATTCGGTTGTCAATTGCATAGTCCGAATGATTTGGATCATTTGGTGGGATTAGCTCAGTTGGCAGAGCACCGGATTGTGGTTCCGGGTGTCGTGGGTTCGAGCCCCATATCCCACCCCACAAAAGAAGAGGCCGGCAGTGCCGGCCTCTTTCCACAGAAATTTTGGGATGTAGTGTAATGGTAACACACCGGACTTTGACTCCGATATAGTGGGTTCGAGTCCCGCCATCCCAGCCACGTCAGAAGAAAGCTGCTCCATTCCGCTTCCGCGGTTTTCGTAAGAGCCGCGAAAGCTCCATATCCGCAGCTTCCTTCTTCCTTTCCAACTCGAAGCCGCTGCGCCGGGCTTCGAGTTGGGGAGAGGCGTGCCCGATTTTTTAAACAAACGCAGAGCCCAACGAAGTGGGTTTGCGTTTGAAAAGGAGGATTGGCGAAATGACTGAGCTTTCGGCTTCAGCCGGAAGCGAATGGATATGGAGCACAATCCGACGCCTGCCCCAGTAGCTCAGTAGGCAGAGCACCTGCCTTTTAAGCAGGGTGTCCGGGGTTCGAATCCCCGCTGGAGCACCAAAAACGCACCGTTGAAAAACGGTGCGTTTTTCTTTTTTTCTGTAAAAATCTGCAACTAAAACGGCTAAAAAGTTTCTGCTTTTCGAAAATCGTGAAAGCGTGCGAGCGCCGAGAAGCGATACAGAATTGACCAAAAATGAGCAAAACTGAACAGGATTTGTTGTCAGAATTGTTGTCAACTCTCACGCTGAGAAATGAAATCAGGAAAGCGCCCGATTTCACTCCAACAACTCCCGGAATGGGGGTGGAGTGAGATCGGGCGTTTTTCTTCTAATTCGCGCGCGCACGCGCGCGGGCGCACAACCCGCCAGGTGAATGAAATTAAATAAAAAAATTAAAAAATTAGCTGATTGGTGGGCTCGCCGCAACCGCTGGCTTTCGGAATTTCGGCGGCAGTACCTTGGATTTGGGAATGGTTAGAAAATTATACCGCAGGCGCGCGCGAATAAGAAGCAGCGAAGCTGCTTCCATCGCGCGTGTGCTGGCTGCCTCGCTGGGCCCAGGCTGCCACGCCGCTGCCGATCTGCCGCCCGGTCACGGCCCAAGCACCACGGCCCAGGCTGCCGCGCTGCTGCTGCCGCTGCTGCCTGCCACGCTGCCGGGCCCATGCCGCGCGCCGCTGCCGATCTGCCGCCCGGATCCGTCCGGCGTCTTTCGGCGGGCCCGATCCCGGCGGCCACGGAGGCCGGGCATTTTCTCCAGGCTGCACAAAAAGCGCCGGGCAGACGGTCAAAAACCGGGCCGGATTTTTGCGGCGAGGGGTTTTATGCGTGCGGTGCTATCTCCTGTAGCTTTCTTGAATACTCCCCCCCTATAGTCCCCCCGTTGTGCAATTTGACGGAGGCCGACGCACAAGGCGAACAGGCAGCGCGCCGCCCATGGCGCAACCGTCACCCAGGGCGCAGCCGTGGCCCATGGCCCGCGCTGTATGGTATCACGCATACGCATAGGGCCGGATCATTTCGGCCGGGAGGGCAGCCCGGGAAAACTTTTTACTCCCCGTAGGGGAGTAATTGAGCACACCGAAATTTTTTGCAAAAAAGAGCTTGACAACATACGGCGCAGTATGCTATCTTGGAATTGCCGAGGGGGGACAGCCCTACCGGACAAAACCGAAAGGAGTTTGAACGATGGGAACCGAAGCCGAAAGACAGGACACCCGGAAAGCGATGGCTTTTGACCTGTGCAACATCATTGACGAAAACCCACAGCAGCAGACCTATACCGCGGAAGAAGTCAAGAAGCTCATCAAAGTGTATGTGACCACCAAGGAAGAAAAGTAAAGCGGGGCGGGCAACCGCCCCAGCAAAAAGGAGCTGATTGACAATAGCCAAGCGCAAAACCACCACCAGCACGGAGGTTAAGCAGCGTTGGATTTCGAAAACTTATACCCGTTATCATGTCAGTTTGAGGAAAGACGAAGATGCGGAGCTAATTGCCTTTATCGAGGATAACAAAGCTAAACACGGCACAACAGAAATCTTCCGTGCTGGAATCGAAAAACTAAAAAACGAGGGCTTTTAAGCAGCCCTCAATAATATGACATACTGCCCCGTATGTACTTCAGGAAAGGAAATGCTACAATGTCAAGAATCCATGTAACCATCGAATCTAACGAGCTCTCCACCGAGCGCGTCATGGAGTTAGAAGAAGCCATCGAAATGGCGCTCACGTTTCTAAACTGCGGCTTAGAATCCGCCGAATCTATCGAGCGCTTTCTTGATCGCCGTGACTGGATGGACCTTGCGTATAGTTTGAGCAATGCTAAGGGCATATAAGCCCAATAAGCCAACACCACAAACCGCCCCGCCGGTGGCGGCTAAGAAATAACCGAGCCCAGCCGAAAGGCCAACACCACACGAAAAGGAGCGCAGCACATGACCGTTAAGCAGCTCAAAAAGGGCGAGTATTTCACCCGGCGGCCCATTGAAAACCCGACGGAAAAGCAAGTCTTCATCCGCGGCGAGTATGACCGGGCCGCGAAAAAGTACGAGTGTACCCGCTTTGATGATATATGCAGCGCCGTATATCTCAGCGGGGACAAAGAAATCTTTACCGACTTCACTTTTTGAGAGGAGAAAACGCTATGACACCGAGTAACGAGTATCAGAAATTCACCCGAGAAGCAAAGGCCCAGCTTGTGAGCGTGTTCAAGTACGACCGCGAGCACGAAAACACACCGGAAAGCGCCGTGCAGCTCCTGGTTGACGCAATCGGGAAAGACGACGCCGGGGAAATCCTGGCCGTTATGGTCATGTGCAAAGGCACATGGGACAGCAGAATCAGCAGGAGCAGCCGCGAATGGGCCGAGGTCTACTGTGCCCACGACGCGGACGAGCTGAACGCCGTGCGGGGCCTCTACTACTGCGACGAGATCCACCCGGCCCACATGGAACAGCTTGTCAGAGCATACCGCAGGCTTTACCCCGTCTGACGATGGCCCGCCGGTCACGGGCCGAAACGCCGCAAGGCGTCACGGGAGACCAACGCCCCGAAATTCTTTTACAGGAGGCCAACACCATGACAAACGAAATGATTATTGCCAACGCCGCGCAGCAGCTCGCCCAGGAGGGCGCGATCAAGTACACGGGCCGCGTGTTCAAGGCCCGCGACGCCGCCGGGCAGGAAATCGAGCTGCCCGAAACCGAAGCGATCCACACATACAACGCATGGAAAGCGCTGGGCTTTCAGGTGCAGCGCGGTCAAAAGGCCGTTGCAAAGCTGACGATCTGGAAGCACGCCACGAAAACCGACGAGGAGACCGGCGAGGAAGAAAGCCGCATGTTCATGAAAACCGCTGCTTTCTTCTCTGCCTCCCAGGTGGAGGCAATGCCCGCATGATGAACGCCGCGCAACCGTTCCGCCTGATGATGGGCCGGGCAGCTCCCGGCCCGAAACGGGCTAAAATCAGCCCGTCGCGGATAGCTACAACGCCCGCAAATCATTTGAGAGGAGAAAACGCCATGGAAAGAAAAGAGCTCATAGAGCAAGGATATATCCTGCATCATACCGCGAGCCGTCGCGGCTATCTTAGCCGGAAAGGGCCGGAGAAAGTTGAGGCGTACAAGGGGCGCTTTGGCTGTGGCTATATCGTACTATCTCCACGTTTTGACACATCACGATATGTAGATGTCGCGTACTATGTCCGCCCCGTCTGACGATGGCCCGCCGGTCACGGGCCGAAACGCCGCAAGGCGTCACGGGAGACCAACGCCCCGAAATTATTTTACAGGAGGCCAACACAATGGCTAAGTTTGATTTTACCGCCAACACCATGACTTGCGCCGGGCGCGTGTTCCCGGTCAAATTCAGCGTTACCCCGTCGGGATCCGTGATGGTATTTGTCACCATGCCGGACAGCGACAAGCCCGCCCGCGTCCGCTTCACGCCGAAAGATGAAGCATACCCCGCCGCGCTGGCCGCTGCAAAGGGCGAGCTTTCCAGCGTCTATGAGCAGCCGGAGGAGCCCGCCGAGGAGCGCGAGCCCTGGGAGAACATCACGCCGGAGGCCGTCGAGGAGGCCCGCGAGAAAAGCGCCGGTTTTGTTGATGCAGTTATGGCCGACGTTGAGAAGATCGAGCAGCCCGCCGAGGAGCCCGTACCGGTCGAGGCCGAGCAGCCGACGCCGCGCCCCGTCCCGGAAAAGACCTTTATCGGGGAGACGATCAGCGGCAAGGGCTGGCGGATCTTCTTTGACGGCGAGGCGCAGCGCACCCGCGTATGCTTCGACGACGCGCCGAGCGACGCCGCCCGGGCCGCCGTGGAAAAGGCCGGTTTTTACTTCTCCGCCGCGCTCAATAGCTGGAACAAGAAATTGACTTTCAAGGCACACCGCGCCGCCGTGGCCCTGTCCGGCGAGCTGTCAGCAATCTACGCATGAACGCCGCGCAACCGTTCCGCCTGATGATGGGCCGGGCAGCTCCCGGCCCGAAACGGGCTAAATCAGCCCGTCGCGGATAGCTACAACGCCCGCAAATCATTTGAGGAGGCCAACACCATGAACGAAAACAAGCCCGCGCCGATCCTGGTTGAATGGGAAACCGGACGCTATGAGCTTTCACCCGAGTTTATTTGCAGCTGCGCGCCCGCCAAGCTCCGCAAGGTGATGAAGCAGGCGACGAAGCACGCCGACGAGACCGCCGCCGAAGTCCGCGCCTGCATCGAGGCCGCACGCAAGGCCGCGCAGCACGACAAGAAAGAGCGCGCCCGCCTTGGGAAGCTCTTGGAAGCCCTGGAGCCACCGAAGAAGCAGACCGCCGCCGCCCGTGTGGCCGCCCGTATCGTCAAGCGGATCCCGGACACTATGCGCGACTTTCAAGGCGTGTTCACGCGAGACGGGAAAAGCTGCATCTGTGATGGTTATATCCTGCTTTCCCTGTCTGAAACGCTGGACTTGCCTCCCGTCGCCGGCGGCAGCGTCAACGCCGCGAAAATGATCGACGAGGCCGCACGCGACGCCGCGCCGCTGGCCCTGCCGAGCCTGGCCGAAGTCAAGAGTTTTCAGAAGCTCGCCAAGAGCGCCCCGCGCGGGGCCTGGTTGGATCGTATCTACGCGGAAAAGAGCCGCACGCTGTTTGATTTCGGCGCAGGCCTGCCGGTGGTGGATCTGGCTCTGCTGCGTGACGTTCTGGAAGCTCTGCCCGGTGCCCGCGCCCGCTGGACGATGGAGCGCGCGCCGCTGGTGTTCGATGCCCCGAACGGTCAAGCCCTGCTTATTCCGGTGTCGCCCGTCGGTAACGCCGGAGCGACGCGCAGCGCGGCCCCGTTGGAGATCGAGCAGCCCGCCGCACAACGCCACGAAATCATTTCAAAACCGTGCAAGCCGCGCGAAAAGGCATTGACGCCGGAGCAGTTTGCCGCACAGATGGCCACGCTGGCGCCGATCGAGTTCACGCCGGAAGAGTTTGCCGCGAGCCTCGCGGCCTGATTATGGAGGGATTGACATGGTACACGCTTTTGAATTTGCCTGCGCTCACCCGTTTCTGCTGTTCCTGCCCGCGCTGATTTTCTTTCTGCTGCCCGTGTTCCCGGCCATAGCGCGGGAACGCGAGGCGGCCCGCAAGGAGCGCGAACGGGAAGCGCGCCGCAAAGCCGCCAAGGAGAAAAAGCGCGCTGCTGCCGAGGAAAAGCAGCGCAAGGCCGAGCAGAAAGCAGCCGAGGGCGACGCCCCCAAGCGCGGCCCGGGACGGCCCCGCAAGCACCCAGCCCCGGATCCTAACGCGCCGAAGCGCAAGCCGGGCCGCCCGCGCAAGGCGGCCACGGAGCAACGCCCCGAAATCATTTCAGACACGACGCCCGCGCCCGGCGACCTGGAGCCGCCGATCAGCCCGGACGAGTTTATAAACCGCATAGGTTGAGGAGGTTTTTTCATGAACAAGATCCATACTTTGAGTGTTGATGTACTGCGCAGCCCCCTGGGCGATTGCACAAACGGCGGTGTATCAAGCCGCTGGCGCTCGCTCGCGGTGTACTGCCCCGACGGGCCGGGCTCCTTTGACGCCGACCGGGAAACGCCCCTGAATTTCTGCATGGTCGAAAAGCGTTACTTGCTGGGCACCGAGCACGCGCGAATCGTCCCCGCCATGGTGAACGAGCACGGGAACGTGGTTCCCCGCCCGCGCTGGTGGATGAAGGGCGGCAACGTCGGAAACACGTCTGACAGCCGCTTTCATGAGCTTTCCGGCGTGTATTATCCCCTGGACATACACGACCGCTGCGAGCTCTGACGCCGCAAAATCATTCCGCCTGATGATGGCCCGCCGGTCACGGGCCGAAACGATCCCCTCCGGGATCGTCGCGGAAAACCAACGCCGCAAAATCATTCCGAGAGGAGCCAACACCATGGACGAAAACAATTATTTCATCGTCAACCGGGAGACCGGCAAGCTGGAACTGCACTTTGAGAAATCCACCTATGACGAACTGCCCGACGAGCAGAAAGCCGAAATCAAGAGCAATTTCTTGTGGGGCCGGAAATCCGGCTGCTGGATCAGCCGCGCGAAAGTCCCGAACCTGTACGCCGCGCGCCGCTGCGCGGAGCATATCGGCCTGGCGGACGCCGGGCAAACGGGCGAGCGCCTGAGCTTTGCCGAGCAGATGGAGCGCAAGCAGGCCCGCGCCGAGCGCCGCGCAGATCGTTACGAAGCCCGCGCTGACGCCGCCGAGAAGCACGGCGAGCAGTTGCAAGCCCCCATCGAGAAGATGCACGGCGACATTGCATTTTTCACGCAGCCCATCGTAAACACCAGCGCCGGGCGCGCGTTCGGACGCCGCCGGGAAAAGATGTTTGCGGCCTGGGAAAGAGGCTTTGACGAGTTCCGCAAGTCGGAATACTGGCAGGAGCGCGCCGAGATCGCCCGCCGGACGGCGGCCGGGAAGGAGCTGCAGGACAAGGGCTTTATCCAGCGCCGTATCAAGGAGCGAGAGAGCAGCATCCGCAAGCTGGGCAAGCGGGAAAAGGAGTACGAGGGATATTTGACCGCCATCGAGAAGGGCGAGACGCCCCGCGACGGTTACGGCTGGGAAGTGAAGCTCACGCCGGAGCAGATCCGCGCACAGATCGACGCCGATCTTGACCGGCTGGAAGCGCTGCTTGACGAGCTGGGCTATTATCAGGAGGCACTTGCCGCCCTGGGCGGTGTTGAGTTCAGCCGGGACACGCTGAGCGCGGGCGATATGCTGATAATCTCCCGGTATCAAGAGCCGGTTCGGTTCCTGCGCGGCGGCCCGAAAAACTTCACCTACGAGTTTACACAGCCGCACATGAGACTTGCCGACGGTACGCCCATGCGAGGCCAAGCGGCCTATGCCGAGATCGTCCGCCGGGCAGACGAGGAAACGGCCCTCACGCCGGAGGAGTTCGCCGCGAGCCTGGCGGACTAACGCCGCCGGATTATTTCAAATCATGCCCGCCCCGGAGGTAACGAGGGCAGAAAGGTTGAAAAATGGAGACTGTAAAATTCGCTATCAACGTCATATCGCCCAATATGTGCAGGATTGTACCTAACGACATTCGCAGGAGGTTTAAGGAGATCGCGGACGGCGGGTGCATCATGTCACTGGATGTGATGCTGGCCGAGATGGAAAGTATCACCAAAAAGTGTGCAGAAATCGGAGCTTCGGCGCTCTTTGAGATGTAACACAGGAGGTTTTTATGTCATTCAGATTGTTCATGGGCAGTTTTGGAAACGGCGTCATTGTCTGCAACGCGGCCGTTATGGAACGCGGCGATTATAAGCAGATCGCACATATCAGCGACGCCGGAAATATCACCTGGTATGTCGCACCGAGCTCCATTCCCGGCGACGCGCTCCTGCGCATTGAGCATGACGCCGACGCCCGGCGCGCGAACTTCTCTGCTGATTATGACCGGGAAGCGCAGCAAGAGCCTGGCCGCCTTTATGAAAGAGTTCTTAAACGTATGACAACGGCGGAGCTTGTTTCCTACCTGTCGGGGCCAAAATACCGGATCCCGGAAGCTCTGGAAAAGTTGAAATCCTTTTACCTCTCACGGAACTAATACAGAAGCCCGGCCCACGGGTGCCGGGATAGAAGTAACCCGCCCAGCGGCAACGCCGCCAAATCATTCCGAAAGGAGCCAACACCATGCCCCCTATTGCAGAACAGGCCGCCCATCTTGGATTTGAGATCGTCGGCCACCTGACCCGCCGCCCGGAGGAAGAACGCAACCGGCGGGAGCAGATTTACACCGACGCCGCGCAGAATACATACTACCTTGTGCGCGGGATCCTGACCATCGTTGCAGCAGACGGCAGCGTGATCTAACGCCGCCAAATCATTCCACGCGCCCGCCCGTGGGCCTCATACGCGGGCAAGGAGGTTTTCTTAATGTCATTATTTGAGTTTTTGGAACGGCTTGACGCTGATCCTTTTGATCCCGAATTGCTTGCGCTTGTCGGCGTTGAAAACGAGCGAAAGGAGGAGAAGTCATGATTATCCCGAAGTATGTTCAAGAGCTGATGGAGCGCGCCCGGTATGAGTATGACCGCTGCACGGAGAACGAAAACTACGGCGTCGGCTACACCGTCGCCATCCGCAAGGCTACGCCATACCATGCGGCGCTGCTTTCGCTTCGTTTCCTCAGTCTTTGTGATGATCTCAGGCTCCTCGGTTCCGGTCAGGGCTCTTTCGATCTTCTCAAAGTTCCAGTTGAAATAGCGAAAGGCGGCGCGGGCATAGTTTCGACAGTCAAGCGGTTCGTTGCGTTCGTATATCTTTTCCCACGCAATCACACTCTGACCGCTGCGGCGGTGAATCGTCATGCGCTCGGAAATGAGACCCTTAAAATACTCCATGTCGTACCCTGCGCGGGGATCAATGGGAAAGTGCATGATGTTGGGCCCGGATTCTCGGCTCTCAGCCGTGGCGGCGGCGGAGTACAAAATGCCCTCTTTTCCGGCGTCAACACCGAGGACAAATTTTGTTCCCTCGTTCTTGCCGCCGCTGCGCTTCATTGGGCGGCAATAGGGCTTACCTTCTCCGCCCTCGCCCTTGATCGGCCAGATGCGGCGGCTCGCGCGCCGTGCGCATTGCTTGTATATATCCTGCGTGAAGTGACCGCCGGAATCTATGAAGGTTGCGAGGATGCGCATTTTCATTCCGTTTCCAAGCCGCCACTCGCGGTCTAAAAGCTCGTCCACTTCCTGCCAGACGCCGGGCGCGTCCGCGCGGCCTGGGATGATCCCTCGGCTGATGCCCCAGCTCTGTTCATTCCGATCCCAGCCGACTACCTCATATTCCAGGCGGTTGTCCTGTGTGTCTATCCCCATGGTGAGAACCAGCACGCCCGCCGGAACCTCGGCTTCGTAGTGCTCGCGCCGGTTATACAGCTTTTCCGGGAGGCCGCTGCTTTCCCGGATTTCCCATGTTTCGCCGAGAATGGTGTTGTAAAAGGTCTTTAGCTTTTCAGCGTCCTTGTGTGCTTTCAGGAATTTCCACACAATATCTTTCCAATCGCTCCATGGCGACATAAAGGCATTGAGCCGGAAACTGCGGATCCCGTTGTCAAGGGCTTTCGGGTTATTGCATACCCATTTGGCGGGCTGCCGTTTGGCCTCAAATTCCCCAATATCCCGCTTACAGGTAGGACAGCGCCAGGCAACGGACTTCACATGATAATCCTCGTCGCCCCGGTTGTTCGTGAAATCCTCTTTTTCAAAGTGAATATCCTGGAAGCGGATATAACTGTAGGTGTGGCAATGCGGGCATTCCGTGTGCCACTCCTCTTGTGTCCCGTTCATGTAGTCGGTTTCAATCTTGCTTTTCCCCTTTATTGTCGGCGTACTTGTTTTGACGATCTTACGGTTGTGGCGGAAAGTCTCGGTTCGGCGTTCAGCCAATTCCTGCGGGTCGCCCTCGGTGCCTGCACTGGCCGGGAAGCGGTCTGTCTCGTCCATGAAGATGTAGCGGACGGGCTTGGAGCTAAGGTCTGCCGGGGAGTTTGCCCCGATAATGGCAAGACTGCCGCCGGGGAAGGTTTTCATGGTGATGGTGTTTGCCGCGTCCCGGCCCCGGGCCTTATATACTTTGTCGCGCAGCGTCGGGCAGGCGGCGATCATCGGCGCTACACGCCGCTTGGAATAGTCCTCCGCGACTTCCTTTGTCGGCTGCACATAGAGGATCGGGCCGGGGTCGTTGTCGATGGCACAGCCCATCATGTTCAGCTCAATTTCGCTCTTGCCGACCTGGGCGCTCGCCATAATGACGATCTGCCAAACGCCGGGCTGCGTAAAGGCGTCCATGATCTCGCGTTGATATGGCGCGCGATCCGTGCGCCATGCGCCGGGCTCCGCGCTGCTCTCAGATACCAGCACCCGGTTTTCATCGGCCCACTCGGAAACGGTTTGGCTTTTGGGCGGCCGGAACATGGCAAGCGTGAACCGCGCCAGTTCCGATAAGGCGCTCACTCGTCGTCCTCCTCGCTTTCTTCGTCCTCGCTCTTATCTGCCGCATAATCCGGCAGCGGCGTGTCGGCAAGCTCGTTCAAGACCCGTCGGATTCCCTCGTCGATGATCCCGGAAATCACTTCCTGGCTTTCGATCATGCGCAGCTGCGGGGCAAGCGTGCTCGGCAGATGTACCAGGTTTTGGCTGACCGTGCTGGCTATGTCGCCCCACAGCTTCCGCACGTCCTGAACGTCCACGAGCTGGCCGCGCATCTTGTCTACTTCCAGCTCGGTTTTCTGCATCTTTACGACTTCGTGGCGGGCCTTTACAACGTCCAGATCGTCCGTCTCGCCCGTCTCGTTTTCGACGTTGTATTTCACCCACCGCTGAATAAAAGTGGCGAGGTCGTATTTTCCGCCCTCGCCCTCAACAAATAGCTTTCGGTTCTCCGGCAAGCCCTTGTCAATATCGTAGAGCCGCCGGTAGGTGTAGCCTGCCAGATTGGCAAGCTCCTTTTTTGTCATGCTCGGCATCTTAACCGCCCACCAGCCTTTGCAGCTCGTGCGCCATGCGCTTTTCCATGTAGGCTTTAATATCGCTCTGCACGTCGGCTTCGCTTCGGTTCATCGGCATCTGCGGGATTGCAATGCCGGAAACCTTCATGATCGGCGTCCGGCCTTTTCCGGCGCGCGTGAAGGTCAGTCCGCCAAGCTTCGATCCCAGGTTGCGGAACGGCGGCATTCCGCCGTAACTGCTCATGTTCTGCGGCAGGGTGCTTTGCCCGGCCTTGACGATGCGGGCCTTTACGCGGTATTTCCGGTGCAGGCTGGCCCATCCGTGCGCGCCGCCGCTGGCCGAGAAACCGCCGCCGATACTCAGCTTCGGGCCGGTCACTGGGATAATGCACCCAGTCCCGCCGGATCCGCCCGTCATAATGGCGCGTCCCACAGCTTTGCCTACGGCACCGGGAGAAATATAATATTGCTTCGGCAAATCGTCCTGAAGGATTCGCCGCACATGGCCGCCCGTCCTCTGGAAGATACCGTACATGACTTGGTTGACGCGGGCGGGGGTCAGAGCGCTTTTCAGCCGGTCGATCTGTCCGCTCAGTTCCGATGCGTCGATTTCAAGAATGACGTTCACGCTCTCACCTCCCAATAAAAAAAGGCCGTCGCAGTACGGCGGCCTTGGTTCCTCTCTGCAACACGGCGGAGAGAATAAGAAAGGACGGCCAAGTTTCCTTGTCCGTCCACAGCGCGGGGCCGAGGCCCCTTAAAACAGGTTCGTATTTCGTATCGCCGTTCTATCTACCTCCGGCGATGGTATCACTTTAGCACATCGGCCTTGTCATTTCAACACAGCCGGGCAAAAAAGAATCAATACTTTGTGTGATCTTCCAGGATATACCGCTCCTGCCATTTGACCGAAGCCATGTCCGGCGCGTCCTGGATGGCCCGCACGGCCCGTTCAAATCCCCGGCGCGTCAGGTTGAGCTCTCGCCGGATCTCGGCGTCGGTAACGCCCATGACGTATTTCAGCATCACAAAGGCCCGCATGTTCCGGCTCTCGATCCCGTTCAGCACTCTTTGGGCGCGGCGCAGCGCGTGGGCGTACTCCTTGCACTCGCGGATCTGGTTCTGGTTCAGCTCGTCGAGGACGGAAACGGCGTCGTCCAGCCCCTTCCTGCCGCCGCCACCGGGCATCCCGGAAAGGCTGGCCGTGATCTTAACCATCCGCTCCCGCTGCCACTTGTGCAGCTGCTCCGTGTGGTAAACGCTCTGCATAACGGAGAGCACTTCCCGCAGCAGGGGAATATCCCGGTTTGCGATCTTTACCGGCTTCACCGTGCGCACAAGGCTCTGCGCATCCGGGCCGTTGATGATAACGGTGCCGCCCGTCTCATACACGGTAAATTCATAATCGACAAAAAGGCCGTACCCATTTGCCTTGATGATTTGGCTCGTACAAGTGATTTTCACCCGCTCGCCCTTGCGGATGATCTCTTTTCCGCTCTGTCTGATAGTCAGTGTATCGCCCGGCATTTCAAACATGGCAAATTGGGTGTTTGCATTGCTGCATGTCATGTACAGCACATCGCGCGGCAAAATGCTGTCCCGGTTCTCATAGGCCAGGCGCTGGCGGTCTTTCGTTTCCTGTTCTGTCATAATCGCTCCTCCTCGTGTTAAATATTCGCTGCATCCAATGGGATATATCGACTCTTTCCGCTCAATTCGGCAAAACCCATTTGTCCGCTTCCAATAGCTGTCATATATCCGTCGCTCAAACTCAAAATCGTATCAAGCCTCAGACCTGGACCCTGTCGCCCAGAAAGGTGCTCCGTTTTATCCACGATATACTGACGCAGAGCATCGCCGCGTCGATCTCGTGATTCTTCAGGTGTTCGTCCGAGTGCTTTACAAATTTGGCGCATGTTCTCGTCTAAATCGAGCTTTTCTTTTGCTTGGCTGTGCAGGACGCTAATTTGTTCTCGAATCTCTGCAACGGTCGGAAGCCACTTGCTCGTCGTCGTGAGCTGCATAAATGCAAGCATGACAATATCTGCTGGAACATCTTGCAGCCCAAAAGCCCATGTCTTTACAAGCGTTACCTTCTGATCGTGATCCATATTCTTGAACGCATAGCTGAAATTCGCCTCTGCAATACCAAGAAGATAGTTTGCATCGTTGATCGTCACGATTTACCACCTCCCGTCAAATCCGCTGACAAGCCCTTTTGCGCCGCCGTATGAGGCGTTCAGGTCAACGAGGCCGCCGCCCTGCGGCTTTTCCGGCTCCTGCCTCTTGTTGCCCTTTCTGGCTTTGCTTTCCTCGAAGCGCTGCTCTGAAAGCCGCACGTCTGCCATTGTCCGCAGCCCCTCCCGCTGGTAGCGGTTGAGAATGCCGCGAATATAGCTCCAGCTTGATTTCTTTTCGCTGGCGGTTATGTCCATCGCGTGAATGACAACGTCGGCCCCCAGCGCCGCAGTAAAGTCTTTCAGCCCTGCGATAGCCATAGGCGATGCAAAGCCGAAATGATCCATGTAGAAAGACAGAACTTTCCCAAGCTCCGGGTCTCCTACCTGTGCCGCCACTGGCGCGGGTGCTTCCGTCGATTCTTCTCCACCATTGGTAGGTAGTGAATTTGCGTTTACTTTTGCGTTTACGTTTAGTTTATTTATAATAAAGTGATCGGCTGCGTTTTCGTTGCCGATAGCGACAGCATCACCTACAGGATCGCCTACAGGATCGGGTACAGTATCGGGTACAAATTCGCATGTGGTACATGCTGCCTCTTCTTCAATCGGCTGCGTTTTTGTTGCCGATTCTTTCTTTACCGGCTGCGTTTTCGCAGTCGGTTTCTTTTCGGCTGCATTTTCGCCGTCGATCTCTTCATCAGCAGGAACATCGGGTGCAATTTTGTACCCGATCTTTCTCAGATAAAAAATCCGATACATGGGGTCGCTCTTTTTGCCGTCGCCTTTCTGGAAACTCAGTAACCCCTTTTGCTTCAAGCTATTGCGGGTATTTCGGATCGCTCTTTCGTCAAAACCTGTCCAGCCGTTCAACTCAACATTGCTCACAGGGAAATAATCATCGGGCCACTCGAAATTCTCCGTCTGCCTTGCAAGATCATTCGCGCAATGGAACAGCCCCAGGTAATCTTATCCCCCAGCATTTGCCGGTTTCTCAGCTCCGCAATAATGCGCGAATTTGCCGCTCCGATTTCGGGCCATGCGCTTTTGCACAAAACACCGTCGAAATCGACTGCAATCACTCGGCATGGTGCGTCTCGGTATTCTTCAAAATCCTCATACCTTGCCATGCCTGGCCCGTGGCCTCTCATTTGCCTCTCCTCCTTTTGCTGTTGAGTTCCCCGCGAGAGGGGAGCAAGGGGTTACATTGCTTCCTGCTTCGCCGAAATACCAAACAATTCATTCGGCGTTACAGAGAGAGCGTTGGCAAAAGCCATCACATCGGTATCCTTGATAACCTTTCGGCGGTTAAGCATAGCGCTTAATTGCTGTTCGGTAACGCCCATCTTCTCAGCTACAGACCGCTGTTTGAGACCTTTTTCAAAGATTATCGCTCGGGCATTTTCGGCTATACGGTTGTCAATCAATTATCTCACCTCCACACCCTAAAGTTTCTTGAGGACAGACTAAATATAACTCAAGTTTCTTTATGTGTCAATAGCTTTTTCTAAAGATTCTTGAATATTTTTATTGACGTATCAAGAGAATTATGGTTTACTCAATACAAGGGGGTGAGATTTTGGGTATAGGAAGAAGAATTAAGGAGGCTCGAATGGATAGGGGTCTCTCTCAGGAGCAGTTAGGCAAAATGATCGGGGTGACTGGTTCTGCGATAACAAACTATGAAAAAGAGATCAGCCATCCAAAAGAAAGCGTTATGTATGCGCTTATAGATGCACTTGAAGTAGATGCAAACTATCTGTTTCAAGATTGCGTTCATACAATAAAAAAGGCTCCCTCAGAATCAGAGGAAGCCTTAGTTAGACTATTTCGGAAGCTCAATGAAGAAGGACAGGAACAGCTCTTAGACTATGCTGATACTCTCGTGAAATCAGAAAAATTCAGGAAAAAAACTGACCCGAGCGAGCTGGCTTCTGAAGCGTAAGGAGAGTGTGAAGTGAAAAGGATTATCTCAGGAGTTCTTGTTTTTTTGGTCTGTTGCTCCCTTTACGCTACTGCTTATGCTGATAGTACAAAGTGTCACGGTGCATTAGAGTATTGTGAGTTATATACAGTGCGACTTCCGGCAGCCTTAGAGCTCGCAGGAGTAGATGAAGAAAGTGTTATTACGCGAGAATGGGTCGCCGATCAAACAGAAGGTGACGTGATCACCGTCGCTTTTGAAGGTGGAATTTTGGATATAAGCCTGGAAGATTTCTCCATCCTGTCATTGAATACGACATTGTATGACTATCGAAAAACTGAAGAAGAGAACAGCGTAATAATGGCTCGCTGTATCGCTTCCTTCTCTGCTTTGGAGTACGATGATGCGGATAATTCATTATTCAAGTGGTACGCAGAATCCGGAGCAGGAAGCCAATCCAAAAACGCCATTGAAGAATCATTCAGAATATGGGACGAAACGATTTCCCAGACATTTGGAAAGTCTGTAGCCGACGCTGTACGGAGCGGTGAAGAAATCCTCATCTATTCTGGCAACTATGACTATTATCTTGTTTTTTTTTCACGAATAAAGGAGACGGCGAATCCTTTGAACAATTATGGATGATTGCTCGGGCGCATAAATAAAAAAGCCCCTCTCGTCCACCGCCTCCGAAGCGCTTTTGCTCCCCGAGGCATTCGAGCGTGTAAATATCGATTGTTCTTTGAGCCGTGATGGAAAGGTCACACTTCTTGCAGCTGCGCCTGGCTTCGCTGGGAATCCGGCTATGAAAGAAGAAAAGCGGTCGTCCGAAACGGCATAACCTACTTTGATTTTTCATATTCGGGAGTGGTTGCATGGACTACGATGCTGCAGCGCTTCGCATCATTCTCTATACCGTCGGTTTTATTCTGTTCCTCGTTGTCGGAAACGTGATCGGGGCCTCTTCGCGTAAAAAGAAAGAAGCCTTTCGCAAATTCGATGATCTGAACGAGCGATACGTGTTGAGGACTCTAAATACTCAGAGCCTGACCAAAGCAAAACAGTATAAAGAGATTCTTGAAGATGCACATAAGGAAGCGCAAATACCGGATTCCCTCTCATGGGGCTATAACGATGATATGTCGCTGGTTCGTGACGCAGTTGAAAACCTGGAAATGGAAGATTGGGAGCGTAGGGCCGTCAGGCACCTTGACGCCTTTTATGATTGCTATGATGCGCTGACGAATTGCTCATTGGAGAGCTTCAAAGATGTGGAGATGTTCTTCAAAACGAAGAAAAAGTGCATCAGAGAGTGGCAGAGTTATTTTGCCGTAGATGTTTCGGAATACGATGTCAAAATATACCCGAAGCAATATATGCGAGAATACTTGGGGGATGGTTATGATCCCTGCATGGAAAGTCACGAGGCTCTGGAAAAGAAACTCGATGATTATGTGCAGAGAATGAGGCCGGAGCAAAAGCGAAAAAACCTGCTTTATAAGAAGATCGTTCAATATGTCCAAGAGCAGGAAACGGTGGCGCAGGCCGCTTTGCTGAAGGTTGATTTCCCGGGGTATATTGAAGCGGAGGTAAAATGCTGCTACACCGAGCTCATCAAACGCGACCGCCTAGTGAAAACAAAACTTGGAAACCGATGGTTTGTGTCTCTTTCTGATAAAGAGATTTCAAAACAATAAAAAAGCCCGCTCCGGTTTCCCGGAACGGGTGTAAAAAGTTCACAAATCAGACTTGCATTTTCTCGGATCCTCGCATATAATGGTGATGCCGAAAGGCAATGAGTACAGGATATCCAGCTTTCACCAAAAGCGAAGCCCCCGGGAGGCGCAACTCCCGGGGGCTTCTACCATTTATCGGCTGGCTAAACCTTTGGGCTCACTGCCTCTACTTCCCGTCGAGCCACTTGCAAATGTAATGCGCAAATACACTTGCCATAACGGAAAGAAAAAATGTGTACAGGATTTCCATGTAGCCTTCACCTCCCTCGCTCCGAGGTGTCGGCAGCAGGCAGATTATAGCATATCCACTCAGATTCGACAAGACAACGAATAAAAAAGCCCGCCCCGGTTTCCCGGGACGGGCGCAAGATCAGCCAACACCACTTGTCCGAAATTGCACATATAGTATACCACGGGCAAGACGCTAAATCAAGGAGAAATGTAATGGCAAAGAAGCCAGATTATGCGTCTATGTTCACCATGCGCGCCGATGGCCGCTACATGGGCTATTGGCACGACCTCGACCGGGACGGCCAGCCGACCGGCAAGCGCCACGCAATCTACGACCGAGACCCCGAAAAGCTTTTTTTCAAGATCCAGCAGAAGGAGACGCCCGGCGCGCCGAAGGTGCTGACCTTTGAGGCCGCAGCCGACGCCTGGGAGAAGAAGCACTGGGACAGGATCGGCGCAAAGACGGCGGAGACCTACACGGCCCCGCTCCGGCGCATCAAAGATAACTTCCGGGATCTGGACGCCGCCGAGGTCTCCGCGCAGAGCATCCAGGCGTTTCTTGCCGACCTGGGGAAGCAGGGCTTTTCCCGGCGCTCCGTGCAGATGCACCGGGATATTCTGAATATGATCTTCAATAATGCGATCATGGAAAGCGGCCTGACCTTCAATCCGTGCAGCGCGGTTTCCGTTCCTCGCAATCTTCCGGCCACAAAGCGAGAGCTCCCGGACGATGAAGCGATTGCAGCCGTCAAGGCCGGGGCGAGCGTCCCGTTCGGGCTGTTCGCGTTGATCTGCTTGTATTCCGGCCTGCGCCGTGGGGAAGTGCTGGCCCTCCGCTATGAGGACATAGACAGGGAAAACGAGCTGATCCACGTCACGCGGGCCGTGGAGTATGCCAGCAATTCGCCAACGATCAAGCCGCCCAAAACGGAGGCCGGTATCAGAGACGTTATCCTTCTCGCGCCCCTTGCGGCGGCGCTGCCGAAGGAAGGGAAGGGCCTGATATTTCCGCGTGATGATGGGAAGCCCTTGACCAAGACGCAGTATCGCAAGCGCTGGGATGCCTACTGCAAGGCCATAGGCCACGAGATCACCGCCCACCAACTGCGACACGGCTTTGCCACGATTCTTTATGAGGCCGGGATCCCGGATAAGGACGCGCAAGAACTCCTCGGCCACAGCAGCATCGCCGTCACGCGCGACGTGTACACACATATCCGCCAGTCGCAGAAGGAGAAAACGGCCAAGAAGCTGAACGCTTACTTGAAGAAGGAGGCCAAGCCCCAGCAGCAGGGCCAGAAAAAGGGCCGGAAAAAGCGCCGCTGATTGCACGCTGTTGTCAACTCTGTTGTCAATGTTGAAAACCACCGCATAAAAAGCCGCTTTAATCCTGCCTTTTAAGCAGGGTGTCCGGGGTTCGAATCCCCGCTGGAGCACCAAGGAAACAGCCATCCCGTTCGGGATGGCTGTTTTCGTTATGTACGGAAAGTGGATTCGAACCCGCGGACACCAAAACGCGAAGCGTTTTTTGAGCAAAGCGGAAAAATGAAGCCGGCGCTATGCGCCGGGCTTCCGGGGTTCGAATCCCCGCTGGAGCACCAAGGAAACAGCCATCCCGTTCGGGATGGCTGTATTCGTTATGTACAGAAGCGAAAGACGTCCGATGCTTCGCCTCACGCCGTCGCATCGTCGAAGAACTGCATGCCCTTCGGAACGATCAGGTTCAGCGCGCCGGGAACCATGCGCATGGTGACGTGATCCGCGTACATGGCTTCGCCGTCCACATTGATGACCTCTGTGCGCCCAAATTGCATTTCCAGCGTATCACGGGACTGAAGATGCGTCACATACTTCGGCAGCTCATCCGCCTTGCCGGCGGCGTATTTGCCGATCAGCATCGCAAACTCCAGGAGATTGACCTTCTTTACGATATAAATATCCATGATCCCGTCGTCGGGGCGGGCGTGGAGGCTGGGATTGAAGCCGCCGCCGTAGAAGCGTCCGTTGCAGGCACAGGCGAGCGAGGTCTTCTCACTGCGGTAAAAATCACCGCAGCGGATCGTCATATCGCTTGCAATGCCCTTGAACATGTTCACCGCCGCGGACACCACATAGCCTGCTGCGCCGCCGATGAGGGGGATCTTGCTGTACTTATGTACCTCGGTGCCGACGCGCGCGTCGATGCCGACTGAGCAGATGTTCACGCTGTAACGACCGTTGCAGTCAATGAGGTCGATGGGGCGCACCGTGCCGTCCAGCAGCGCATCCAGATCCCGGAAAAGATCACGCTCCGCGCCGAACATCCGGCAGAAGTCGTTGCCGGTACCGGTGGGGAGGGGGCAGACCGCCACATTCTCCCGCTTTGCCGCGCCGCAGACGCACTCGTTGAAGGTGCCGTCACCGCCGCAGGCGTAGACGCGCAGCGCTTCACCGGTCTCGGCCTCCTCCTGAATCTCCCGGGCGGCGTCCATGGGCGCGCGTGTCACATAAATTTCAAAACTGTCGGCGCGATCCCGGAAGGCGCGCTCGACCTTCTCGCGCACCTGCGCGCTTTTATCGCTGCCGCCGGCGATGGGATTGACGATGAATAGATGCTTCATTTTTCGCCTCTGTCTGTATACATAAATAGATCGCACTTGATCATGCCGTTGTAGAGCTTGCGCTTCTTGTCGGCGTTTTTGCCGAAGCAGCGCTCAAACTCCGTATGGGAGGAGAGCAGATAGACCTGCCAGCCCTCGCAACGCGCCAGCGCCCTGCCGAAGCCGGTGTAGAGCGCCTCGGCCTCCTGCTTTTCCATGATGCGCTCGCCGTAAGGGGGATTGGTGACGATGACGCCGCGCTCGGTGCTGCGCTCGAAGGCCATCGCGTCTGCGACCTCAAAGCGCACGACGTCCTCCACACCCGCGCGCTCCGCGTTCTTGCGCGCGATGGCGACGGCCTTCGGGTCAATGTCGCTGCCAAGGATGGCGTAGTCCCCATGAAACTCCTTCGCAAGCGCGGTTTCCCTGGCCTGCTCCCAGATTTTGCTGTCGAGCACCCGCCAGTCCATGGCGGCGAAGTGCCGGTTTAAGCCGGGGGCGCGGTTTTTGGCGATCAGCGCCGCCTCGATGGGGATGGTGCCGCTGCCGCAGAAGGGGTCGACAAATTCGCCCTTGCCCCGATAGCGGGAGAGCTGCACCATTGCGGCGGCCAGCGTCTCCCGGAGGGGCGCGGCGTTGTGCACCGGGCGGTAGCCGCGTTTGTGCAGCCCCTCGCCGCTGGTGTCGAGGCAAAGGGAGACGTGATCCTTCATGATCGAAAAGCGAAGCTGCACGGTCTCGCCGGTCTCGGGGAACCAGGAGAGCCCGTAACGGCTCTTGAGGCGCTCCACCACGGCCTTCTTGAGGATCCTCTGACAGTCCGGCACCGAGGCGAGCTGGGAATTGAGGCTGTATCCTGTGACGGGGAAGGCCGCGTCCTTCGGGATAAACTGCTCCCAGGGGAGGGCTTTGGCGCCCTCGAAGAGCTGCTCGAAGCTCCTCGCCTCAAAGGCGCCCAGCTCGAGCAGCACGCGCTCGCCGGTGCGCAGATTGAGATTTGTCGCCGCGATGGCGTCGGGGCCGCCGGAGAAAAAAACCCGTCCGTTCTCGGCGGACACAGCGGCCATGCCGAGCCGCCTGAGCTCGTCGGCCGCAAGACCCTCCAGGCCGAATAGGCAGGGGACACAATACCGAAATTCCATGATATACTCCCAATCAACAAGATTTTGCTCCATTTTACAACAATTCCCGACGCTTGTAAACCACGCAGCCGCGATTTTGCGCGAGGAATGATGTTCTGTACAAGAGCCTGAGAATAAATACAGGACAAAGAAACGGAAAAAGCTGAAAAAAGCTATTGAATTTTTTGAACAATCGCGTTATAGTATAGACAGTCACAATTTGTTCATTTTTTCGGAGGGAGCCCCATGCTGATCGAGCGCAGCCGGTTTATAGATGTGCTGAAGGACGCTTACAGCGCCTACTATAATCTGGTTGAGGATGTGGAGACCGAGCTGCCCCTTGCGTTCCGGGCCGATTATAAGGATCGGGATGAGCAGTTTTTCCTCGTCAAAAGCGCGAAGATCTGGGCCAACGAAAAGAATGAATACGCCTACATTTTCTCCGCTCCCCGGTTTGACGCGGCGCTGGTGAAGGCCTGCGCAGACTACGCGCTCGCCGACGGGCTGCCCCGTGTCAGACCCCATAAGGAGCACCAGTGCACCAATATCAAGGCGGTGTTCGTGGCGGACGAGGCGGGGGAGGAAGCGCAGAAGGCGGTGAAGAAGCTGAGCTTCAGCAAAAACTACAAGCTCGGCCTCTGGGGCTACACCAATCTGCTCGCGGGCATCGTGGATATGCAGTCGAAAAAGACCGTCACGAACTACGCCGGGCATGAGCTTGCCCCCTTCTTTACGAAACTATTCGCTGTCCGCGAATAACGGACAGTGATAGTTAATAAAAATTTTTTCATTAAGGAGTGAAAAGTGTGAGCGCATTACTGATTCTCTTGGTCGCGATCGTTCTGCTTGCTCTGGGCTATGTCTTCTACGGAAGCTGGCTGGCCAAGCAGTGGGGTGTTGACCCCAATCGCGAGACCCCGGCCCACACCAGCTACGACGGAATGGACTATGTTCCTGCCAACCCCGCCGTGCTGATGGGTCACCACTTCTCTTCGATCGCCGGTGCAGGCCCCATCAACGGACCGATCCAGGCCGCCGTGTTCGGCTGGGTCCCCGTGTTCCTGTGGTGCGTGTTCGGCGGCATCTTCTTCGGCGCTATGCATGACTTTGGCGCCCTGTTCGCCTCCATTCGTCACAACGGCGGCTCCATCGGCGAGATCATGAAGGACTCCATGGGCGTCAAGGCTCAGCGTCTGTTCATCATCTTCGCCCTCGCCGTTCTGATCCTGGTCATCGCCTCCTTCACTGCCGTTGTCGCGGGCACTTTCGTGTCGGTAGATCCCTCCGCCGCCACCTATACCGCCAACGGTTCTACGGCCATGACGTCTATCCTCTTTATCGTCATCGCCGCGATCTTCGGCTTCTTCGTGTACCGCAAGAATGCCAAGATCGGCCCTGCCACCATCGTCGGCATCATCGGCATCATCGCCATTGTCTTCCTCGGTCAGTTCGTCGGCCTGCACTTCAGCCGTACCTTCTGGGTGCTCTTCATCGCCGTGTATGTCACCGTGGCCTCCCTGCTGCCTGTGTGGATCCTGCTGCAGCCCCGTGACTATCTGAGCTCCTTCCTGCTCTACGGCATGATGGCGCTGGCTCTCGTCGCCATCATCGGCGGTTCCTTCACCGGCGCCGCTGTTGTGAAGGTTCCCGCTTTCACCGGTCTGGTCAACGCTTCCGGCCAGCCGATCTTCCCCTTCCTGTTCATCACCGTGGCCTGCGGCGCCTGCTCCGGCTTCCACTCTCTGATCTCCTCCGGCACCTCCTCCAAGCAGATCAACAATGAAAAGGACGCGCAGGTCATCGGCTACGGCTCCATGGTCGTCGAGTCCGCGCTGGGCGTCATCGCTCTGATCGCTGTCGGCGTGGTGTGGAACCAGGTCGGCGACAAGTACCAGATGTCCGCGCCTCCCACGATCTTCGCCGGCGGCATTGCCACGATGTTCGCCTCCTTCGCTGGTGAGAAGAGCTACGCTGTTATCTACAACCTCTTCACGCTGGCCGTCTCCGTCTTTGCACTGACCTCTCTGGACTCCGCGACCCGTCTGTGCCGTTACCTCTTCGCCGAGCTGCTCACGCCGGAAGGAAAGACCCGCGATCAGCTGACCGGCGCCGCGAAGTTCTTCAGCACCCCGATCGTGTCCACCCTGATCATGGTCGTGATCGGCTGCGGCATGGGCTTCATGGGTCTGAGCCAGATCTGGAGCGTGTTCGGTTCCGCCAACCAGCTGCTTGCCGGCGTCGCGATGCTCGCCGTCTGCACCTGGCTCGGCAAGATCGGCCGCAACAACAAGATGTTCTTCTTCCCGATGATCTTCATGCTCTGCGCCACCATCACCGCACTCTGCTGGACCATCGTGACCGGCTTCGGTAAGATCGCCGCCGGCACCGATTGGGGCACCTACTTCCAGGTGATCTGGAGCCTTGCTCTCGTCGTTCTGGCTGTTATCCTCGCCGTCATGTCCTTCAAGACCCTGTCCGCTCAGGCCAAGGCCAAGAAGGCATAAGCCGACCGCAACATATCAACAAAAGGGCGCTGCTTACGCAGCGTCCTTTTTCATGAAAAGCTATGAGAATTGACAAGACTTTATACCGCGGCCGCCCGCAGGAGAGGCGCATCCCCAAAGAAGAGCGCTGCTATGAGCTGCTGGATCGGCTGGGGATCGAATACTGCCGCGTCGATCACGAGCACGCGGACACCATTGAGGCCTGCCGGGAGGTGGAAGGGCTGCTCGGCTGCAAGATCTGCAAGAACCTCTTTCTCACCAACCGGCAGCAGACGGACTTCTATCTGCTCATCATGCCGGGAGAAAAGCCCCTTAAGACGAAGCTCCTGTCCAAACAGATCGGTTCCGCCCGCCTGAGCTTTGCAAGCCCGGAACACATGGAGCAGTACCTTGACATCACACCCGGCTCTGTGAGCGTCCTCGGGCTGATGAACGACAGAGATCACGCGGTACGCCTGCTGGTGGATCGCGATCTCCTGCGGGAGGAATTTTTCGGCTGTCATCCCTGCATCAACACCTCCAGCCTCCGCTTTCGAACCAGGGCGCTGTTGGAAACACTTCTGCCCGCCATGGGACACGAGCCGACCTTCGTTGAGCTGCCCTGGGAAGCGGAGTGAAAATGAAAAGGGGATGTGAAAAAGACTTTTTCAACATCCCCTTGTTTCATTTGGCGAGATACGTTCTTAGCAGCTCCTGCAGCAGCTCGTCCCGGTCAATGCGGGTGATGAGCGTGCGGGCGTTGTTGTAGTTGGTGATATAAGTGGGGTCTTCCGACAGAATATAACCCACGATCTGGTTGATGGGGTTATAGCCCTTCACCATGAGGGAGTTATAGACAGACGAAAGAATCTCCTTCATCTCGGCCTTGCTGTCCAGCGCTGTAAATTTTCTGGTTACGTCCTCCAACTATCTTCCCTCCTTCTTCTTTCTATTCTGTATTATAGCAGATTCAAAGCACAAGTAAAGTCATTTATGGAGGAAAAAGAAGGTTTTTTTGCTGAAAATCAGCAAAAAGTGGTGGACGCCGCCCGGATTATCAGCGCATCACGGCGTTATAGCTCTGCTGCAGCGCGGCGAGAACCTTTTTCACGGTCTCCTCGGCGTGCTCGTCGGTGAGCGTCTGATCGTCAGCACGCATCGTGAGGGAGAAGGCGACGGACTTCTTGCCGTCCGCGATATGGTGCCCGGTGTAGATGTCGAAGAGGCTGCACTCCTTGAGATACTTGCCGCCGCTGGCCAAAATCGTCTCGATCATGGTTCCCACGGGGATCTCCCGGTCGCAGACCACGGCAATGTCACGGCTGACGGAGGGGAAGCGGGGCAGGGGCTTGTAAACCGGCGTCGCACCCTGAAGCGCAAAGAGCGCGTCGAAGCTGAGCTCCGCGCAGTAGACCTCCACGTCCACGCCGTAGTTTTTTGCAACCTCGGGATGGATCTGACCCATGACGCCGATCTCGGTGCCGTTGACGCTCAGCACGGCGCAGCGGCCGGGGTGGTAGGAGGGATTATGGCGCTCCTGTTCAAAGTGCGCGGCGGGGATGCCGAGCGCCTTGAGGATCGCCTCGACCCAGCCCTTGAGCACAAAGAAGTTCATCTTTTCGCCGTAAGCGCCGATGGAGAGGATCTTCGGCTCGTCGGCAAGACCGTCCGGGCGTTTTTTATAGATGCGGCCGATCTCGTAGAGGGCGGCCTGCTTGTTGCGGTAGTGGACGTTGCGGCTCACGATCTCCAGCATGGAGGGCAGGATCGTGGTGCGCATGATGGAGCTGTCTTCCCCGAGGGGATTGAGAATCCGCAGGCTGTCGCGCCGCGGATCGTCCTGCGGCCAGCGGATCTTGTCGTAGTAGCTGGGGCTGATGAAGGAGTAAGTGATGATCTCATCCATACCCATGCCGCGGCAGAGCTCACCCAGCCGCCGCTCACACTGCTGCACGGGGCTGAAGCCGCCCATCGTGGTGCCGGTGCTCGTAAAGCGGGTGGGGATGCGGTTATAGCCGTAGATGCGGGCGACCTCCTCGGCAATGTCGGAGTAGTGTTCCACATCGCCGCGCCAGGAGGGGACGATGATCGTGTCGCCGTCCAGCGTAAAGCCGAGGCGCAGCAGCGTATCGCGCATGGTGGCTTTGTCAATGTCGGTGCCGAGCAGGGCGTTGATTTTCTCCGGCTCGAGCTTCACGGTCTTGGGCGCCGCCTTGCCGGGGTAGACGTCGATGACGCCCTCCACCACTTCGCCGCAGCCCAGCATCTCCACCAGCTCGCAGGCGCGCTGTACGGCGAGATAGGTGTTCTCGGGGTCAAGCCCCTTTTCGTAGCGGGAGGAGGCGTCGGTGCGCATGCCGAGGGCGGTGGCGGTGCGGCGCACGGAGGGGCCGTTGAAGTTGGCCGACTCAAAGAGCACCATCGCCGTGTCGCCCACGATCTCGCTGTTCGCGCCGCCCATCACGCCCGCAACCGCGACGGGCTTGTCCGTGTCGCAGATGCAGAGCATATTGGGCGTGAGCTTACGCTGGGTACCGTCGAGGGTCTGGATGCTCTCGCCCTCTTTGGCGAGGCGGACGTGGATCTCGCCATCCTTCACGCAGCTGAAGTCGAAGGCGTGCATGGGCTGACCGTACTCGAGCATGACGTAGTTGGTGATGTCCACAAGGTTGTTGATCGGGCGCATACCCGCGTTGCGGATGCGCTCGCGCATCCAGGCGGGGGAGGGGCCGATCTTGACGCTGCGCACCATGCGCCCGATGTAGCGCGGGCAGAGGGCGGGCTCCTCGATGACGATCTTCGCCATATCGCGGATGTTTCCGCCGGCCTTGGCCTCTACCACCGGGGTGTGCAGCTTGAGGGGCTTATGAAAGGTGACGGCTGCCTCGCGCGCAAGCCCGATCATGCACAGGCAGTCGGGGCGGTTCGGCGTGATCTCAAACTCCACCACATGGTCGTCGAGTCCGAGAAGGGCGCCCATGTCGTCCCCGGGCTTGCAGTCTTCATGCAGGATGAAGATGCCGTCCTGAATGCAGTGGGGGAACTCCCGCTGCTCCGCGTGCAGGTCGGCAAGCGTGCAGACCTTGTCCTTCGCCGTGTCATAGGCGACGAGATCACCCGTGTGCACGTTCTGGCAGGCCGTGACGGTCTCCTTACCGTCGTGCAGCCGGAGTTTCCAGCGGTTCACGCCCGCGTTCTCGACGGCCTCGACCTTTGCCGCGATGACTTTGCCGAAGATTTTGTCGCCCGGCTGAATGTCAGAGGAGATGGAGGGCTTGTCGGGGTCGATGGGGTGGTAGTCGTTTAAAAGAGCAGCGGCTTCGATCGTCGCGTAGGCGTAGTCGTGCTCGGTGAGGTTCAGCTCCTTGAGGGAGCAGAGCATCCCGTAGGACGCGACGCCCCTGAGCTTGCCCTTTTCGATCTTCACGCCGCCGGGCAGCAGGGATTTGTGCAGCGCCGCGGGGACGAGATCACCCACGTGCACGTTCCACGCGCCCGTCACGATCTGCACGGGCTCATCTTCGCCCACGTCAAGCTGGCAGACGTACATATGGTCGGAGTTGGGGTGCTTCTCCATGGAGAGGATGCGCCCCACCTTTACGTTGTGGATGCTCTCGGCGAGATTCTCCGTGACCTCCACCTTGGAGCCGGAGATGGTCATCGCCTCGTCAAAATCGCGGTCGCTCACTTCATTGAGGGGCAGATCGACAAATTCGTTGAGCCATTTTCTGGATAGTTTCATCTCGGCGCCTCCTTAGAACTGTTCGAGGAATCTTACGTCGTTCTCGAAGATCAGACGCAGATCCGTGATTTTATATTCGCCCATGGCGAGGCGCTCCAGCCCCATGCCGAAGGCCCAGCCGGAGTAGATTTCCGGGTCGATGCCGCAGCCGGCGAGCACCTTCGGGTGCACCATGCCGGCGCCCAGCACCTCGATCCAGCCCTGCCCCTTGCAGGTGGGGCAGCCCTTGCCGCCGCACTTGTGGCACTGGATGTCCATCTCGCAGCTCGGCTCGGTGAAGGGGAAGTGGTGCGGGCGGAAGCGCGTGACCGTGCCCTTGCCGTAGAGCTGCTCGACGACGAGATTCAGCGTCGCCTTGAGGTCGGCCATGGTCACGCCCTTGTCGATGACCATGCCCTCGATCTGGTGGAACATCGGGGAGTGGGTGGCGTCCACCTCGTCCTTGCGGTAGACGCGGCCGGGGGCGAGGATGCGGATGGGCAATTCCATCGTCTCCATCGCGTGCACCTGCATGGGCGAGGTCTGGGTGCGCAGAAGGATGCTGCTGTCCTCTTTGAAGTAGAAGGTGTCCGTCCACTCGCGCGAAGGATGGCTTTCCTCGATATTCAGCTTGTCAAAGTTGTATTCGGCCTTCTCCACCTCGGGCCAGTCGATGACCTGAAAGCCCATGCCCACGAAGATGTCCTTGATCTGGTCGAGAACGTTGTACATCGGGTGCTTGTGTCCGACGCGCACATCCTCGGCGGGCAAGGTCACGTCGATGGCCTCCAGCTCCAGCTTCTTCTCCATCATCGCGCTCTGCAGCTCACTGCGGCGCGCGTCGATGGCGCTTTCAATGTCGGCGCGCAGCTGGTTTGCAAGCTGCCCCATGGCGGGGCGCTCCTCGGCGGAGAGCTTGCCCATCTGGCGGAGAATGCCGGTGAGCTCGCCCTTCTTGCCGAGATACTTGACGCGCAGCGCCTCCAGGCTCTCTGCGTTCTCACTCTCCAGGATGGCCTGGATCGAGGCGTCCCGAAGCTTCTGCATCATTTCTCTCATATGAATCTCCTTACAATAAAAAAGCTCCCGCCCCACACTGGGACGAAAGCAAAACTTCCGCGGTACCACCCACGTTCGGCATACGCCGCATCTTAAACACAGACTCTAACGCATCTGACGCGCCGGGGATTGGCCGGAGCTCCCGGGCGAACCAAGCGCGGCCAAACCAGGGGGCTTGCAGCCGATGACCCCCACTCTCTGACAGTTCGGTATGAGCGCTATTTTCCCGTTCACAGCAAAATTTAGCTTAGCATATTTTTCGGGATTGTGCAAGAGAAAAATTGACGAACAGGGAAATAGTCATTATAATAGACCCGGCGGGCATAGGATTTGGATGTGTAACTGATTTCCGACTTGGAGGATCACCATGAAAAAAGTCCTGCTGTCCGTCCTGCTTTGCTGCTGCCTGCTGCTCTCCGCCTGCGGGGATCGCGCGGCGCAGAGCCGTTTTGAAGCCTTTGCGGAATCGCTTGCCTCGAAGGAGAGCCTTGCCTTTACCGCCGATCTGCGCTGTGAGTACCCGGAGCAAAGCCGGCGCTTCACCCTGCGCTATGAAAAGGACGCGGCGTGTGAGCGCGTCACCGTATTGGCGCCCCAGCTTATCGAAGGGGTCTCCGCCAGCCTGGACGGGGACGGCGCGGCGCTCTGCTATGACGGCATCGTGCTCGACACACCGCCGCTCGACCCCTACGGCCTCACGCCGATGAACGCGCTGCCGAAGCTCGTCTCCGCGCTGACAAGCGCACTGCCGGACACCCACTGGGAGGAGGACGGCTGCGCGGTCTATCGCCTCGTGCCGGACGACCATCTCACGGTGACGGTCTGGTTTGCCGAGGGGATGAAGCCTCTGCGGGCAGAGCTGATGAGCGACGGGAACGTGAGCGTATTCTGCGAACTATCCGATTGGAGCCAATAACATGAACGATTTGCAAAAGAGAACCTGGGCGGAGATCTCCCTGCCCAACATCCGCCACAATTATGAGGCGATCCGCAAAAGTCTGCCCGCGGGCTGCCGTTTTCTCGGCGTGGTGAAGGCCGACGCCTACGGCCATGGCGCGGTGCCGGTCTCGAAGCTTTTACAGGAGGCGGGCGCGGACTATCTCGCGGTCTCCTGTCTCGACGAAGCGCTGGAGCTGCGCGAAAACGGCGTTTCCATGCCGATCCTGATCCTCGGCCACACGCCGCCCGAATACACCGAAACCCTGATCGAAAACGGCATCACCCAGACCGTGAGCGCCCTTGCCAAGGCCGAAGAGTATGCCGAGGCGGCGGGAGAGCTGGGCAGGACGCTGAAGATCCACATCAAGCTCGACACCGGCATGTCCCGCCTGGGCTATCTCTGCGCCGGGGACTATTTCGAGACGGGCGTGGAGAACCTGGTAAAAACCGTCGCCCTGCCGCATCTGGATATTGAGGGCGTCTACACCCACTTCGCCGTCTCGGATGAGCCGGGGGAGGACTGCGAGACATACACCCGCGCCCAGTTCAAGCTCTTTACGGACGTGATCGCCGCCGTGGAGAGCCGCAGCGGTTTTCATTTCCGCATCCGCCACTGCGCCAATTCCGGCGCGGTCGTGAGCTACCCGGAGATGGCGCTCGACATGGTACGCCCGGGGCTGCTGCTCTACGGCTACGGCGATGCAAGCGGGCGGCTCGGTCTGCGCCCCTGCATGCGCCTTGTGACCACCGTGAGCACCATCAAATTCTATGAGCCCGGCACCTCGGTGAGCTACGGACGCCGCTTCGTCACCGGGCGGCGCACCCGCATGGGCGTTCTGGCCGCGGGCTATGCCGACGGGCTGCCGCGCCTCTGCTCCAACAAGGTGAGCTTTGCTGTCTCCGGCGGCTTTGCCCCCCAGCGCGGCAGCATCTGCATGGATATGTGCATGGTCGATCTGAGCGATCTGCCCGAGGTCAACGTGGGCAGCGAGGTGGAGCTCTTCGGCTCGGAAAACAGCATCGAGAAGCTCGCCGACGCGGCGCAGACCATCCCCTATGAGCTTTTGTGCGCGGTGTCGAAGCGTGTCCCAAGAGTTTATACTTGAGAAAAAGAGGAAAAAACCATGACAAAAGAGTTTGAACGCCGTATGAAAGCACGGCGGCAGGAGCTGGAAGCTCTCTATCTCTCGCTCTACCCCGGAAAGCAGGCTGCGCTGGAGGAGCTGCTGCAGACCCTGCAGAAGCGCTATCGCTCGCGCGGCACCGCCCTCAAAGAGCGCGACCGCGCGCGGGAGCAGCAGCCCGATTGGTACAAGGGCAATGATCTGCTGGGCATGTGCCTGTATGTGGACCAGTTCGCCGGGACGCTGCAGGGGGTGCGGCAGAAGCTGGATTATCTGCGTGAAACCGGCGTCAACTACCTGCACTTGATGCCCTTTCTCGACACCGTGGACGGACGCAGCGACGGCGGCTACGCCGTAGCGAGCTTCCGCAAGGTCAAGCCCAGCCTCGGCAGCATGGCCGACCTTGAGGCGCTGACCGGCGCCTGCCATGAAGAGGGGATCTCCGTCTGCATGGACTTCGTGATGAACCACACGAGCGAGGATCACATCTGGGCGAAGAAGGCCAGAGCGGGCGACCCGGAGTACCGAGCGTTCTACTCATTCTACCCCGACCGCACGATCCCGGACGAGTATGAAAAGCACGTCCCCCAGGTCTTCCCGGTCACCGCACCGGGAAACTTCACCTGGCTGGAGGACGCGCAGAGCTATGTGCTGACTTCCTTTTACCCCTACCAGTGGGACTTAAACTACGCAAATCCCGCCGTCATGAACGCGATGACGGACAATATGCTCTTTCTTGCCAACAAGGGCATCGACGTGATCCGCATCGACGCGGTGCCTTATATCTGGAAGAAGCTCGGCACCGACTGCCGCAATCTCCCGGAGGTGCACAGCATTGTGCGCCTGCTGCGCCTTGTGTGCGAGATCGTTTGCCCCTCGGTGGTGCTGCTGGGCGAGGTGGTCATGGCGCCGGAGAAGCTGGCGCCTTACTTCGGCGAGCTTACGCGCCCGGAGTGCCACATGCTCTATAACGCCACCACCATGTGCACGACCTGGCACACCGTCGCCACGCGGGACGCGCGGCTGCTGCGCCATCAGGCGGACATCGTGGCGAGTCTTCCCAAGGACTATATCTTCCTCAACTACCTGCGCTGCCATGACGACATCGGCTGGGGGCTGGATTATCCTTTCCTGAGAGGCTTTGGCATGGAGGAGGTGCCGCACAAGGCCTATCTCAATGCCTTCTTCACCGGCGAATTTCCCGGCAGCGTTGCCCGCGGCGAGCGATATAATGACGATCCCCGTCTGGGGGACGCCCGCCTCTGCGGCACGGCGGCCTCGCTCGTCGGCATCGAGAGCGCGGAGCAGGAGCAGAACGAGGAAGCCCTCGCGCTCGCCATCGACCGGGATCTGATGCTGCACGCCTGGCTCTTAGGCCAGAGCGGCGTTCCCATCCTCTACGCAGGGGACGAGATCGGGCAGCTTAACGATTACGCCTATCACCGTGACCCCAAAAAGTGCGAGGACAGCCGTTATCTGCACCGCGGCGCTTTCCCCTGGGAGACCGCCGAGCGCCGCCATGACCCGGAGACGCGGGAGGGCAGGCTCTTTCAGGGCATCCATCAGCTCGCGGCGATCCGGCGCGCGCACCCCATCTTCTCCGCCGAGGCGGAGGTCAGCACCTTTTGGGCGGGGGACGATGCGCTGCTTGCCATCCGGCGGCGCTTAAACGGCGAGGAGCTGACCATGGTCTATAACTTCAGCGAGAGCTGGAAGTGCGCGCAGCTTCACACCGAAGGGCTGCATAAAAACCTTGTCCGCGGGGACGAGCTGGTGCTGGACGGCACCTGGAACCTGCCGCCCTGCGGCTTCGTGTGGCTGTTGAAATCGTGGTCGGTGGTCAGTGGTCAGTGGTCAGTGGTTAGTGGTCAGTGGTCAGTGGCCGGTGGTCAGTGGTCAGTGGTCAGTGGTCAGTGGTCAGTGGTTAGTGATTAGTGATTAGTGGTTACTGGCCACTGGCCACTAATCACTGGCCACTAAAAAACCGAGACCTTGAAGCTTGCTTCAAGGTCTCGGTTTTTTGATTACGCAACGAGGTAGACGCGGATGGCTTTCTCGAAGCCGTTGCAGGAGACGGTCAGCTTGACGCCGCCGTTCTTGCGGGCGAGGATCTCGCACTTGCACTGCTTGGAGTCTTCGGGATCGGGCGTGATCTTGAAGACGCTCTCATCGTCCACCGACCAGGTCAGCTGCGCGTCGGAGAACTCCTCCGGCGGGTAGACGACCGCGTGAATGGTCAGCGGGTCGTTGCCTTCGTGCATCGTAAAGTCCTCAAGCTCCTTATCGTAATAGAAGATCTTGATGTCGGACACGGTGGGCGTCGGCGTGGGCGGCGGGGTGGGCGCCTGCTCGATCACATAGATCGGCGTCGCGGACGGCGCGTCGGTGGGGGGATTGGTGATCCTGGCGGTACCGGCTTCCTGCCCGTTGAGGCTGGTGGAGACCATCACGATCACAGCGAGGATAACGGCCACAACAAGAATCAGGCCGAAAATCATCTGCCACTTGGTATTCGTCTCGGCGCGCTCATAGGAGGCGGTGCCTTTGACGGTGCCGGGGGTAGCGCCCGGCGTGCGCCCGCTCTGGCTCACGCGGCGGGTGCCGCAGTTGGGGCAGCGGGTGCGCAGGGCGGAGAAGCTTTCGCCGCAGCGCCTGCATTTCACTTCAGGGATTACGCTCATTGCATTTCCTCCGTTCTATAAGGAATAGACGCTATGCTACGAGCAAATAATACAACTTCTTTGGCTTTTCGTCAAGTATCCAAGACCACTGAGACGCCTGTTTTCGGGGGAATTTTGACCAAAATTCCCCACTTTGGCACCAATTTTGCGGTAAATTTAAAAAATGTTAAGATTTACGGCCCGCTTCGGCATCGTCCCAGGTTCGCTCGGAGATGATATAGCGGGGGCGCTGCTTGACTTCCAGATAGGTTTTTCCGACATACTCCCCGATGATGCCGAGGGAAATGAGCTGCACCCCGGAGACGAAGCAGACGATGGAAGTCATGCTCGCCCAGCCCTCCACGCTTTTGCCGCTCAGGGCGGTAACGATCGCCCAGACGACGCCGAGAAAGCTGACCAGGGCCACAAACACGCCAAAGCCGGTGATGAGCCGCAGGGGCTTGACGGAGAGACTGGTGATGCCGTCCATCGCGAGGGTGAGCATCTTGCCGAGCGGGTAATGGCTCTTCCCGGCGAGGCGTTCCGCCCGGTCATAGCTGACCGTCGTGCTCTTAAAGCCCACCAGCGGCACCAGACCGCGCAAAAACAGGTTTACTTCCCGAAAGCCCGCCAGCTCCTGTAAGACGCGCGCGCTGATGAGGCGGTAGTCGGCGTGGTTATAGACCACCTCCGCGCCCATCGCGGCGAGAAATTTATAGAAGCTCTGGGCGGTGAAGCGCTTGAAGAAGGTATCGGTGCGGCGGCTTGCGCGCACGCCGTAGACCACGTCACAGCCGTCGAGGTAAGCGTCCACCATCCTGTCCATGGCGTCGATGTCGTCCTGCCCGTCGCAGTCGATGGAGATCGTGATATCGCAGCGATCCTTTGCCTCCATGAGCCCGGCGAGCACCGCGTTCTGATGGCCGCGGTTGCGGCTCTGGGAAATGCCGAGATAGTGGGGGTCGGAAGCCGCCAGCTCCCGGATGATCTCCCAGGTACGGTCGCGGCTGCCGTCATTGACGAAAAGCACGCGGCTCTCGTCGCTGATCTTGCCGAGGTCGCGCAGGACGAGGAGCTTTGTCAGAAACTGCGGCGCTGTGATGGGCAGCACCTCCTGCTCGTTATAACAGGGGATGACGATGTACAGTACAGGCTTCAATAAGCAGCACCTCAGTTCACGAATCCGGCCAACTCCGGGACGGTTTTGAAATAGTTTGTGCAGTTTTTGCGCATAAATGCCTCGATGGAGGGGATGTCGTTCGACCAGCCCACGCCCGCGAAATCCACGCCGCAGGCCTTCGCCATGTCATAGCCGGGCTTCAAGTCGTCGATCATCAGAAGATCAGAGGGCTTTAAGGCAAAGCGGCGCATGATCTCCTCCAGCGGCCAGGGGTTCGGCTTGCGGCGCTCGGGCGGCTGCTCCCAGCCGAAGACGGCGTCCGGCGTCGGCAGACCGTTTGCCGCCCAGTCGCGCAGAATGTTGTCGTCAAAGCTGTGGGATACGACGCACACAAGCCCGCCTTCCGCCTTCTGCCGCTCCATGATCTCCCGGATGCCGGGGTAGGCGGCGGGGATATGCTGCTTCACATAGTCGCGCCAGAAGCGCCACTCGATGTCCAGCATTTCATCGTCCATGCCGTATTCCTCCCGGCACATGGGCAGAAAGCCGGGGTCGAAGTTCTTGATGAAGTAGTCCTCCAGCGTGCAGCTCCTGCCCGGCAGGTAAAGATCCAGAAAGGCCTGGAAGCTGGGGTGGTGGATGGCAGCGGTGCTGCTGACCACGGTGTCGTCGTGGTCAAAGACGAGGCATTTGTATCGCATGATGTTTCCTTGTTATTCACTGAATACGGACGAGCAATGCTCGTCCCTGCTCAATAGAACGTCGCCACGTCCTGCGCCGGGGCGGGGCAGGGCTCGGAGGCAATATAGGTCAGCACGGGACCCTTCTTGCCGTAGGCGCGGTTAAACTTGAAGTTGATCTTTGCCGTGAGGATGAGCCAGCTGTTGTCCTCGATGAGCTCAGCCCGCTCCCACTGGCACACAAGCCCCGCGAACTGAATATCCTCCACGCAGCAGGTCATCACATGGCGGCCCACCACAAAGGTCTGCTTCGGCAGCTTCTGGCGCACCAGGGCGCGGCACTTAAAGCGCACGGTTTTGCCCTCGTACTTCTTCGGCTCCTCGCTCATGTCGCGGTACCACATGGCGTAGTCCTCATCCCCGATCTCCACGATGGGGGCTTCCAAATCGAAGGGCAGGGGGTCTTCAATGTCGTCATAGGCGACCTGACCGTCCGGGGACTCGTAGGCGATGTCCGCCCGACGGGAAGCGCCGCGCACGATCTTGTGAAAGGCCATCTTGTCCATCTGGGGCTTGAAGCGGTTGAAGACCACGAGCTCACAGCTCTTGAGCTTGTCGTATACGAGCTGGCGCATGTTGTCGTTATAGCTGAGGAAGGTGGTGGCGTCAGCAAACATGAACTCCTGATACACCACCCAGCTCTCGGGCATGGCCTGGTAGAGCGCGTCGAGAAGCCACATGCCGTTATATTCGATCACAATGCGCTCACTCTGCGTCTCCGCCACAAAGCGCAGCAGGTTTGGGGTGTTGAGTTGGCTCTGCTCCTCTACGATGCGGATAAAGACGTTTTTGTCGGCAAACTGCTCGGGGGCGTATTCCTCCTCGCCCTCCTCGCAGACCAGGAGCAGCGTGCGCTCACCGTTGCAGAAGCGCTTGTCCTCCAGCGTCTCCTGAATGAATTTGGTTTTGCCGGCTTCAAGAAAACCGGTGAAAAGATATACGGGAAGATCGGGATTTTTAGCCAATGTTGAACAGCTCCTTCAAAGCGCTCTCCTTGATGTGAGAGCCGATCACGCAGAAGCGGCCGGTCACGCCCGCGCTGCCGCGGCGGATATCGGTCTCCTCCGGGACGTAGTCAAAGTACAGCCACTCGCCGTCGCTCGCGTCCACGATGCCCTTGGCGCGCAGCACGACGCCGTATTTCTCCTCGTCGCCCAGCGCGGCAAGAATGGCGCGCAGCTCGTCCTCAGTGAACTTGCGCGGCGTCTCCATGCCCCAGCTTGTGAAGATCTCGTCGGCGTGGTGATGGTGATGATGGTGCCCGTCGTGGTGATGATGGCACTCGCAGTCGGGATCGTCGCACTCGTCCTCGTCGTGATGGTGGTGATGATGCGCGTGCTCCTCGTCCTCATCGTCGTGATGGTGGTGGCACTCGCAGTCGGGATCGTCGCACTCGTCCTCGTCGTGGTGATGGTGATGGTGCTCATGCTCCAGCGCTTCCTTTGCCGCGCGCAGGCCGTTTTCATCCATGACCTCGCGGATCTGCTCGCCGGAGATCTTGTCCCAGGGGGTGGTGATGAGCCCGGCCTCCGCGTTGAGCCCCTTGAGAAGCTCGACGGCGGTCATGGTCTTCTGCTCGTTTGCGCTGTCGGTACGGCTTAATACGATCAGGTCGGCGTTCTGCACCTGGTCGTTGAAGAACTCGCCGAAGTTGCGCATGTACATCTTGCACTTACCGGCGTCGACCACGGTGACCTTCGCGCCGATCTGCGCGCCCTCAACGCGCTCCACGGCCTTGGCCACGTCAGACAGCTTGCCAACGCCCGAAGGCTCGATGATGATGCGGTCGGGGCTGTAGTCCGCCATGACCTTGGCGAGCGCCTTCGTGAAGTCGCCCACCAGGGTGCAGCAGATGCAGCCGGAGTTCATCTCCGTGATCTGTACGCCCGCGTCCTGCAGAAAGCCGCCGTCAATGGCGATCTCGCCAAACTCGTTCTCGATGAGCACCAGCTTTTCGTTCTGATAGCCCTCGGCTATCAGCTTGCGGATGAGTGTGGTTTTGCCCGCGCCGAGAAAGCCGGAAAATATATCAATTCTTGTCATGTTCATGACCTCCTTTTGTGTTTCCAAACATATAGTATAACACCTTTATAATAAAAGCACAAGCCACAGAATGCGAACGAATCGTGAATAATAAGCCTCCCGCGGAAAGGCAAAAGATCGGTCAAACACGTTCTTGTCAAATGCCGGGGCGTGTGGTAAGATAACAAAGAATAAAGGAACCCGGATTGTCCGGGGGTCAAGAAGGAGAACGTCATGGAACCTGTCTACAATCGCGTTTTGATCAAGATCAGCGGCGAAGCGCTGGCGGCGGAGAAGCACACCGGCTTTGATTTTGACTTTGTCTCCCGCGTCTGCGAGGCTGTGAAGGCCTGCAGCGAGATGGGCGCCCAGGTGGGCATCGTCATCGGCGGCGGCAACTTCTGGCGCGGCGTCAAGGACGGCGCGGGCAAGGTGGAGCGCGTGAGCGCTGACCGCATGGGCATGCTGGCAACGGCGATGAACTGCCTCGCGGTGGCGGATGTGTTCCGACAGGCAGGCTGTGACGCGCGGGTGATGACCGCGGTGGACATCCAGGGTGTGGGTGAACGCTACGACACCCGCAAGGCCGTGGAGTATCTCGAGGCGGGCAAGATCGTGCTCTTTGCCTGCGGCACGGGCGCGCCCTTCTTCTCCACCGATACGGCGGCGGTGCTGCGCGCGGCTGAGATCGGAGCGGACGCGATCCTGCTTGCCAAGAACATCGATGGCGTGTACTCCGACGATCCGCGCAAGAACGCTGACGCCGTGAAGTTTGACGAGATCAGCTATGACGAGGTGCTCTCCCGCCATCTCGCGGTGATGGACACCACGGCCACCAGCCTTGCCATGGATAACAGCATCCCCGTCATCGTCTTCGCCCTCGCCGAGCCGACGAACATCGGCCGCGTCCTCTGCGGCGAAAAGCTGGGAACGCTGGTCAAATAGTGAATTGAGTGGCCAGTGGTCAGTGGCCGGTGGTCAGAGAGAGACAAGCGTTTGGCTCCTCCGCGACACCATAACTATTCTCTATTCATTGAGAAGGAACTGAACAATTTAGGCAACACCGCACAATACGCCTGCGGCATCTTCCGGAAAAACCGCGCCCTGATTTCGTCACTTTTTCTTGCAATACACAAAGTATTCCTGCGAAAAAGTGCCATCATCAGAACTCGGTTTTTCTCGGAATCTGCTCTTGCCGCATTATGCGGTATTGCCTT
>CACZXQ010000002.1 GCA_902785115.1 Oscillospiraceae bacterium | reverse complement strand
AAGCGCAAAATTTTTTTAGGTGTGAGTAGGTTTTTTCGCTTCCGGTCGCCGGCCTGAAAAAGCGAAAGGGGGGTCAAAAATTGCGGCGGAGCGCAAAAAAGCCCCGGCGGGCGCGGTGCTCGTCGGGGCTGGATGTGTGGTTGTGGCGTCGGAATTTGCAAGGGGCATTGATGTCCTCAGCAAACGCGGCGGCTACTCCGTGAAGATGCTGCCGGTGCATCCATTTCCGAGAAGCCAATCGACCGGAACGCCGAGAACGTCGGCAAAGACCATCAGCTCGTAGTCAGTAACGAAACGGTCAAAGCGTTCAATGCGGCCGATCGAAGCGCGCTCTATGACAACGCCGCGGACCTGCATCTTTGCGGCAAGCTCCTCTTGCGATAGATGCTTAACGACGCGCGCCTGCCGGATGCGCTCGCCGGTGACGTTCTTCTTTCCCTCGTATTCGTAGATTTTCACGGCATCGCCTCCTTTCGCCTATTGACAGTACACTATTTTTCGCGTAAATTAGGCTTAACATTCGCTGAAAAGGTCTAATGATAACCATAGTGCGAGAAAGTTCCGCGAGGGACGGCGGCGTCGACGGGATCGTTGCAGTTTCGCGCGCCGGATGTTTCATACTGTCAGAGGGAAAGGGGCGACGGCATGGGCTGGTTATTCGGAGGCAAGAAAAAGGAAATGCAAAAGACGCAGGAGAAAGCGATCGACGGATGGTGCCGGACGATGGGCTATTACTGCGCGAGCGCCGGAGGCTGGTGCTCGGAGTATAAAGGCTGGTGTCCAGAGGAGAGAAACGAAACAGCCGAAAGCAAAGAACGGACAGGAGAAGATACGCTGCTTGTAGAAGTCAAACTGAGCGGTAAAGAATGGGCCGGCGTATCTGAAGCTGTGGTGCAGCATGAGGAGCGGAAGCGCTCGGCGGAAGAAACGATGCGGCGCGTCGACCGGATGGAGGGGCGCGAGTTTGAAGCATGGTGCGCCGGCGTACTGCGGAAGCTGGGCTTTCAAAACGTGTATATGACGGCAACAACCGGCGATCAGGGCGTGGACATCACGGCGGAGAAGGACGGCACCAAGTACGCGATACAATGCAAGCGCTATTCCTCCGATCTCGGCAATCATCCGGTGCAGGAGGTCTACGCAGGAAAAGCGATGTACGGCTGCAAGGTCGGCGCCGTAATGACAAATCAGTATTTCACGCCGGGCGCGCGCGATCTCGCCAAGGCGACAGGGACGAAGCTGTGGGACAGGGGCAGATTGATCACGATGCTTCAGCAGATCGCGAAGGAGCAGGACGAACAGGCGGCGGGCTGAGGCTCGCTGCTTTTTTCAATGCGCGTTTAATACATACACATCGCACGCGAGCGTTGGATCGTGAAATTCCAATGCGCGCGTGCGATGATTTTTCGGAAAATTTTTTCAAGTTGGCAGGTTTTGGCAGGTTTTTCGTGCTACGGTGATACCGTGGATCGCATAGGACAGGCCCGCGGCAAGCGTCGCGGGCTTTGCCATAGGCGCGTCCCGCCCTCCCGAAGCCTTGCGTTGATATGTGGGGTATTGATGTAGGCGAGGGCCGGACGCGGCGATCCTTCAGATACGCCGGGGTGCTGTTGCAAATACCGGGGCGATGGACGCGGACACCACGCTCAGGCATGGCGGGCCTAACCGCCTCCCGGCACAACGCGCTCGACCGCTGCCGCGTCAGAGTTCCGCAACCGGGGCCGATATGCGGCGCGGACAGCGGCGGGCAGCACATACGGAGGAAAAGACAATGCCGAAGCGGAGTGAGAGGCGCGACACCGCAAAGGCTGAATACATCGCCCGCAAAGGCAAAGGCGAGGCTTTTACCCTGAAGGACTTCGCGGAGGAGCTGGGCGTCAGCTATCAGCTCATGCGGAAATGGAAAACGGCGGATAAGTGGGATGATGCTGTGCCGAAGCCGAAGCGCAAGCGCGGCGGGCAGCCGGGCAACCGGAACAGCGCCGGCCATAAGAACGCCGAGGGCAGCCATGACGGAGCGCCAAAAGGAAACAAGAACGCCGAAAAGGATGGAGCGTACAGCGCCATCCTTCTTGATATGCTGACGGAACACGAGCAGGCGGTCGCGGCGGCGGCTCCGCTGGACAGTCGCGAGGCGCTGCGCCATGAAATGCAAGTGCTGAAGGTGCGAGAGCACCGGATCATGGAGAAGATCGCCATATATGAGGCGGAGCCGGAGGACACGCTACACGTCAGCAGCGTCCTCGATATGCGCGTGCCGCGCGGTCGCGGCGATCAGAAGGTAGACGGCGCGGCGCAGCAGATGGGGATGTATAGCAAGGACAGCGCTTTCGCGCGCGTGCTCAAATTGCAGGAGGCGCTTTACAAGGTGCAGGGCCGCATCGCCAAGATCGCGGACAGCCTGCGGGCGGCGGAGGAATACGAGAAGCGCATGGAGCTTGAAACACAGCGCATCGAAATCCTACGCATGAGAGCGACGGGCATGGTCGACGACGGCCTGCCAGACGGCGGCGAGGAGGGCGAGGCGTGAAGCTCTATACAAGCAAGGTCGTCGCGCAATGGATCGGCGTCACGGAGCGCCGCGTGCGTCAGCTGCGGGACGAGGGCGTGATCCAAGAGGCGCGGCCGGGGCTTTACGACCTTCAGCCTACGGTGACACGATACATCGCCTACATCGGCGGAGCGGGCAAGGAAAGCCTCAACCAAGAGCGGACGCTACTGACGAAGGAAAAGCGCAAGGCGGCGGAAATGGACAACGAGCAGCGCCGCGGCGACCTTCACAGTACGGCGGACGTGGAGCGCGGGATCAAAACGATGTTCCTCAATATGCGCGGCCGCCTGCTGGCGTTGCCGGCCAAATTATCCCCGACGATTGCCGCGATGGGCGACGACAAGGGGCGCATATTCGACGTGCTGAAGGAAGCGATCGAGGAAGCGCTTGAAGAATTGAGCACGTCCGAGGCGGCGCTTGCGGTGCAGGAGGACGAGGACGATGCAGAAAGAAGCCAAGACGAAGAAGTGTGAAACGTGCGTTTGGATGGTGCGCTGCGCGGACACGATCGGCTATTGCCCGTTCCGGCGCTGCAAGAAAGCAGAGTACGACCGGATCAGAGAAGGGATGAATAAGCGTGGGAGAAGCAAGGATTATTGATCTGCCTCCGCACACGCTCGCCATGTTCGAGCGCTGCCTTACCGTCCTGAAGCCACCGCCCGATCTGACGCTTTCGGAGTGGGCGGACCGATACCGTATGCTTTCGGCGGAGAACAGCGCGGAACCGGGCCGCTGGCACACGGAAAAAGCGCCGTATCAGCGCGAGATCATGGACGCGATCAGCAATCCGCATATCCGCAAGGTGGTCATTATGAGCGCCGCGCAGATCGGCAAGACCGCGATGTTGATGAACATGATCGGCTATTATATGCACTACTACCCCGCGCCGATCCTCGTGATGCAGCCGACGCTTGAAATGGCGCAGACGTTCAGCAAAGACTTTCTTGCGCCGATGCTGCGCGATACGCCGGTCCTGCGGAACATGGTCGACACGAAAAGCAGATACTCCGGCAATACCATCCTGAAGAAGAATTTTCCCGGCGGGCACGTGACAATCATCGGCGCGAACAGCCCGGCAAGCCTCGCGAGCCGCCCGATCAAGGTGCTGCTCGCGGACGAGGTAGACCGCTATCCGGCGAGCGCCGGAACAGAGGGCGATCCCCTCCTGCTCGGCCAGAAACGTCAAACGACGTTTTGGGACAAGAAAACGGTCGTGGTCAGCACGCCGACGCTCAAAAGCAGCAGCAGGATCGCGGCGGAGTTCGACATCAGCACGCGCGAGGAATGGAATGTGCCTTGCCCGAAGTGCGGGCATTATCAACCGCTTGCGTGGAAGGGCGTCGAGTTCGACAAAGAGGACCTTTCCAAAGGGATCACATACCGTTGCGAGGCGTGCGAACAGACAAGCGGAGAATACGAGTGGAAGAAGCAGGGACAGCACGGGCGGTTCGTTGCGGACAATCCCGGCGCTGAGGCGCGCGGCTTCCACCTGAACACGCTGGCGTCGTCGTTTTGCGGCTGGCAGGAGATCGTCGAAAAGTTCCTGACGGCGAACGAGCTGCTGAAGCTGGGCGATCCCGAAAAAATGAAAACGTGGGTCAATACGGAGCTTGGCGCGCCATGGGAGGAGCCGGGCAGCGTGCTCGACGATATGGAGCTATACAAGCGCCGTGAAATCTACGAGGCGGAAGTGCCGGACGACGTGATCGTGCTGACGGCCGGCGTCGATACGCAGGACGACCGTTTCGAGGTCGAAGTGGTCGGCTGGGGCGTCGGCAAAGAAAGCTGGGGCATCCGCTATCAGAAAATCTACGGCGATATGCTCAAAGGTCAGATATGGAACGACCTCGACGCTTTTCTGCAACTGCCGTTTCGGAAGAAGGACGGCACGAAGCTCTACATCACGGCAACGTGCATCGACAGCGGCGGCCATCATCCGAACGAAGTGTACTCTTTCGCAAAGGAGCGCTTCGAGCGCCGCGTCTTTGCCATCAAGGGCCGCGGCGGGCCGGAGGTCGCTTACATCAACGCACCGACAAAAAACAACCGCGTCAAGGCTCCGCTGTTTACCATCGGCGTCGACGCAGGCAAGGCGATCCTTTACCAACGCCTGAAGCACAACACAAAGGGGCCGAATTACTGCCATTTCCCCATGAACGAGGAAGCGGGCTACGACGAAACCTATTTCAAGGGCCTCACAAGCGAGAAAATGGTGATCCGCTTCCGCAAGGGGCGGAGCATCACGGCTTGGGAGCTGAAGGACGAGAAGTACAAGAGGAACGAGCCGCTTGACCTTCGCAATTACGCGACGGCGGCATTGGAGATCGCAAACCCCGTATTGCAGCCGCAGGAGCAGGCAACGACAACGCAGCGCCGACGCAGGAGGACGCTATCGGGAGGTATCTGATATGGCAATGTTTACAAAGAAACTGTGCCAACAGAAATTGAATACATGGCTTGCGGCGGAGGAAGCGATCGCAACCGGGCAGCGCTACCAAATCGGGACGCGGATGCTGACGCGCGCAGACCTAAAGGAAGTGCGCGAAGAAATGGAGTATTGGGCGGGCAAGCTCGCGGAGGCGGAGGCCGAGGAGAAGGTCAACGGCCGCAACCGCGTTTTTCACTTTGTTCCGCGCGATCTCTAAGGAGGGGCGAGCATGGCAAAGCCGAATATCTTTGACAGAGCGGTTGCCGCGGTCGCTCCGGTACACGCTGCGCGGCGCGCGGCGGCGCGGACAGCGCTCTCCATGATCAACAGCGGCTACGGCAACTACGGAGCGAATACCGTCAAGAAAAGTATGCGCGGCTGGATGTACCACGGCGGAAGCCCGAAGGAGGACATCGAGGACAACATCGACACGCTGAGGCAGCGGAGCCGCGACGCCTACATGGGAGTGCCGACGGCAACGGCGGCGCTGAAAACAAAGCGGACCAACGTAATCGCCGGCGGCCTTATGCCCGCGCCGCAAATCGACGCGGATTATCTGCGAATGACGCCGGAGGCGGCGGAGGAACTGCAAGCGCAGATCGTCCGCGAGTTCGCGCTATGGGCGGACACGCCGACGTGCGACGCGGAGCGCGTCGGGAATTTCTACAAGCTGCAAAAACTGGCGTTCCTTTCGTACATGATGAACGGCGACACGCTGGCGCTGCTTCCCATGAGGCAGCAGCCCGGACAGCCGTACAGCCTATGCGTGCGGCTGATCGAGGCGGACAGAGTGAGCAGCCCCGACGGATATGATCGGCTGACGCCGACGAAGGTGCGGGACTACGACGTGCAGCGCATCGTGCAGGGCGTCGAGACAGACGCGGAGGGCATGGTGGTCGCCTACTGGATCGCAAACCGGCATCCGCTGGCGTCGGCGGCAAACATCGGCGGGCCGCTGGAATGGACGCGCGTTGAAGCATACGGCGAGCAAAGCGGCAGACGCAACGCGCTCTTTCTCATGGACCGCGAGCGCATCGGACAGGTGCGCGGCGTGCCGGAGCTTGCGCCGGTGCTGGAAACGCTGAAGCAGCTCGGAAGATACACCGACGCAGAGATCGACGCGGCGGTGCTCTCGGCAATGTTTACGGTGTTCGTGCAGCCGGCAAGCCCGACAGACACGCGGCCGCTGGGCGAAATGCTTCCGCCCGAAATGCTGATCGACGCGAACGACCAAGGCAGTATTGAGCTTGCGCCGGGCGCGATCGTCAGCCTCAATCCGGGCGAAACGGTGGAGTTTGCCGATCCGAAGCACCCAAACAACGGCTACGACGCTTTCACCGAAGCGCTGATAAAGCAGATCGGCGCGGCGATGGAAGTGCCGCCCGAAGTGCTGTTCAAGCAGTTTTCGACCTCGTACAGCGCGGCGCGCGGCGCGCTCAATGAGTTTTGGCGGACCTGCACCATGCAGCGCGACGACTTCGTGGACAGCTTTTGCCAGCCAATCTATGAAGAATGGTTTAGCGAGGCGGTGGCGCTGGGGCGCATCAAAGCGCCGGGATATTTCAGCGATCCGGCTATCCGCAAGGCATACACAGCCTGCACGTGGAACGGACCGGCGAGGACAAACCTAAACCCCGTGCAGGAAGTCACGGCGGCGACAAAGCGCGTGGAGGCAGGCTTCAGCACGGCGCAGGAGGAAACCGCCCAAATGACCGGCGGCGACTACAGCCGCAACATCCGGCAGCGCGTGATCGAGGCGACGCGGAAGAAAGAGGTCGACAAGATCAGCAATCCGCAGGAGGCTCCGCAGAACATCGGCGGGACCTTCGGCGGGAATGGACCGAAGGAGGACGAAAACAATGCCTAAATCGAAGAAGTTTTGGCAATTCCGCAATCTTGCGGAAAAGAGCGCGGAGCTGCTGCTTTACGGCGACATTTCGGATAGTACGTGGTGGGGCGACGAGGTAACGCCGAAGCAGTTTGCCGAGGAGCTGAACGCGCTCGGAGCGGTTACGGACATCAGCGTGCGGATCAACAGCGGCGGCGGCGACGTGTTTGCCGCGCAGACGATCGGCAACCTGCTCGAACAGCACGCGGCAAACGTGACGGCGCGCATTGACGGTATTTGCGCGAGCGCGGCAACGATTGTTGCCTGCCATTGCAACAAGGTCGTCGCAGCAAACGACAGCACCTACATGGTGCATCCGGCCAAGATGGGGCTGCTGGGCTACTACGAGAGCAAGGACCTTCAAAGCTACATCGACGCGCTGGCGACGATCCGGGACAACATCATTTCGCTGTATGCCAAAAAGACCGGCACCACAAAGGACGAGGCGGCGAAGTGGATGGACGCGACGAGCTGGTGGACCGGCGCGCAGGCGAAGGAACACGGCTTCGTGGACGAGCTGGTGGACGACGAGGAGGAGCCGGTGGTGGAGAACCGCGACGGCGTTCTGTTCGTCAACAGCACCGATACACACTTGCCTTTCGACAAGGCACCAGCCGCGCTTCAGCAGAAAAGCGCGCGGCAGGCCCCGTCTGAAGATACGGGGTCTAAAACCGTACAGGACCGTTTGACTGTGCCCCCCGCCGTCGGACGCTCTGTAAATAATCAGCCGGCGGCAACGCCGAGCAACAACAAGGAGGAAACCGGCATGGAAATCAAAACCACGGACGATCTGAGAACCGCCTACCCCGATTTGGTCGATCAGATCGAAAAGACGGCGGCGCAGCGGGCAACTGACGCCGAACGTCAGCGCATCAAGGACATCGAGGAAATGGCTTTGCCCGGAAGTGAGGAGTTCGCTGACAAAGCAAAGTTCACGGAGCCGATGGACGCGGCCGAGTTCGCAAAAGCGTCGATGAAGAACGCCAAGACGCAGGGCGCGGCATGGCTGGAAAAGGCCAAGGACGACGCCAAGGGCGCTAACGGCGTGAAGCAGACGCCGCCCGCGGACAAGACCACGGACGAGTTTATGGACGCCCTGAGAAGCGTCAACGGCAAGAAGTAAGGAGGACAAGACCATGATGGATTTGGCAAAGCAGACTTTCAGCACCGCGCCGGAATACATCATTGCCGGCACGGCCATCGGCATCACGCAGGCGGTCAAGACCGCGGCTGCGAACATCGAGAAGTATGCCCCGGTCATTCTGACGGAGGACGGCGAGGTTACGCCGCTCACCGATAAGACGAAGCTGGCGGCGCTTTATGGCATCGCCGCGGACAGCGCCGACAAGGACGGCGACGCCGTGATTTGGCTTTCCGGCGAGTTCTTCGCGGACGGCCTGACGCTGGCAACCGGGATCACCGCGGCGGATATTGAAGTTGCGTTCCGCAACATCGGTATCTATCTGAAGTAAGGAGGACACTACAATGCCGAATGAAGTCAACATTTATACTCCGCGCTATCTCGCGGAGGTCGTGCGGCTGGCCCCGCCTGTCCACACGTTTTTCCGTGATAAGTTTTTCACGAACATCAAGCCCTTTTCCACCAAGCGCGTCGACATCGACCTTGTGAAAGGCGATCGCCGCATGGCCGCTTTCGTGCATCCGCGTGCCGGCGGTCAGGTGCTCAAAGGGAACGGCTACAAGACCGAGAGCTATGCGCCGCCCCTGATCAACCCCTACGACGTCACCACGGCGGATCAGCTCATGGACCGTCTGCCCGGTGAGGACCTTTACAGCGGCATGACGCCGGCGCAGCGAGCGGCGCAGCAGTTGACGGACGAGTACAACCGTCTGAACGACGCGACCACGCGCCGCGAGGAGTGGATGGCGGTGCAGGCTATCGTCAACGGCAAAATCCCCGTCGTCGGCGAGGGAGTCAACGAGATCATCGACTTCGGTTTCACCAACAAGGTCACGCTGACCGGCAACAATCAATGGGGCAAGAGCGCCGCGAAGGTGCTGGACAACCTCGACGATTGGAGCGACAAGGTGCTGACCGAGGGCTTCGCAAACGTCGATATGGCGATCATGGGTAAGAGCGCGCTGCGCGCGTTCCTTGCCGATGAAAACGTGCTGAAGGTGCTGGACAACCGGCGCGTCGAAATGGGCCTTATCAGCCCGCGCGACCTGCCGAACGGCGTCAAGTACATCGGCCACCTGAACAAGCCGAACATCGACATCTACACCTACGCGGAAGTGTACCTCGACGATTGGACCGATCCGGCCAATCCCGCAACGCAGCCGCTGGTGCCGGACAACGCCGTGATCCTGATCCCCAGCGCTCCGAATTTCATGCTTGCGTATGGTGCCTGCACCTACATCGAGGACAGCACGCAGGCGTGGGTCACGGCGCAGACTTCCCGCCTGCTCCGCTCCTACGTTGAGCATCACCCCGATCGCCGCATGATCGAGCTTCAGGCCCACCCGCTGCCGGTCCCCGACAAGGTGGACAGCTGGCTTGTCGCGACGGTCTGCTGACAATGACACAGCCGCCGGAGTAAGGAACGCTCCGGCGGCAGGCATTACGGCAAGATGTAATGTCCCTCGCCCGAAAACGGGCGGGGGCTTTCCGTAAAGGAGGCGCGGGCATGGCGCTGTTTGAGCTGGAACAGGAATACGGCACGGAAGCGCCGGCGGAGTTTGTGCGCCCGACGTTCAAGGATTGCGTCGCGGCGGACATCGACCTCGCCTTTTTCAACGCGGACGAGCACGCGGAATTGCATACCGTGGACGGAAAGGAAATGCTGATCGTTTGGGAGGAAGATTTACTCCGACAGCATAACGCGCATTGGGAGGCAGGAGCGAAGCAAAACTTTGATACCGGCCTCTATACGGCGCATCCGATTCTTTACGTCAAGGTAGAGGACTACGGACCGAAGCCGAAAGTGGATAAGCTGCTTGTGCTCGACGCAGGAACAAAGACGCAGCGCACTTTCTCCATCAAGTCGTGCGAGGAGGAGAGCGGCGTCTACCGCATGACGTTGGAGCGGACAAGGCAATGAGCAACATCACCTACGAGAAAGGCAACATGACGATCACGGTTGCCGGTGTGGACGACGTTGCGCGGGCGCTCGGCGATTTGAGCGCAAAAACGCCGGCGGCGGTCAAAGTGGCCATCAACGCAACGGCACGAGAAGCGCGGAAGCTGATGATCGAACAGGCAAAGGCACGATACGCCGTAAACGCGGCGGGGCAACGGCATTTGCAGGATCTCCGGCAGCGCAAAAAAGCGACCAACACAAACCTTAGTGCGGAGCTGTTCATCGCAAAAATGCGGAACGATCTCGGCTACTTTCAGTATCAGCCAACGGGAATATTCACGGGAGCCGCAGCACTTCACCGCAAGGGTAAAGTCGTTCGCGGCCGCGTGCTCCGGTCGGAGCAAATGAAAGCGCTGACCGGAAAAGACCGCATGAGCAAGGGCTTTGTTGTGGAGTTCAAGAGCGGGCACGTCGGCATGGTACAGAGGCACATAGGGTCCAGTTCGCGCAACACGACAACAGCACGCGGTTATCGGCGGTGGACGAACGCGCAAGGAAATGTGGAGAAGCTGGTCACAATGGGAAGCCCAAGCGCGACGGCGATGCACCACACCGTATGGCCGTATATCGAGCCGCAGGTGGAGGATTATCTTCAGCAGCGGCTTGACGCGCAAGTGCAGCGTATCATTGACCGCGCGGAGGCGAAGAAGGTGCAGCGATGAAGGACTATAAAACGATGGTCGAGGAGGCAGGCGTCGGCAGGACGCCGCAGTTGTGCCAAGACGCCTTGATCGAAATGCTTCAAGAGCTTTTCGCAGGGAAAAAGTACAACGGGCAGCAAGGCCGCAAGGAGTTGAAAATCTTCAAGCAGGACCTTCCGATCCCGGAGGAAACGGACTACGACGCGGACACGGATGCGGCATACGCGCCTTATATCGTCGTAGCGATGTCAGGCGGGCAGATCAAGGACGACGACGCGCCGCAGACGGTGGACTTCGGCCTGATCGTCTGCACCTATGACCGCGGGATCAACCGCGACGGCTGGCAGGACGTCGCGAACATCAAGGAGGACATCATTCAACGCTTGTGCTCGCAGCCGTACTTCGGCGGTGCTTTTACCGTCCTGAAGCCGATCACGTGGGCGATGCAGAACGACGATACCTACCCGTATTACTTCGGCGCGTGTAATTTCACGGCGACCGCACCGGCGTTGACGCAGGACACCGCATTGGAGGATTTGGTATGAAGAAAAACACCAAGGCGAGAGCCGTGAGGAAAGCAGCGGCTCCGGCAGCCAAGAAACCGGAAGCGGCAGCGAGACACGGCGACAAGGAGCGCGGCAAGGCTGTATGCCAAGTCTATTGTGGTCCGTCGGTAAGAAACGTCGCGAAGCAGTTCACCGTTTATAACGGAGCGTTGCCGGAGGCTCTGGCGGAGTTCCTTGCAAAGCACCCTGCGGCGCGCTCGCTGGTCGTTCCTGTGGAGCAGTTCGCTCAGACGAGAAAGGACCTGCAAATTGCAGGAACGCCGAAAGACCTGATCTTTCAGAGCGTAGTCCGTGAGATCACGGGAAAACAATAATCTTACAAGGGGGAAAACTCAATGGCTAACTACAAACACGGCGTATATACCAGCGAGGTCGATACCAGTTTAGTCGCGCCTGTTGAGGGCACGGCGGGCTTGCAGGTGATCGTCGGCACCGCGCCGGTTCATACGCTGGCAGATCCCGCGGCGGCCGTCAACAAGCCGCTGCTGGTCAGCAACTACAAGGAGGCGGTCGCGGCCGTCGGCTACAGCGACGACTTCGCAAAGTACACGATTTGCGAGGCAATCGCGGCAAACTTCAGCTATATCGGCGTCGGGCCGCTGGTGCTGATCAATGTACTCGATCCCGCAAAGCACAGCGCAGCGTTCAGCAATCAGGTGTTGCAGGTCAACGGCGGCGTTGCCGTGCTGAACAAGGCCGGCGTGCTTCTGCCTGAGCTGAAGGTGGAGGTCGAGATTGAGGCGGAAACGGCGGAAGCCGGCGCGGGAAGCGGCACGGCGACCGGCGACGGAGCGGAGCTTGACGGCGACAGCGAGGAAACGCCGGCGGAAAGTGAAACCGCGGGCGAAAGCGAGAAGAAAACGCTCACGCCCGGAACGGATTACACCGCGAGCCGCAACGACGACGACACGGTGAGCATCATTTTGATCGCAGGCAGCGAGTACGCGGATGCGACGCAGCTGATCGTGAGCGGCAAGGCGGTGGACGCTGGGCTTGTCACGGCGGCGGACATCGTTGGCGGCGTGAACACGGAAACGGGAGAAGAAACCGGCCTTGAAGTAATTCGTCAGGTTTACCCGAAGCTCGGCATGACACCGGGCATCCTGCTCGCTCCGCGCTTCAGCATGGACGCGACGGTGGCGGCGGCGCTTCAGGCCAAGACAAAGGGCATCAACGGCGTGTTCAAATGCGTCTGCTTCATTGACATTGACAGCCGCGCGACGACCGGCGCGAGGAAATACGCCGACGTCAAGAACGCGAAGGAGGCACAGGCGGCAACGGACACGAACGGTTACGGCGTTTGGCCGGCGTGCGCGATCGGCGACATCGTTTTCAGCGGCTCCGTCATGGCCGGCGCGCTGACGGCATATACCGACGCGATGAACGACGACACACCGAACGTCAGCCCCAGCAACAAGACGCTGCCGATCAGCAAGGCTTGTCTGATTGACGGCACCGAAGTCGTGCTGGATCAGGAGCAGGCAAACACCGTCAACAGTTTCGGCGTCGCGACGTTCCTCAACGTGAACGGATTCCGGCTGTGGGGAAACAACACGCTTGCCTATCCGGGCAACACCGATCCGAAGGATCGCTGGATCAGCGTCAAACGCTTCCTCTGCTGGGCTGCGAATACGTTCATTCTGACGTATTTTCAGAAGGTCGACGACCCGATGAACAAGCGACTGATCGAGGCGATCGTGGACAGCGAGAACGTGCGCGGCAACGGCTTCGTCGCTCGCGGCGTATGCGCCCGGTACGAAACGACGTATAACGAGGACGAGAACACGACGACCGACCTGCTGGACGGCCGTATTACGTTCCATCAGTACATTACGCCGTTCACGCCGGCGGAGGACATCGAGGATGTGATCGAGTTCGATCCCAATGCGCTTTCCGCGGCGCTCAGTCAGTAAGAGGAGGGCTAAGAAATGATCAGCAACAACTATGTGCCTGAGAAGATCAACGAATACAACGTATATCTTGACGGCGACAAGATGATCGGCATCGCGGCTTCGTCCGACTTGCCGGAAGTCAATATGCAGACCTCCACCGTGTCGGGCGTCGGCATCAACGGCGAGATCGACAGCCCGACGATCGGGCAGTTCGAGAGCATGGAACAGGAAATCCAGTTCAACACGCTCTACAGCTCCGCGATGGATATGCTCAGTCCCCTTTCCACGGTCAACCTCACTTTCCGCGCGGCACAGCAGGTCTACGACAAGAACGGCGGCTACGCGTTCAAGGGGCTTCGTATCGTGGAAATGGGCCGCGTCAAGAGCTTTAAGCCCGGAAAGATCGAGAAGGGCGAGAGCATGGAGGCGAGCATCACGGTCGAATTGACCTACCTGTTGATCGAGGTCGACGGCCAGCAGCTTCTTGAAGTCGACAAGCTGAACGGCGTCTATAAGGTCAACGGCGAGGATATGCTTGCCGGCGTCAACAGCCTCGTTTAACAAACTACTTTAGGAGGAAACAGATATGTCCGCAGAGAAAAACGATTTACAGGTGATCGAAACCAAGGAGGAAACGGCGGCGGAGAATAACGCTTACTTCCTCAAATTCGCAAAGCCGTACACCTTCGAGGGAAAGGAGTACGAGGGTATCGACCTGAGCGGCCTTTCCTCACTGACGGTACAGGACGCGATCGACGCGCAAAAGCAACTGTTCAACGAGGGCGAGGTCGCGACGGCGATGGTCAGCGAAACGACAACGGCTTTTGCCCGCGCAATCGTTACGAAAGCGACAGGGCTGCCGGTGGAGTTCTTCAAGTTTGCGCCTCGCTCCATCAGCCGGCGTTTGACGGCGACGGTGCAGGGCTACTTGAACGAGGGAGCCGGAGAAACCAAGGATCACATCATGCAGCTTTCAGAGCCGAAGGTGTGGGAGGGCAAGGAGATCAAGGAGATCGACTTGAACGCGCTCGCGGATCTTACCGGCATGAACGAGAGCGAGGCGGAAAACCGTCTCGCCCGCGCCGGCGTTATGATCACCGAAACGTCTTTCAATTATCTGTATGCCTGCATCCTCGCGAGCATGGCGACGGGGCTTGACGAGAAATTCTTCACTTCCCTTCCGATTCGGGAAACACTGAAGCTGAAGAACGCGGTCAACGATCAGAGTTTTTTCGAGTAAAGGGCGGCGCTAAAGCCCTACGACAAGCCGCCATCCGGCTATCGGCCGTGACACATGATCCTGTAACGCGGTATTTGGAAATGCCGATGTGGATGTTCCTAGAGCTGAATAACGAGGTGGCGGAAGAATGGCGAAGGACAAAACACTAAAACTCAGCATACAGATCGCCGGCAAGGTAGATAAAACCTTGCAGGCGGCGATCAACAGCGCGACACATCAGGTAAGCAGCGTTGCGCAGAGCATGAACAAAATCGGCACGGCGGGGCTGGTAGCGATGGGTTCCCTTGCTACCGCCTCCGTCGCGGCCATCACACAAGCAACGAAAGCCGCGTCTGACTTCGAGGCGCAAATGGGCGACGTGGTGAAATACGTCGACAACCTCGCGGACGAAACGGGCAAAATCAGCGACAAGCTATCTGAAAACGGAAAAACTTACGCCGAAAACTACGCGGCGATGAAAAGTGCGATCCTCGACCTGAGCACGCAGATCCCCTATACGGCGGAGGACTTGACGCGGCTTGCGGCCGCGGCTGGTCAGTCCGGCAAAAGCATGGAGGATTTGATCGAGGGAGGATTTTTGCGCGACGTCGCCATGTGGGGCACGGCGATGGATATATCCGCGGACCAAGCGGGCGATTGGGCCGCGAAGTGGGAAAAAGCCTTTAACATGGACCATGAGCAGATCATGGTCCTCGCCGATCAAATCAATTATCTCGGCGCGAACAGCGCAACAACCGCCGCGGAAATCGCGGAAGCGACAAACGCGGCGGCAAGCCTCGGACAGATCGGCGGCGTGAGCGTGAGTACGACGGTCGCGCTGGCGGACGCCATGCTCGCAACGGGCGTCGGGGTCGATCGTGTTGGTACGAGCGTTAAGCGCATGATTACAAATATCAGCAAAGGCAGCAGCGCAACCAAGGCGCAGAAAGAGCAATGGGAGGAGCTGGGGCTTTCGGCTGAGAGCATCGCGAAGTCGATGCAGGAGAACAGCGTCGAAACGCTGAACACGATTTTTAACGCCATCAACAATTTGCCGAAGGAGCGGCAGGTGGCGGCGCTGAGTACGCTTTTTGGTCAATGGGCCATCGAGGGCGGCGCAAAGATCGTCGGAAACCTCAACGTGTTCCGTGACGCGCTGGCGATGGTGAACGATCCAAGCCTCTACACGGGAAGCATGGAACGCGAGTTCATCATCAAGGCGAGCACAGCGGAGAGCATCGACACCATGCTCGCAAGCTCCAAGAACGCGCTGCAAGTGGACATCGGCGACGAGTTCATTGACGTAAAGAAACAATTCGCAGTTATGCAGATCGACTTGATCCGGCGGCTGCGTGACAATATGCCGCAAATCAAAGAGATTGCGGGCACGCTGGCGGACCTCGCAAGCAGAGGGATCGACCGGCTGGCCGAAGCGATGGAGCGGGCGCTACCGTATATCGAGCAAGGGCTTGACTATGTGAACGACAACGGGCCGGAGCTGGCGGCGACAATCGGAAAGATCGCGGCGGTGCTGGTCGGCATAAAATTCGCTCCGGCCATCGAAGGGCTGCTGGGCGGTGCCGGCTCCCTGCTCCTCGGCGGCGGCTCCGGGAAAAAGGGCGGACTGCTGGCCGGATTGGTCGGCGGCGGAACCGCGGCATACAGCAATATCGGCACAGCGCTCGGCGTCGGGGGGCAGGCCGCAGGCATGGCGAACGGCGGGCTTTTCTCTCGCATTGGCACCGGCGCAACCGGCTTCTTCGCGGCGCTCGCCAACATGGGCGGGCTGAACAGCCGCAGCATCAACGCGCGCAACGGCGCGTGGGGAAACATCAGCGGAGCCGTGCAGAACGTCGTCAACAACGGACTTTTCGGCGCAGCGCGCAACGGCATCGCCGGCAGCGGCATCGGGCGCTACTTCGGCGGGATCGGCACGGCGATCGGCAATTCACGTATTCCGGGCTTCCTCAGCGGCACGGCAAATGTGTCCGGGCAAATCCTGAGCGGCATCGCACAGGCGACCGGCTTGACGGACCTCGGAAATCTGATCAAGGGCGGCGCGCTGAACGCGGCAGGCGCAATCGGCGGAAAGGCTTCGGGCCTGCTGTCCAGCATCGCGGGAAGCAAAACGGGGCAAGCCGTGAGCGGCTTCGTCGGCGGAAAGGCGCTTCCGCTCCTATCGCAGATCGGCGGAGGACTGAGCACCATCGGCGGAGGGCTTTTGAGCGGCGCGGGCGATATGGCCGGCATCCTCGGCAGCGTGTGGGGGCCGATCGCTTCCGGCTTCGGGAGCATCTTCGCGGGCGCGGCTCCGGTAATCGGCGTCATTTCCGCGATCATCGCCGTGGTCAGCATCCTCGGCGATCACTTAGAGGACATCCGCGGCATCGTCGGCAATGTGTTCGGCGACAAGGGCCTCGCAATCTTTGACGGTTTCATGGGGAAGCTGCAAACCGTCGGCGACTTCATCACAGGGCTATTTGCCGACGGCGGCGTTGCGGCGGCGCTCGAACCGCTGCGGGGCGTCATTTCCAATATCTTCGGCGGAAACGAAAACGTCATGGCTGCGTTTGACGGCCTCGTGACGGTCCTGCAATCGGTCATGGGCGTGGTCGGGCAGATCGTGAGCTTCGCGACCACGACGGTCAAGCCGATTTTCGAGGAACTTTTCAGTTTCATCACGCAGACGGTCATGCCGATTATCCTGCAAACCTTCGCGGAGGCGGCACCGTACATCGGCGGGATCATCAGCGGGATCGGAACCGCGGTTATGACGGCGATGCAGATTATCGGGACGGCAATTCAGACGGCCTTGCCGATTATCGAATGGCTTGTGACGGCGCTGCTCCACGTGGGGCAGGTCGTGGTGCCCGCGGTGCTGGCGGCGTTCAATGTGTTCGCAAGCGGGATCGCGTCGGTCATTGGAAACGTCAAGGGCATATTCGAGGGCTTGATCACATTCTTCAAGGGCGTATTTACGGCAAATTGGAGCCAAGCGTGGGAGGGCATCAAGCAGATTTTCGGCAATGCGTTCGACGCGCTGGTTACGCTCTGTAAGGTGCCTATCAACGCCGTTATCTCGCTGATAAACCAAGCGATCAGCGGGATCAACAAGCTCGGCATCAAAATACCCGATTGGGTGCCGGGGCTGGGCGGCAAGAATTTCAGTATCAACATTCCGACGATCCCGATGCTCAAATACGGCGGCTTTACCGACGGCCCAAGTATCGCGGGCGAAGCTGGCCGCGAGGCTGTGATCAGTTTCCAAAAGAGCGCGAGAGCGCAAAACCTCGCAACATGGGCGGAGGCCGGCCGGATGCTGGGCGTCGGCGAGCGGGAGCTTGCGTCGATCGACGCGCCGGAGAGTTACGGAGGCGAGGCGGCGACATATACCTTCGCGCCGCAAATCATTGTGCAGGGCAACGCCGACAGCGAAACGGTGGAAAACCTGAAGGAACAAATGCGCGAGCTGTTCGAGGAGTTCATGGAGCAGCACGAACGGCGGCAGCGGCGGCTTGCCTACTAAGAGGAGGACGGCATGGCATACGTGACAAAGAGCGGTGACACGTGGGACGTGATCGCAAAAAAAGTCTACGGGAGCGAATACCATGCCGACGCGCTCATGGCAGCGAACCACGACCATATCGAAACATTCCTATTCAGCGCTGGCGTGGAACTGAACACGCCGGCGCTGCCGGAGGAGCGGAACGGTCTGCTCCCGCCGTGGAAGTTTGAAGCGGACTATGGAGGCTGAGAGCAATGCAAAGAGCAAGGCGCGTTTCGCTGGACGTGCTCTATAACGCTTCGCCGTTTGCCGGACAGGTCGGCGGTGAGATCGAAAGCATGACATACATCGACAGCGCGGCGGATAGCAGCGACGAGATCAGCGTCACGATCAACGCGGGGGATGAAAAATGGCTGACCGGCTGGCTGCCGGAGAAAGGTGCAACGCTGCGCGCTCGCGTCTACGGCTTCGATTGGGAGAGCGAGGGCGACGAGCGAGCGATGGAGTGCGGATTATTCACGCTGGACGATGTGGCGTACAGCGACGCGCCGAGCACCTTAGCGGTCAGCGGAGCAAGCAAGCCGAACGAGAGCAGCTTTAGCGAGACGGAACGGAAAGCCGTGTGGAAAAACACGAGCGTCAAAAGAATCGGCGCGACCATTGCGGCGCGCTACGGCCTCGGATTCACCTATGACGCGGAGGATTACGACGTCGACGCAAACGAGCAGGACGACACCGACAGCAGCTATTACAACAAATTGTGCAAGACCTACGGGCTGATCCTGAAGGTCTACGCGAAGCGGTTGTGGGTCTATGACCGCGAGGCGTACAAGGAGAAGCGGGCGGTGCGGACGTTCGACCGCGGCGACATCAAGCGCGGATCGTTCAAATACAGCACCACGCTATCCGGCACCTGCACCGGCGGAAACTTTACTTACACAAACGCGAGCAAGGGCATTGACATCGCTTGCGGCATCGGCGAGGGGCCGAGGGTCAAAAACTTCAACGAGCGCGCGAGCAGCACGGCGGACGCCGCCGTGAAGCTCTGCGCGGCGCTGAACAACGCGAACCACGGAACGGTCAAGGTGCGTTTCACCGTGGAAGGATGCTGGGGCGTGAGCGCGGCAACGTGCATCGAGATCAAAGGCTACGGCGCTTTGAGCGGAAAATACTTCGTGGACAAGGCAACGCACAATTTCACGCGGAGCGGCGGCTTTACAACGGCTTTGGAGTGCAGCGGAATCGGCGCGGCGTTCCATCATTGGGACGTCGGCGGGACGATCGACTACAACCAAGAAGCAAAGGAGGACACCGCGCCGGCAGAAAACGCGGCAAGCGAAGCGGCCGGCGGAGAGCAGGCGCAAACCGTGGATCTGAGCAATACGCCGATTTACGTTTCCAGTACGGCGAGCACGCCGGCGGGACACAAGAGCGGAACCTATTACCTCTACGACGGAAAGCTGATCAACGGACGCTATCGCATCACAAATACGGCGGAGCGCTGCGGCAAGCTACCGGTCGGACAGAACGTGACCGGATGGATCGACGCCGGCGCGATCGGAGGATAAGGGTATGGCAAATGTGAACCGGACGGGCCGCGTCAGCAAGATCAACTATGCGACGGGAACCTATGAAGTAACGTACTTCGACCGCGGCGAGAGCGTAACGATCGAGGTCAACGCCATATCGAACGGTGAATACAAAATGCCGAAGGTCGGGCAGTTTGTGAGCGTGCAGCACAGCAGCACAGACACGGCGGCGGCCGTGTCTGCGGGCACGATTTGGAACGAGCAGAACAAACCGGCGGAGGGCTTCGAGGGCCTTTTCCGCAAGGAGTTCAGCAATACGCCGGGGCAAGCATACGCGCGGCACGACGAAAAGACAGGCGTATTCACGCTGAAGTCGGGGGCGCTGACCATCAACGCCGGCGGCTGTACGATCACGGTTGCGGACGGAACGGTGAAGATCGTCGGAAATCTCAACGTGACCGGCGATTTGGTCGTCGGCGGCACGATCGCAGCAACAGGCGATATACTCGCCGGAAAGATCAGCCTCGAAAAGCACACGCACGCAGGCGTCCACGGAGAAACATCGGGACCGCATTAAGGAGGCGCGCAAATGGCAGTAGGAAGTTATATGGGGCGCACCTTTACGGTAAGCAATCAGAGGATCTTCACGCCGAGCAATCTGAAGGGCAGCACAGGCAGCGATTGGGCGACGCACGATGTTATCGGCGGAAAGGCGCGGAGCGAGTACATCGGACCGAAGCTCAAAAAATACACGATGGATATTCTGCTGCGGGCGCAGGACGGAACAAACCCGCGGAGCACGCTGCAATTCTTTCAGCGTATGGCAGAGGCGGGATATTCGGATTGGTTCATCATCGGAGGGACGCCGCTTTCCCCTTATCCGTTCAGGCTGACGGAAATTAGCGACAGCTGGGACGCGGTGCTCAATGGAGGCGCGCTGGTGGAGTGCAAGGTGAGCTTGACGATCGAAGAATATTTGTAGGAGGCGCGGGATGTTTACGGTCAGCGACGCAGTAATTGAAATCGAAGCGGGCACAATCTTCGACACAACCGCGGAGGAAATCTTCAGAAATTTGCAGGTTCTCTACGCGACGCAGACCGGAGAGCAGGCGCTTGACCGCGATTTTGGCATTGACGTCAACATCATCGACTGTCCGGCGGAGAATACGCAGGCGCTCCTTGCGGCGGAGTACGTGCGGAAAACGGAACGATACGAGCCGCGGGCGCGTGTGCTTCGCGTAGATTGGTCGGGGAGCGACGTCCAAAACGGGATTTTGAAGCCGAAGGTGGTGATCGAGCTTGTCTAATATTTCGGAGTTGGCAAATGTGCCGGAAATCAGTTTCATCGAAAACATGAAGCTGCAAGAAGTCGAGGAGCAGATCAGAGAGGCATACATACGGCTATTCAAAGAAAAGACAGGGCGCGAGCCTGAGCTTGCGGACGCCGATACAAAGACGCTGCTGATCAAGGCGTTTGCCATGATCGAGTATCAGACGATGCAATATGTCGACGCAAAGGGCCGCGCGGAGTTGCTGAAAACATCGACCGGCGGCGCGCTGGACGCGCTGGCGGCGCTGCTGGGTATCACGCGGCAGGAGGCGCAGAGGGCGACGGCGACGGTGCGCTTTACGCTGTCCGCGGCGCGGTCGGAGCCGGTGGCGATACCGGCGGGCACGCGCGTCAAGACGACCGGCGGGAAGTATTTCAACACGGTTGATTACGAGGAGATCGCGGCGGGCAGCACGACGGCGGACGTAATCGTGCAGGCAGAAGAAGCCGGAACAGGAAGCAGCGGCATACTCGCCGGCGACATCGACACGCTGGTTGATCCGATTCCATACGTTGCGAGCGTGACGAACACGACAGAGAGCACCGGAGGCGTGGACGAGGAGGACGACGACAGCCTGACGGAGCGCACTTTCCTCGCGCCGAGCAAATTCAGCTGCGCAGGACCACGCGACGCTTACAACTACTATGTGCGGGAATGGCGGACGGACGTGCAGGACGTTCAGGTGACGACGCCGGAGCCGTGCGTGGTTGCCATCTATTTTGTCATGGAGGGCGGGCGGCTTCCGAACGAAACGGAACGCGAGAGCCTGCGGGAGTATATCAACGGTGAAACGCTGAGGCCGCTTTGCGATCAAGTAGTTTGCCTTGAACCGGAGGAGATCGAATACAGCGTTGCGTTCACGTACTGGATTGGGGCGAGCGACAAAAAGAGCGCCGGAACCATACAGGAGCAGGTGGAGCAGGCGGTCGAGGAATATCAAACATGGCAAAGGAAGCTGGGGCGCGACATCAACCCGACGGAACTGATTGCCCGTATCCGCGAGGCGGGCGCGAAGCGCGTGCGGCTGACAGCGCCGGACGATGTGACGGTCAGCAAGACGCAACTGCCGAAGTGCGGGGGCGTCACGATCACATACGGAGGGTTAGAGGATGATTAAGTCGCTGCGGGAAGCAAGGCTGAAGGACGGCCTGCCGCGCGTCGTCGCAGGGCTGGATTGGGTCAGCGCGCTTTCTGAAGCGATCGGCGGGACGCACGAGCAAACGATCGACTTTACAGACGGGAGCCAGATATACACCGCAATCGACAACGTGAGCGAAGCGGTGCTGGACGCGCTCGCTGTGAATTGGAAAGTCGATTGGTACGACACCAACTACAGCGTCGAACAAAAGCGGCGCATTATCAAAACGGCGCTGACCGCGCGGCGGAAGATGGGAACCGTCGGCGCGGTCAGATCGCAAGCGGAGGCAATTTACCCGAACACGACGATCAAAGAGTGGTTTGATTACGGCGGAGAACCGGGCTACTTCCGCATGATTATTGACGGCGAACACGTGACGCTGGAAGGGCTGAACGGCCTGTACCGCGCCGTGGACGACGTAAAGCGTCTGTCCGCATGGCTGGAACAGACGGAGATCATTGTCCACCCAAGCAGCGATGAATCCCTTCGCGTAGGGGGGCGCATGGGGCTTGTCGCGCGTTTGCCGGTGCCATTACTGCCGGACGATTACCCGGAGGCGGAAGCGCCGCTGAGGATCGGCGGGATTATGGCGGCGGAATATAACTGCCCCGTGCCCGAAGCGCCGGACGCGATGCAGATGGAAAGCGCCTTGCGTATCGGTGGAAGCATGGCGCAAGTGAGCAAAATGCCGGTGCCGGAGGCGAGCAGCGAGGAGCAGATCAAAAGCACGCTGCGCCTCGGCGGAAGCGTGGCACAGGTCGGCCGGCTGCCGGTGCCGGAAATCACAATAGAGTAAGGAGGTAACCAAATTGGAAATCGGTTACAAACCCACAACGCACGGCCGCGCGCTGCTGGCGGCACTTCTGGCGCTTGAAAAGCCGCTGAAGATTTCGCGCGTAGCGTTCGGAAGCGGACGCGTCCCCGACGGGACGAACCTCGCCGACGTTCACGAGCTTGTGCATTACGTCGCAGACGGAACGGTGGAGGAGCGGCGTCACGAGGAGGACAGGTACTATATGACCGTCCAATACGCGAACGCCTCGCCGGAGGGACACAGGACAATTCCGCTGTTCTATATCGGCGAGTTCATGGTCTACGCGACAGATCCGACGACCGGCGAGGAAGTCGATCTGCTGTATGCGACGCTCGGCGACTATCAGACGCCTATGCCGAAATACAGCACAACGCAGGGCGCGGTCGTGTTCAACCTGCCGCTTGTGCTGGTTGTGTCCGACGAGATCGAGGTCACGATCGACGCGGAAGCGGGCCTGATCACTTACGAGGATATGCAGGAGTGCGTCGACGAGGCCGTGAAGGAAGCGCTGGACGAGCTTCAACCCGGATGGTCCGTGGCGGGAAGCGTTCAACTGACTATTCCGGTCGATGGATGGACAGAGGCAAGCGAACCGTGCGAGGACTACGGTTACACTTGCGATGTTGCAGCGGAAGGAGTAACGGGGGCGATGATTCCGCTCGGCGGGCCGATCCCCGGTTACTTCGGGATTGCGCAGCGCGCGGATATGCTGAACGGCTGTAACGTACTCAACGGCAAAATCCGCTTTATGGCAAAGAAAATCCCGGAGGACAAGATCGTGTGCAAGATCAATCTGCTGCGCATGGGCGGCTCCGGCGGCGGTGGCGGAAACGTAGATCCCGGCGTTGGCCTCGGATGGGGCATGGACGGTCGGCTGAACGTGCTGCTGGGCGATGGCCTGAGCACGGACGAAGAAAACAAAATCAACGTGAACCATGAGGAGGTTGTAACAGATACCGACATGGTTGACGAGGAAGAAGCGAAGCGCGACATTGAGCGCATTTTGACGGGCGACGAAGCAGAAAGCGAGGACGCCTAAAAACAATCGTGTGTACCGCCCTTTAGCCGGGGTGTTGCATAAATAAATTTTATCTTCAGGAGGATAAGACAATGGCTAAGAGAAACATCACCACCAAGCTCACGATCGAGAATCTGGCGAAGCAGATCAAGGCGGGCTACGCAACCAAGGCGGAGCTGAACGGCGTGCTCGGCACCAACGCCGACACCAGCGACAAGGCAACCGTATACGGTGCCCGCGCTCTGGCGGCTGAGAAGGTCGCCTCCGTCGCCGCGCAGGAGAAGAAGGGCATCAACGTTGACAACACCGACGCGAAGAACCCCAAGATCGGCCTCGCGCTTCAGGCTGCCGACAACGACCTCGCCCTGAACGCAAACGGCGAGCTGTTCTATAAGGCTGCTGCCGCGGCGGAGTACACCATCACCAAGCAGGCCGAGGCCGAGGACGGCTATCTCGCCACCTATCAGCTGTTCAAGGACAGCACCGCGGTCGGCGACAAGATCAACGTTCCCAAGGACTTCCTCGTCAAGGGCGCGAGCATCAAGACCGTTGCCACGGCGGATCAGCCCTATGAGGGCGCGAAGGTCGGTGACAAGTACATCGACTTCGAGATCAACGTCAAGTCCGGCTCCGCCACCACCGAGCACCTGTATCTGCCCGTGCAGGAACTCGTTGACGCCTATGTGGGCGACAATCAGGGCATCGTCCTCGGCGCGAACAACACGTTCAGCCTGAAGATCAAGGCCGGCTCCGCGCTGAGCGTCAGCAACGACGGTCTCGACATTGCCGAGGCTTCCCAGAGTGCCAAGGGCACCATGAGCGCCGCGGACAAGACCAAGCTGGACGGCATCAGCGCCGAGGCGAAAAAGGTCGAGGCTTCCGCGACCAACGGCAACATCAAGATCGACGGCGCTGAAACCACGGTCTACACGCTGCCCGCAACGACTCTCGACGAGAGCGACATTTCCGACTACACCGAGCAGGAGATCGCCGTGCTCCTCGGCCTGTCCGGCGAATAATTGACAACAGGAGGTAAACCCCATGCCGACGAAAACGCCAAGAGATAAGGCATTGCGCGACGTGGGGCTTGCCGCCCTCTGCGGTCACGTTCGGAACATCCGCGAAAGCCTCGGCGAACTCGCCGAGGCGACCGCGGACGGTTTGGCTGAGGTCGATACCATCCTGAACACAAAGCAGAATATCAGCGAGCCGGTCAGTCTGACCATCCCGGTAACGGGATGGCAGACCGACAGCTCTATCCCCGGATATACGCACTACCTCGACCTGTCCGTGCCGGTAATTCTGGCGACGGATGTTGTCGCGGTTTTTGTGGCTCCGGCGAGCAAAAAAGCGGCTGAGGCGGCAAACTTCACGAATACGGAAACAATGGCCGGTGTAATCCGGCTTAGAGCCGAGAAGATCCCGGAACAGGCAATCTCGGCGGAATATCATATTATTGCGGCGGCGCTGCCGGATGGTGAAGCCGCTGAAGAAAGCGAGGGATAAGCAATGAGCTTTGGGCCTTTTGTTTTGGGCGGCGGCGCGAGTTCCAGCGGCAGCGAGAAGATCATCGGCTCCGGCGCACCGACGAGCGCGACGGTCGGCGAGGTCGGGCAGGACTACTTCGACAGCGCAAGCGGCACGACGTACACCTGCGTCGCCGTTTCCGGCAACACCTATACGTGGGCACCGTCCGGCGCGACCAAGGCGAGCATGATTACGGTCGGCGAGGGTCAGGAGGCGACCACACTGGACGCGGCACTTGACGCCGTGCAGGATGCCGTCGAAGCCGCGACGCCGAAAAGCGGCAGCGCCGCGCCGACGGAGGACACCGTGGGCGCGGTCGGCCAGACCTACACCGACACCAGCACGTCGCCGTGTACCGTGTGGACGTGCGTTGCTGTCACCGAAAGCGGCGGCGTCAAGAAGTACACGTGGGAGGCGACCGGCGGCGCAGGTGCCGGCGGCAGCACCCTCACGCTGGAACGCATCTACATCGACACACCGCCCACAAAGACCGCGTACAAGGCCGGCGAGACGTTCAATCCCGCGGGCATGGTCGTCAAGGCGGACTACTCGCTCGACGGCGTGACGACGGTAACGGGCAACGTGGAAACGGAGTACGAATATCCGACGGCGGCGCTGGCGGCGGGCACCGCGTCCGTTACGATCACGCTGACGAAGGGCGGCGTCACCAAGACAGCGACGCAGGCGGTCAGCGTCACCAAAACGAGCGTGACCGTGCCGACGCTCTCCGGCAGCTACACCTACAACGGCAACACGCAGACGTTCCAGTTCAACAACGAGCCGGCGGGCAGCATCGCCACCAAGAGCGGCGACACGTCCGGCATGAACGCGGGCAGCTACACAACGCGCTTCACGCTGGTTGACACCGGCCTCTATGTGTGGGCGGACGGCAGCGCGGCGGCGTACAAGGATATTCCCGTGACCATCGGGCAGAAAGCGCCGGCAATCAGCGCGTCGCCGGCAAGCCTCACGCTCAACGCCTCCACCCTGAGCGCGACGAGCAGCATCACAACCGACAGCGACGGCGCGCTGACGGTCGAAACCAGCGACAGCAGCGTTGTCACCGGCTCGATCAGTAACAAGGTCCTCACGGCACGGCACGTCAACAAGACATCCGGCTCCGCGACGCTGACCGTCCGGCAGGCGGCGACGACCAACTATAAGGCCGCGAGCGTGCAGATCCCCGTGACGGCAAAGTTTACCACGATCTACGGCGTGACGTGGGACGGCACGGCGACGCAGAGCCTCACACGCACCGACGCCGCGGCAGGGTTCTCCGATCCTGTTCCCTATGTGGCGGGCGCTTCCGCCTACGGCTCCCCGTTCGATGATCTTTCCCCGTGGAAGGACATTGTGCGCGTGACCGACGCCGAGGCCGGCGAAATGGTCAAAATCCCGAAGTTCTATTACAAACTGACGCAGAGCGGCAGCACGATTTCCGTCCAGATCGCGGACAGCGCGGCGGACGGGTTCAGCGTGTGCCCCGCGTGCATGGACCGCGGCGACGGGAAGGGCGAGCGCGATTATGTTCTTGTGGGCCGCTACCATTGCGCGAACGGCACCTACAAGAGCACGAGCGGCGTCAAGCCGCAGGTCAGTTTGCAGCAATCGACGTTCCGCACGAACATCCACAACCTCGGCAGCAACGTCTACATGATGGACTTTGCGACGCGCTTCACGATTTGGCTGCTCTACATCGTCGAGTTTGCGAATTGGGACAGCCAGAAAACCATCGGTAAGGGCTGCGGCAACAATAGCGCGGTCGAGAACATGGGCTACACCGACAGTATGCCCTACCACACCGGCACGACGCTTTCCAGCCGTGACACATACGGCGTCAGCACGCAGTATCGCTACATGGAAGGTTTGTGGGATAACTGCTATGACCGTCTGACCGGCTGCTACAACGCAAGCACCGGCCTCATGGTCGAGGTCAATCCCGCGAACTTCGCGGAGAACAGCGGCGGCGTGAGCGTCGGGACACCGGCGAGCGGCTGGATCGCCGGCCTCACGGTCAGCACGTCCGGGCCGTTCCCATGCTTCATCAACAGCAGCACGTCCGGCGGCGGCGAAAACGCCTATGTGGGCGATCACTGGTACTTCAGCGCGGGCTACCCCGTCGTCTGCGTCGGCGGCAGCTATGGCCAGGGCGGCAGCCTCGGTATGTTCTGCGTGGACTACGCCAGCCTCACGGGCGCGAGCGACAGCCGCGGCTCCCGCGTCCTTAAACTCCCCTAAAGGGGGTAGGAGTGCAGAGGGAGGGGGCCGCGGCCCCTTCCCTCTGCGGGGAACAGAGCGAACAGCGAACACTTAAAATCCACGGCTTCAGCCGTGGCGGGACTATCTGTGCAGAGCCGGTTGTTTATACCTTGTACGGGCTTGTGGGCGATAACTGGAACTTCAACGCGAGCAACCCCGTCGTCTACGTCGGCGGCAACTATAACCAGAACGGCAACCACGGTATGTTCTACGTGAACTACACCAGCCTCACGAACACGAGCGACAACCACGGCTCCCGCTTTCTTTTAGATAGGTTTTGCGAACATTACTTCCTCGCGAGCAGGCGGCGGAAACGCCGTTTTGCATACATAGCACAGATAGCCGCGCTCCCCATTGGAGAAGATCAGCTACTAGGGAGCGGTTGAGTACACCGCGGCCCATTCGCCGCGGCGTTGGAAAAACCGTGCAGCTAAAAGGAGGAAAACAGTCCCTATGAATCGAGTTGATGGTCTTTGGGAGTACATCGTTTCTGCGGAAAACTGCGACGCTTCCATTGATGATGTCAACGCATCACACCATTGGCACAACCACCACACACCGAACCGTTGCACCGCATGGGTGCAGACAACGCAGGCGGATCGCGTGGAGGATATGCAGACGGTCATGGAAAATGGCTTCGTGCAAGCGCCGTTCAAACTGAAGCGCCGGTATGATCCAAGCGCGCAGAAGTGGCGCGACACGAACGAGCCGCGGCAATGGCCAGATCAATACATTCATCACGCGCTGATCCGCGGAATACTCCCGGTGCTCATGCGCGGAATGGATAAGTATTGCTGCGGGAGCATCAAGAAACGCGGCACCAGCTACGGCAGGGACGCGATCGAGCGATGGATGCAGGAAGATCCGAAGGGTACGAGATATTGCCTACAATGCGACATCTATCACTTCTACCCCAGCTTGCAGCCGGAGGTCGTCATGGCACGTATGCGCGAGCTTATCAAAGACGCGCGTGTGCTGGATCTCATTTGGAGGGTTATCAAGGACGGCATTAAGATCGGCGCGTATCCGTCGCAATGGTTCGCAAACACGACGCTTCAACCGCTCGACCACCTGATACGTGAGGGCGGCTTCGAGGTCAAGCACTACATTCGCAACATGGACAACATCACCGTGTTCGCGAGCAACAAGCGCAAGCTGCGGAAGCTGCACCTTGCTATTGAAAAATGGCTGAACGCGCACGGGCTTCGCCTCAAAGGAGATTGGCAAATCTTCAGGACGGCGAAGGACAGGCCGATCACACAGCGGCACCCAAAAGGACGTATGCCGCAGGCACTCGGATTCCGGTACGGACACAGCTACACAATCCCGCGCAAAAGAAACCTGCTGCGCCTGAAAAGGCAGATCGCAAGGTATCGACGGCGGCGGGACAGGAACAAGCCGATTGCCGTGCGCATGGCGCTCGGACTGCTTTCCCGGCTGGGACAGCTGAAGCATTGCAACAACTATCGACTACACAAGCTCCTCCTGCGCGGGGAGCGGCTGCAACGGCAGCTTAAAAACATTGTGCGGGCGTTTGTCCGCAGGAAGGAGCTTTTGACATGGAATACGTATTTGGAACGCAGGACGACATCGAGATCGTCAAGACAAAGGGCCGCGAGCACACCAGTTTGACAGGCTTCCAGCAGGTCGTTCGGGAGTTCCCGGACAGCAAGATCACCGATTCTTTCCGCGTGGTCCGCAAGCTGGACAGCACGGAGGACGCGGCGGGCAACTGCTACGACCGCTACGAGATCGACCGTCACAACCGCATCATTGACAAGACCGGCCCCGTGGCGGAGCGAGAGGCACAGAATCGCGCCGACATCGACTTTATCGCGATGGAAACCGGCATTGAGCTTGACAGTTAAGGAGGAGCGGAACAATGGCTAGGAATACTGTGGAAACCGTGCAGGAAGTCACGCACAGCAAGAACTTCGAGAAGGTGAAGGGTTACTACGACGCGGGACTGTGGAGCATCGAGCGCGTGCGCGCGGCGGTCGGCAAGTGGATCACCGCGGAGGAGTACAAGGAGATCACCGGCGAAGATTATGAGTAACCTGCAAATGATCGAGGCGCTTTGCCTGCTGTGCGAGGAGCAGGCCCGCGTCCTGCGCTCCGCCGTTCTCCGGTTGGCGGAGTTGGGCGACGTCGCGCTCCAAGACGAGATCGCGGCGGCGGATGCAAGGTATCGCGAGCTGATCGGCGGCGGCGAGATCCCCGACGAGCTTATCCGTGAGGAGGAAAATCAAGCATGACACCTGAAGAAATGAGCCGCTTGACGGCGGTGGAGGAGCGCAGCAAAAGCAATACGCACCGGCTCGATGAAATGACGGAAAAGATCGACGAGGTACACAGGCTTGTTACGGCGATGGAGGTCCTTGCCGTGGAGCAAAAGCACATCGCCGAAAACATCACGAAGGTCCAGAGCGACGTTTCGACGCTGAAATCTCAGGTCAAGGAGATCGAGCAAAAACCCGTGAAGAAGTGGGAAGGGATTGCGGAGAAGATCGCAAAGGCCGTGATCGCGGCGCTGGTCGGGTTTCTTTTCGCAAAGCTGGGGCTGGTATGATGAAACGGCGCATTGTGAAGAAAGAGCCGAGCGTGACAAAGGTGCTCTTTATCACCACGCAGATCGCGGCGCTGGTGTGGGTGTCCGTCAGCTATGCCATCGCCGCCTATGCGACGGTGAAATACGGCGAGGCGTTCCCCGTGGTGGAGCTTTCGCAGCAGGCGATCGAAACGATTTTGGGCGTGAACGTGATCAAGGGCGTCGAAAACATTTGGGAGCACAACGACGGCGGCCTTTTCGGAAGAAGCAAGAAAGAGACGCCCGGTGAAGCGCAAGACGCAGGATAAGAGAAACGGAGGCATATCATTATGACCGAAATGGATTTAAGGCAAAAGGTTGTGCGGACGATCACCGGATGGAAAGGCGCGAAGCAGGGCGGCGCGGTCCACCGTGAGATCATCAGAATCTACAACGACCACAAGCCGCTCGCCCGCGGCGTAAAAATGACGACGAGCTATGCGTGGTGCGCTGCCACGGCGAGCGCGGCATACATAACGGCCGGCGTCGCGGACTATACCGGGACGGAGTGCAGCTGTACCGCGTGGATCGAGCTTGCAAAAAAGCTCGGCATTTGGGTCGAGCGCGACAACTACGTGCCGAAGCTGGGCGACGCCATCATTTACGACTGGCAGGACGACAGCAAGAATTTCATCGCGACCGATAACAAGGGCGCGCCGGATCACGTCGGCATCGTCACGGGCGTCGGCATGGGCGCGTTTACCGTCACGGAGGGAAACAAGGGCAATCCCTCACAGGTGGCGGACCGGCCGATGAAGGTAAACGGCAGGTTTATCCGCGGCTTTATCGCGCCGGACTTCGCGCGGGCCGCGCGGGAGCTGTCCGGCGGCGCGGCGGCCGCGGCGATCGACAAGCTGGCGAAGCTCGGCGTTATCAACTCGCCGGAGTATTGGAAGGAAGTCGTGGACAGCGGCAAGGTCAAGTATTTGGACGCGCTTTTCAATAAAGCCGCGGCCAAGATCAGCAAGACCGGCGCGCGGTCGTCCACCGTGGAGAACGGCGTCGCGGCGCTCGTCGCCGGCGGCGTAATCAATACGCCGGACTATTGGCTGAACGCGGCGGCGCAGGTGCCGAACGTAAGCGCGCTGCTTCAGGCGCTCGGCGGTGCCGTGCGCGCATCATAAAGGAGGAAACCATCATGGAAACCATCAACATTACCCCACTGGTAAACGCGATCATTTCGCTTGCGGCGGTCGTGATCTCCCTGTTTGTGATCCCCGTGCTGCGCCGCAAGGCCAAGGCGCAGGATCTCGAACGGCTGGAAGCGCTGGCGACGCTGGCGGTCAAGGCGGCGGAGCAGCTTTACAGCCGCGAGGCGGCGGACGCGAAACGGCACTATGTCCTTTCGTATCTCGAAAGCAAGGGCTACTCCATCGACGACCACGACGTTATGAACGCGCTGGAAGCCGCAGTTATCAAACTGCATAACGAGCTGTACGGACAGCCGGAGCAGCTTATGGAAATGCCGCAGGAATGAAATATTATTGAAGCCGCTCGGTCACAATAGACCGGGCGGCTTTTTCACGTGCTCATTATTCGAGCAATATGTCTAATATTCGCACAAGGCACAAGATATGCCGGATTGACGAAAAAGCCCCCTTGCCGTAAAATTAAGACACGACACGAAGCGACAAGAAACGGCAAAGGAGGAAGCGAGAAATGCGAAGAAAGGCACAGCCGAAGCCGCACAAGCGCAATTTTTGGCGGCACTTGACCATGACAGACCGCTTGAATATTGAAAAGTGGCTGGGTGAAGGGATGAAAGCGCCGGAGATCGCGCGCCTGCTGGGTGTCAGCCGACAAACCGTGTGGCGCGAGATCAAGCGCGGGCAGTATGAGCGGCTGGATAGCGCGACGTGGGAAATGAAGCAGGCATACAGCCCTGATATTGCGGATGAAAAATACCGTGAGAACCTGCGCGCGAAGGGACCGCAAATCAAGATCGGCAACGATTTTGAATATGCGCGGTGGATAGAGAAAACGATTATGGAAAAGGATTGCAGCCCCGGCGCGTTGATCGGCTACGCGAGGCAAGAGGGCAAGACTTTTCAGAATTGGGTTACGCCGAACACGATATACAGTTATGTACGCAAGGGCGTGTTCCTGCATCTTCACATGGAGGACTTGCCGCGCCGCGGGAAGCACAAGGCAAAGTATCAGCGGCTCGAAAAGGAGAAGATCAGCCGCGCGCCGGCCGGCGAAAGCATAGAGAAGCGGCCGGAGGAAGTGGACAGCCGCGAGGCGTTCGGTCATTGGGAGGGCGACACAATCTATTCCGCAAAGAATACCGGAAAGGCGGCGCTGCTCACGCTGACGGAGCGCAAGACGCGCAAAGAGTTCATTATCAAGGTAAAGAATCGCAAGGCGGAAACGATCGTCCATGCGCTCGACCGGCTCGAAAAGAAGATGGGAGCGAAGAAGTTCCGCGCGATCTTCAAGTCGATTACCGTGGACAACGGCACCGAGTTCGCAGACACGGAGGGCATGGAAGGGTCGTATATCAATAAAAAGACGCAGCGCACGAAGCTCTATTACTGCCATCCGTATTCCTCATTTGAGCGCGGCACCAACGAGAACCAAAACGGAATGGCGCGGCGGAAGCATCCGAAGGGCACGGACTTCTCGAAGGTGACGACGAGGCAGATTGCCGAAACGGAAGCGTGGATGAACGATTACCCGCGGCCGATGTTCGGCTACCGCAGCAGCAACGAGCTTTTCGCCGAGGAGCTTGCGCGGCTGGGAATCGCCATGTAAGGATAAACCGAGACAATACCGGCCGGCGGGTCAGCGGGAGGCGGAAGATATGCGGTCGAAAGTGAATAGGATATACGAGGCCGACGCCGGGAGAAAGGCGGCGGTCACATTGTCTTGTCAGAAATAAACAAAGCAGACCGTGAAAAATTGGTTAAGTTTATTGCTTGACTTTCCGGAGCTGAACAATTAAGATAAACGCAACACAAGTTGACAAGTGGCAACAAAAAACAACGCCACGCAAGCGCAACTTTGTGTTGCGCTTATTTTTTTGCAATTTTTTTGAAAGGGAGGTTTTGAAATGGGGCGCAATCGGTTTATGAATTTTGAGAATCGGAAGAAGATCGAGGAGCTTTACGGTCAGAGCATGGCCGTCGCGGAGATCGCGGCGTGTGTCGGATTCAATCGCGCTTCCGTGTATGACGAGCTGAAGCGCGGCTTTACCGGAGAAATGGACAAGAACGGCCGGCCGGAGTATTCGGCGGAGCTGGCGCAGCGAAAAGTGTTTGAGCGTCGGCGGGCGCAGCTCGCGGTCAGCGAGTGAGGAGGACGGCATGAGCAATCAGGAAGTTTTTGTGACGCTTTACAACAAATACATCAAGCGCGAGGGCGCGGCGGAGCTGTTGGCGTGGCTCGAAAACGAAACGGAGTTCTTTGATGCGCCGGCGGGAGCGAAACACCACGGCGCGCACACGGGCGGCCTCGTGGAGCACAGCCTTAACGTGCATCATCGGCTGGCAAAGATCGCGAGCGTGGAGATTTTCGGCGTGAGCGGGAGGATCGACCTGCTGGCGGAGGACGTGAAGGAGAGCATCGCGGTCATGGGCTTGCTTCACGACGTTTGCAAGCATGACGTTTACCACGCGGACGGAAGGGGCGGCTTTAGATACTCCGATCCTTTTCCGTTCGGGCATGGTGAAAAGTCGGCATACCTGATTTCACAGCACATGAAGCTGACGCCGGCGGAGGCGCTGGCGATTCGGTGGCACATGGGAGCGTTCGACGCGGCAGCGCGCGGGGATCTGCGGCAACTCGACGCGGCGATGGATGTGACGCCGTGGGTGTGGTGGCTCCACGAGGCAGATATGGGAGCGGCGAGAATCGACGAAAGAGAGGTAGAGAATGACGAACCGCTCCAAAGCGTAGAGCTTGGGAGCGGTACGGGCGATAAACGCCATTTGGAATGTGGGTTGTCAGTTGTCTTTGATCCGTGAGAGGCGTGCCGTCAGGTCGGCAACTTCCTTTTCAATCGTATCAAACGAAGGTGTGCCGGCGGTGCCGCTAAAGTTCGGATTTGAAAGCACGGCTGCGTTGGCATTAAGCAAAGCTGTGTAAATCTGGACGGCCAATTCCTTGTTGGTCATGGTGTGCAACTCCTTTCTTTAGATGCTAGAGCGCTGCAACGCTCCGCAAGATGGAGTATAGCACCGATGGCACGGCAGGAACAAGAACAAAGGAGAAGAAAACAATATGAAAAAGGCTCTTTGTAAACCGTGCTCGCTGGGGCTGATCGCCGCGGGCATGAAGGTCAAGCAGCTGCCCGGAAAGGCAGAAAAGATCACGTGCGCAGAGTGCGGCCGGCGTCGTTTCGGCGCGGAGTATGAGGTCACGGAGAAGAACGGGGGAAGAACCGATGAAGGAGTTTGAAACGTTCCTCGCCCACGTGCAGGCGCGGCGGGCTTGGTTGGAGCAGTTCGCGGCGAATTGCCGCGCGCGTGCTCGGCGGGAGCGGCAAAAGGCGGAGCGGCTGCGGACGCGGCGCATCTTCCTCGGCGCGTTCCTTACGGTCGTATCAATCGCCGCTTCGCTGTTCGCGATCTATGTTGCGCCGAACATTCAGACGAAAGCAGAGCAGGACGCCGCGCGCGTCGAGGAGTTGGAGGCGGAAAACGCGCGGCTGCTTTTGGAGCTGCGGCGGCTGGACGAGCTTGCGGAGAAAGAAAACCGCGACGGCGCGGAGTGTGAGCCGGTCATGGGCGCAAGCGATCTTTACGTTGACGAGAGCGCCGCGGCAATCTACAACGCGCCGGCGTGGATGCAGGCGGGAGAGTTCCGCATCTATCACTATTGCGCGTGCGAGGAGTGTACCGGGAAAAGTCCCGGAGATCGAGGCTATGGCATTACCAAAACGGGCGTAAAGGCGCGAACGGACCGGACAATATCGGTAGATCCCGATGTTATCCCGCTCGGCAGCGAGGTCGAGATCAACGGGAAAATCTATGTTGCGGAGGACACGGGCGTTTCCGGGCGGTGCATTGACATCTACGTGAACGACCACGCGGAGGCGCTGCGGCTGGGGACGTACACGGCGGGCGTGAGCTGGCGATGAACGACCGGCAAAGGGTTCGCGACACGCTGAGGGAGCTGTGGAAACGGCCCGGTGTGGCGCGCGTGATACATCCAAAATACGGCTCGGTGGTTGTGCCGTGTAGCTCGAAGCTGTCAGCGATCATGTGCGCGGCCGCTGTGTGGGGGTGCCATTGGCACAAGATACACGACGCGGAAGTTTGGGCGGCGGAGCCGGGAGAACAGCCTGCGCCGCTGCCTGAGAAATACAGATAAGGAGGATTTCAAAGATGGGGAATTACGTTTCGAGTTACACCGCGGTTGCATCAGGTATCGGGGCGGCGCAGGCGGAAGCCTTGGTGCCGATCCTGAAAGAACGCAACCGCGGCTTTGCGTCCGACGCTGAGACGTGGGCGGAGCTGAAAGTCGCGTTGGAGCGCATCAAGACGAAGATCAATTCGGCGGAGCACCAGCACAAGGATATGTGGGAGGCCGTGAAGGAAAAGAACGCGGACGGTTTTGAAGTGCTCCTTGAAGCGTTCGAGCAGAGCGCGCGGGATGTCGCCGGAGAGTGGGTGCGGGCGGCGGTGCTCGCGAAGATTGCCATTGACGATCCCGAACCGCCGGTAGAGCCGACGCAGGAGGAGCGCATCACAAATGATCGTGTGCGTCTGGCGGCAATCGAACGGAGGCAGAGAGAGATCGGCGCGGTGCTGGACGCGAATGTGGCAACCGGGGATCTCCACGACGACCTTGTGGGAGAGTTGAACAGACTGAACGATGAAGAAAGACTACTGCGGGTGCGCCTGAGCGTTGTCGGAGCAGAAGCACCAGCGGAGGAGTAAACCGTGGGAGCGATCGAAGTGCGGCCGGAAAAGGTTTACTCCTACACCGGATATGTGCGTTCGTACAGAAGGAAATCGTGGTGCCCGGAGATCATGGACGTCGTGTGCAGGGACTACAAGGACGACGCCGCGCCGCCTGTGATGCTCGAAGCAAAGGACGAGATCAAGCAATACTTGGAAGAATTGATGGGCTGTCAGTTCGAGGAGAGCCGTATGCGCATGACGTTCCACTTCAACGAATGGTGCGAGCTGCACGCGATCGACGTGCTGGACGCCAGCGGTGAGGTTGTGAAGCAGATCAAGCACGGTGTCGAGTGGCGGCCGTTCATCGGAGAGGTCGGCGCGGTGATCGGGCCTTGGGCTGGACCGGCGGAGGAGGAAACGGAAACGTGAAGCAGGAAATCATGTTGGGCGACGCGGTGGAGGTCCTGCGGTCAATGGAAAGTGGCCGGTTTTATACCTGCATCACTTCCCCGCCGTACTTTGGCTTGCGGGACTACGGTGTGAACGGTCAAATTGGATTGGAGAGCACGCCGGAGGAATACATCGCACGGCTGGTCGAGGTTTTCCGTGAGGTTCGGCGGGTGCTACGTGACGACGGGACGCTTTGGGTGAACATCGGGGATAGTTATGCAGGAAGTGGAAAGGGCCGGTATGCCGACGGACACCATAGCGAGGGCGCAAAGCAGAGTACAAACGCCGGCTCCATCGTCGGGAAACTGAACAAAACGAGAGCGCAGGGCTGCAAGACGAAGGATCTGATCGGTATTCCGTGGATGCTGGCCTTTGCGCTGCGGTCTGACGGGTGGTATCTCAGGCAGGATATTGTGTGGAACAAATCAAACGCCATGCCGGAGAGCGTGAAGGACCGCTGCACGCGATCGCATGAGTACATCTTCCTGATGTCGAAATCCCCGCGCTACTACTTCGACGCTGAAACAATACGGGAGCCGCGCGTCAGCGAGAAAAACGACGCCGTTGCTGGAAGTTTGGGGGCGTTTGGTCCGCCTCAAAAGCGGCGGCGCGGAAGCGGATGCAAGGAACGCATTTTAAGGCAGACACCGACGCCTCACTTGGGCGGGCATATTCCGTACAGCGGCGAGCAAGAAAAGCGGAACAGACGCGACGTATGGACGATCAGCACCGGAGGATATAAGGGCGCGCATTTTGCGACATTCCCGGAGAAACTGGTGGAGCCGTGCGTGCTGGCCGGCTGTCCTTCTGGCGGCGCGGTGCTCGATCCGTTTGCTGGAAGCGGAACAACCGGAGCGGTGGCGAAACGGCTGCGGCGGGAGTTCGTCGGCATTGAGATCAACGAGGAATATGCGGCGCTCGCTCGGCGGCGGATCGAGGAAGCGGAGGAGCCGATGGAGCAGTTAAGGATTGAGGAGGCAGCCGGTGAGCATTGAAAGGCATTGGCCGTACTTTGTGCCGGTATGCGACTGTTGCGAAAAGCAGTTGCCGGGTGAGGAGAGTTTTCGGAACGCTGTGCGGGCAAAGCTGGATGCCGGATGGGAGAGCCGGCGAGACGGCGACGATTGGGAGGATATTTGCGCGGACTGTCTTTTTGAGGAGAAAGGATATGGGCGCGATCAATAACAAGCAAAGAAGGAGGCGCGACGCATGGGAAAAAACGATATGGTGCGGAGGCAGCAGGAGCGCGACCGCCTGCAATACAACAAGGGCATGAATTTCGGGCAGCAGTTTGTTTTTGATGTGATGATGGTCTGCCTCCATGAAAAAGGATGGGGGTATGGGCGCATATCGGAGCTTTCAAAGACGCTCAAAGAGAAGTGCGACTACTATGCCGACGCCTTTATCCGGTGCAACGAGCAGGACGCGCGACAGGTGCAGCTTGACAACGAGCTTCGGGCGATCATCAAGGATAACCAGCCGTTCTTTTCGTTCAATGAGAGATACCCAAACGTCAAGACGGTCGGATATGACCGCGCGCCGGTGCCGTTCAAGGGCGAAGTGATCGGCGCGGAGTACATGGGGCGGTAGCGTGAAGATCGGTTTGATCGACGTGGACGGGCACAATTTCCCGAACCTCGCATTGATGAAGCTGTCCGCGTGGCACAAGGACCGCGGCGACGTTGTGGAATGGTGGGACGGATTCGGGCAGTATGACCGCGTTTATATGAGCAAGGTATTTGACGAGACATACAGCCCCGATATGCCGGAGCCGCTGAACGCGGCGGAGGTCGTAAAGGGCGGAACCGGTTACGGACTGGACAACAAACTGCCGGACGAGATCGAGCACGTCTGCCCTGACTATTCCCTCTATCCTGAGCTGACGAAAGATACCGCATACGGATTTTTGACACGGGGATGCCCGCGCGGGTGCCACTTCTGCATCGTTGCCGAAAAAGAGGGGCGGCGTTCCTGCCGCGTGGCAGAGCTTTCGGAATGGTGGAGCGGGCAGAAAAACATAGTGCTCCTCGATCCAAACCTGCTGGCGTGCTCGGAGCACATGAGGCTACTGCAACAGTTGATAGACAGCGGCGCTTATGTGGACTTCACGCAGGGCCTAGATTGTAGGTTGCTGACGCCGGAGAACATCGCCGCGATCAACCGCGTCAAGCTGAAGCAGATCCATTTTGCGTGGGATTACATGAAAGAGAGCGCGGCGGTGCTGCGTGGGCTGAACCTCTACCGCGAATTGGCGACGCGAAAGATCAACGCGATGTATGCGACGGTCTACACGCTGGTCAACTACGATACGACGATGGACGAAAACCTTTATCGTATCTATACGCTGCGGGATCTTGGCTACGACCCGTATGTGATGATTTACGACAAGCCGCACGCGCCGCAGGAGATACGCGATCTTCAACGATGGTGTAACAATCGGCTGATTTTCAAGGCGGAACCTGATTTCTCAAAGTACAGCCCGAAAAAATGGGCGGCAAAAGAAGAAGTGTCCGAGCAAATCGGACTGTTCGGAGGGACGGAATGAGCAAAACTGACCATTTAGGCGCAAAGAACATCGGCGGGAACCCGGAAAAGGGACGCCGTGAAATGGACTTCTACCCTACGCCGGAGGACGTGACGACGGCGCTGCTGGACTTCTTGGGATGGAAGAATAGCACGATATGGGAACCGGCGGCCGGTGACGGCGCGATGGTGCGCGTGCTCGAACGATACGGAAACCGCGTGATCGCAACGGACATACGGACGACGGGCGACGACTATCTCGCGACGCCGGTGCCGGACGGAGTGCAGGCGATCGTAACAAATCCGCCTTTCTCGGCGGCGGAGAGTTTTATCCGGCGCTCGCTGGAAAACGGCTTGCCATTTGCGCTGCTGCTCAAATCTCAGTATTGGCACGCAGGATCTCGCCGCGCGCTGTTCTTTCGTTCTCCCCCGTCGCTCGTCCTTCCGCTGACTTGGCGGCCGGACTTTACGGGGCAAGGCGCGTCCTTGATGGACGTCGCGTGGAGCGTGTGGCTGACGCCGAACATGAGGACGCGAACGGAATATGTGCCGCTGGAACGGCCGGCGGAGCCGGGACAAGTAAGCATATTTGGAGGGACAGCATGAACAAGACGAAGATCGAATGGTGTGACGCTACGTGGAACCCGGTTACAGGTTGCCTGCACGGGTGCGAATACTGCTATGCCGCGAGAATTGTGCATCGTTTTGGCCTCTATTCGGGCCAGAAGAATGGGAAATGCCACGAACTGACGGAACCATGGACTTTTTCTCAGGGGGAACCGGAAACCGGCCATTTTGCACCGGACGGGCGCGACCCGTTCCCATTCGGGTTTGAACCAACATTCCACCGCTACCGGCTGGACGAGCCGCAGCATTGGAAGAAGCCGCGCACGATCTTTGTGTGCAGCATGGCGGACCTGTTCGGCGCGTGGGTGCCGGACGAGTGGATCGAGGCGGTCATGGAGGCCACGATGCAAGCGACGCAGCACCGCTATTTGTTCCTGACGAAAAATCCGGCGCGCTATGGACAAGTTTTAAGAAGCCCATCGTGGAGGTATGTCCTTCCGCGCGGCGCGAGCTTTTGGTATGGAGCGACAGCGACGACGGAAGAAAAAGCGATAGGGGCAAGCAACGAGATCGACAGCTTGCCTTATGGTTACAAGAAGTTCCTCAGCATTGAGCCGATATGTGGTCCGCTCCGCGTCAGTGAATGGGACTGGATCAGTTCTTTCGATTGGGTGATCATCGGCGCGGAAACCGGCAACCGCTCCGGGAAGATCGTGCCGGAAAAGTCGTGGATCAATTACATCGTCGCTTCCTGCGGCGCGCGAGGCGTGCCGGTGTTTATGAAGGACAGCCTGATCCCGATCGTCGGCGAGGAGAATATGCGGCGGGAATTTCCGTGGTGAGGGGGGCGAGGAAATGCCGAAGTTCCTACATGAATACAGTCGGTACGCAAACGGGCAAGTCATTGAAAATGGCTGGTGGGAAATACGCGGGAATAAGCTCTTTAACAGCGCCGGAGGACACCATGACTACTATCCGCGGCCGGACGACGAGATCAGAGAAGGAACATGGGAAGAAATCATGCGCGATTATCTGTTGGACAACAGCCAAATCACCGGATGGATCGCGCCGGATGGCACCTTCTACGGATGCAAACCGGAAGCGCACTCAGGAATTGCATACTATGTCCTTAACGCGCGAGAACGCGAGTTAGAGGAGCGCGGCTTCGTAAAGATTTTCAAGAACCCGGAATACCTGCTGCAAAGGGTCAGCGGAGTAAGAACATACGAGGCAATACGATGTGACTACAAGCCAATGACGGCAGCGCAGCGCAAAGTGCTCGACGAAAAAGGCGTTTTCTATCACGAATATCAAGTGTGAGAGGGAAAGCGAAATGAAGCCACCTCTTTGGTTTGAGTGCGTCCGCTGCGGGAAAAGAGCGTATCAGTCGCACGAATGGGAATTAGGCGACGCGCTTTGCGCTCGCCTCAGAAGATCGGGATGGACGCTTTCGGACGGGACCGATTGCCTTTGCCCTGACTGTCAAAGGAAGGAGACAGAGCATGAAAATCAAGATCACAAGTGAGGAGCTGCCGGTGGCGGCGGAGGTCCGGCCGGAGGTCGGGAGCGTTCACGAGGTCGTCGGGAAAAAAGCGGTTGACGCCGGCGTGATGTTTTTTATCCGCGTCGGCGGGACCGGCGGGATCAACGGTGCGCAGCTCGGCGTTATGGACGGAGATTGCGAGGTCGTGGAAGCATGAAAATCGGGAAAGCGTGCGCGATCTTCCTTCAGATCGACAGCGACAAGTACACGATGGAGGAAAAGGGCGAGGCGATCTTCCGCGTCGCTCAGATGCCGACACACAACGGGATCAACAAGGACGCCATGCTGAAGGTGATCGACTGGCTGCTTCGGCTGGCGTATGACGTGCCGGCAATGACGCCGCACGGCGGCATGAACAACTACGACCGGATTATGTGCATGACGCCGGAGAAGCTGGCGGAATTTCTCACGGATGCAGAATACCGGCCGCCTTGGGTGGACGATTTCGGGAAAGAGTGCTGCGACAAGTGCAAGACGGAAACCGTGACCGTGATGGAGGAGCCGCACAAAACGCTTGAAGTTCATCCGTGCGACTTCACCGACGGGGAATGTCCACACGGAAATGAAGTGGCGTGGTGGCTGGCGCAGCGCGCGCCGACTAAGGAGGGAAAGAATCGTGAAGGTTGAACTTTGCGATATTTGCAAGCGGAAAGTGAACGCCGACGATAAGGGCGTCATGGGAAACGGCGCGCTTGCAATCATCGCGAAAGCGGAAACAGTCTGTAAGCAATGCGCGCAGGCGGCGACGGCCGTGGATTGGTGCGCCGTGGTGCGTGAGGCATGGATGAAAGAATAACAATTCAAGGAGGGTTACATCATGGCAGGAGGAACAAGCGGACTGTTCCCGTCGCTGGAAGCGTCGCGGCGGGAGCGCGAACGGAAGGAAAAGGAAATGCTGCCAGCAATGATCGAAAAGGTTGCGCTTGGATTTGAGGGAAAGAAGCGCGTGCCGGTGCGCGAGTACATCAAGGCGCTGGACATCTGCGAGCGGTACGGGCTGAAATCGGTGGAGGACATTTTGGGGGCCTATTACGGGACGGAGGACAAAGCGTGACAAACAAAGAGAAGTTTATCGAGGTAATGAACGATACGTTTGACGCAGGATTTTCGGTCGATAATTTGCCCGATAAAAAAATGGGATGTGGTGGAAGCCCGTGCGGGTACTTAAAACAAGGAGCCTGCGAGAAATACGATTGCAAAAAGTGTAAAGGATGGTGGGAGCAAGAATACGCAGAAACGAGGGGGAAGAAATGAGCGGTGAAATAGCTGTCATGTTCAGCGTGCGTCCGAATTGGAGCCGAAAGATCGCCACAAGAGAAAAGATCATTGAAGTGCGGAAAACCGCGCCAAAGATACCGACGCCATACAAGGGCTATCTTTACTGTACGTTGAGCGGATGCAACGAGTTCTTCCGGGATGATCTGCACGGCGAGGTCGCTGTGTGGAACCGTGAGAAGTGGGGACTTCGCAAAGGCCACGTGTGGGCGGAATTTATATGCGACAAGGACATTCCACTTCTGTTTTCGTGCAGCGATCCGGCGGCTCTAGTAACGCATTACGAAGTTCCGGGCACTTGCCTTTCCGATGTGGAGATCATGGAATACCTCGGCAACGGAAAAGCGGGACACGGCCTGCACATATCCAAATTGACCATCTACGACAAGCCGCGCGAGATAGGCGAGTTTTTCAAGCCGTGTATTAAGAACGGGTGGCCGTGGTGTAAAGACTGTGAATACGGAGTAAAAGGCGACGAGGCAAAGGCGCTTTTACCGGGGCTGAGGTATTTTGATATACCTTGCGGAAACTGGCTGCATAGGCCGCCTCAAAGCTGGTGCTATGTTGAGGAGGCGGCGACGTAAGCATGGAGTTTTTCAACGATACACGTCACGTCGCGCGGAAGCCGCATAAATGCGAGGCGTGCGGAAGGACCATTGAAGCCGGCGAGTTGTACCGGCGGCAAAGTGGAAAATGGGAGGGCGACTTCTTCACGCGCGCTTGGTGCTGTGATTGCGAAGCAATCATGGAATATTACTTTGAGCACATCGCCGTGGAAAGCGAGTTCGACTATTGGGAAGTGCAGGACGAGATCGCGGATCGGTTTTGCCATGCTTGCCCGCACGGAGGAAATGGCGACGACGATTGCGAGGAAAAAGCCGTGTGGCATTGTCAGAGAGTTCTTAACGCGATAAGGGAGGTCGGCGGCGGTGGGGCTGGAAATACGGCCGTGTGATTTTCAGACGGCGCGCGCGTTCGTCAGCGAGTATCACAGACACAACAAGCCGCCTGCCGGACATAAGTTTTCAATCTCATGTTATGACGGGGAAAGGCTTTGCGGTGTGGCGATCGTTGGCCGGCCGGTGGGCCGCTACTTTGACGATGGCCTGACGTTGGAGGTCAACCGCTGTTGTACGGACGGAACGAAAAATGCGTGCTCGATCCTATACGCTCACGCATGGAGAGCAGCAAAGGCGCTCGGCTACAAAAGGCTTGTTACATATACGCGCGAAAGCGAACCGGGCGCAAGCCTGCGAGCCGCGGGTTTTATCTGCGACGGACGTGCCGGCGGGACACATTGGACCGGTGAACGATACATACAAGAGGAAATTGTCATGGATGAAATGAAAGTCAGATGGCGGAAGGAGGTCGGCGGCGGTGCGTGAGCTTTATATGACAGACGAGGAGATCGCGCGAAACTTTCGCGCGGCGGCGGACAAAAAGGCGCAAGTCAAGATCCTTGCAGACCTGAACGCCGTGGACAAGAACGTGATCCACAACAAGCTCCTTTCGCTGGGGCTGATCGACGGAGAACTGCTGCCGGAAAAAAGCAAGGGTGGACGGCCAAAGACGGCGGAGATCGACGAGGCGGAGGCGCGGAAACTGATCGAAAAGGACGTGCCGGACGAGCAGATCGCAAAACACTTCGGCGTCGGGATCTCGACGTTTACGAAGTGGCGGCGGGACAAAGGGATTTTGCGTTACCCGAAGAAGAAAGGCGCAAGGAAAACGGTGGAGGAAGTGCAGAAAATGAGTGTACCCATTCTTGATGTCAAGCAGCGGGAGGAAACGCCGATGCCGGCGGAGAAAATGATCGAGCAGTTGCCTAAAGATGTGTTGGAGAAAAACGTAGAAAACCTTTGCCGCGCCGTTTCGGCATCGGGCGAGGAGCCGGAAGCTCCGGCGAAACAGGAAAAGAACGAGATTGCCCGAAAGAAAATGACGGTGGAGCAGCTGACGGCGCTATTTGGGAACGTCATTAAAGAAGGGATGTCCGGCGAGGTCGAGGTAACGGTGGGCGGCAAGGCCATCCGCGGCGTCACGGTCAACCTGCGCTATGACGCAGAGCATAGCGGGCCGGCAGGAATGACGGTTGAGTTGGAGGTTTGAACGATGACGTATTTTACGGGACTGTTTCGCTGGGGAACGCCTTGCGCAGCTTTCGCAGTAATGTGTTCACGGCGCGGTTATCCATTTGATATTGATCGCGTGGAATCTTGCCTGTGTCAACTGCTTCAGCCAGACTGTCACGGAAAAAGCAAGGCGCGAATATCCTCGGCGTCCTTGGATGAAGCGCAGGTTTTCCGTCCGATAAGAGAGCTTCCAAAATCATAAACAGCAGCCGATTCATCGGGATCGTTCCGGTTTTGCGTCCAATAATCGGCGTATGCGAAAACTGCACGGGAAATCGTCTGAAGTTCGTCCTGTGTAAGTTCCATAAGAGCAAATCCTTTCGTTGTGGTACGGCAATCATAAGACATAACACAACAAAAAGCAACAAGCGCCGGAGGGGATGAAGGTATGAAAACAGTAAAAGCGCGCATCTTCTCCGGCGCTGTCTGTGAGCAGATCGTTTTTAACGTGTCGGAGCGGATCGTGATCGACCGCTCGACGAAGCCGCGCCCGCGCTTCAAGAACGAGGCGGAGCGCGAAAAGTACAACCTCGAAAAATCGAAGCGGCATTTTATTCGCATTGTCAACGCGAATTTTGGCCCGACGTCGTATTATGCGACGCTGACGCTCGACAACGAGCACGAGATCCACGACTTCCCCACCGCGCGCCGTGAGCTGGACAACTATATCCGGCGGCTGCTGCGTAAATACCCGGACGCGCGCATCGTCGCCGTCATGGGACGCGGGAAGTCTACGCATCGCATCCACTTCCACGCCATTATTGAGGGCGTGCCGAAGGAGTTCATCAAAGAGAAATGGGACGGCGGAGAGATCGCCCGGATTGACCATCTGAGGGAACACGTCAAGTATGACGGCGTGGACCACGGGCAGGACTACACCGGCCTTGCTACATACTTATTCGACCATTGGACGCCCGAACAGGGCGCGAAGCATTGGCGGGGCACAAAGAGCCTTGTCAAGCCTGACCACGAGAAACCGACGCCGGTGCTGCGTCATTACAGCGACACAAAACCGCCCAAGGCTCCGAAGGGATATGTCTTTGTTGAGGGGCGGACGACGCAATACGGCTTTCTTTATTATAAATATGTGCGCGAGATACCGAAGCCGGCGCGCGGGCGACCGCGCAAAAGTGACGCATCAAGCGACGAGTGAGGGGACGAAAAGCCCCAATCTAAAGCCTTGTAAATGAGCGACTTTTTACGACCACGAGGAAGGAGCGGAGTATGGCGAGGATCAGCATAACCGATCTGCCGCCAAAATTTCAGGAGCAGGCGGTCAAGCAGCTTATGGAGCAGCGAGCACGGAAGCAAAGAGCGGAAACGCTTTTGTGTCCGGGCGAGGATCGGAAAGAAAAAGAATCGAAGTATCATAACAAGCCGACGGAGCGCGTGACAGCTTCGGGAAATGTCCTGAAGTTCCCCAGCCAGAAAGAGGCTCGGCGTTATGATGCCTTGTTGCTGCGCCTGAAAGCCGGACAGATCAAAGATTTGCGGATGCAGGTTGACTTCACGCTGCAAGAGGCTTTTACCGACGTGGAGGGAAAGCGTGTGCGCGCGATCCGGTATAAGGCGGATTTTGTGTACCGTCAGCCGGCGGAGTATTATCGGCAAATGTACGGCAGTCATGCGGCATACTGGAACGATCAGAGCGGGATGCCGTGGGAGCTTGTCGTGGAGGACGTCAAGAGCAGGGCGACGGCAACGGACAAGTACAAGATCAAGAAAAAACTGTTGAAAGAAAAATACGGGATCGACATCGTGGAGGTATGAGAATGGCAAAGAGAAAACAGGCGATGCCGTCCTACTACGGCAAGAACATCGCGCAGAACGCGCAGAGAAAAGCGCTGAAACGTTTGGAAGCGGAACGGGCCGCGCGTGCTGAGGCTCGGCGAAACGCAGCGGAACGGCGTGCGGCGGAGAACAAAGGAAACTGATCGGAGGACGGACAATGGAACGCAGGGATGTCAAGAATATCGTTTTGTACTATCAGACCATTCCGGCCATGCGAAAGCTGCTTGCCCGTGAGCGTGCGGAGCTGCTGGACGAGTACAGCACCATGCAGGCGGCGGGAGCGTCTACTGCGCACGCGTCGACGCCGGGAAAGCCGACGGAGGCGCTGGCCTTGACGCTGGCAATGGACGACGGCGGGAAACGCCTTGACGAGATCGAAAGGATGCTTGCGCTGCTGGACGCGGACCGTGAGAAAATTCGTGCCGCGCTCGACGCAATCAACGGTGGGTACAAACGCCTCTTGATCTTCCGGTATGAACGTGGGTACAGCTGGGCGAAGATTTCTGTCACGTTTGGGAAGCCTGAAGGGACGATACGCCATTGGAACGACAAGGCGCTTGACAGGCTCGGCGAGACGATCGAGGAACGCGGCGACGCGGATGCCCTCGCCCGTCGTGCTTCGCGCGCGCGTACATAATATCCGGCGGAGAAAAATCGTGTGGATCGGCGGAAGAATGGGCGGCGCTCAGAGGCTCCGCCGGCGGGAAAAGTTTCGTGTTGTAAAGCAGCAAAAATTTGTGTTTTTTGTGAAAGACTATACGCGCGGAAAATCAGCGTTTCCCGGAAAAGACAAAGCCGCTGGAAAAACAATTTGCGAATAGCCTGCGAGGGCATGAGAAAAGCACCGACAAACGCCGGTGCTTTTTGTTAGGCTTCTGTAAGGTCGATGCCGATGATCCGTTGAGGCGGCGGAAGTGTTTTGTGATACCTGCCCTTGTCATAGTTCACATCCGTCACGCCGTCATACCACGTCAGATCCCCGTGCTCCGCCTGCGCCGCTTCGAGCTGCTGCATCGCGTGGGCTTCGGTGAGGCCGTCGAAGGTCGAGCGCGTGCCGTCGGCATACTCGGCGACGAGGCGGAACGGTGCAAAGGCTTTTGTTTCGTCCATAGGCTTTTGCCCTCCTTTTTGTGTGGTCAGTATAGCACGGAAAGCCCTGCTTGTGAACAGGGCTTTTTCGTGTCAGCCGGTGAAGTCGACAAATTCAAAAACTGCCTTTGCGTGAAACCGATCTCGGACTTCATTCGTGATGTGTTTCATTTCGTTCAGCAGCACGTCAAGCGTGCAGATACATCCGCCATCGGCGATTTCGTGGAAAGCGGAAAGGATCGTGTTTGCGGTGATGCGGCACATATTGCTGCCGATTTTGTGGATTGTAAAAGTAATCTTTTCGTCCATGTTCTTTTCCTTTCTGCCGTCGTGACCTCCGCGGCGGGATTTTGTGTTGTGTCAGTCAAGATGCAGGGCGCGGCGGGCGGCGCGCTCGGCGTTGTCGGTAAGCTGGCGCTGCCATGCGCAGTTCTTCGGGGACCAGCGGAAGCCCTCGCCCTTCAGGGCGTCGCGAACCTCGGCGGCGGGGATCTCGTCGAAAAGGATTTGCAGGCGGTTTAGCTCCGCGTTGCGGACGATCTCGCCGCCGGGAAACTTCGTGCTGCTGTCCTCGGTGGAAGCCTGCCGCGCCGCTTCGAGTTTGTCAAGCTCGGCCATGCGTTTTTCGAGGCGCTTGATCCTGTCGCGGATGCCCGAAAGCTTGTAGGACGGGCACGGGCAATCATGCGACGGCGCTCTTTTGTGCAGCTCCTCAAAGGCTGCATCCAGCTTTTCGGCGCGCTCGTCGCTGATATGGGGAAAGCCTTTGTAGGTGCCGTATTTGCGGAAATGCTTGTTGAGCGCCTTGCCGAGTTCGAGCTTGTTCTTTTCCGTGGTCAGCTGCCCGGTCAGGATCTCGCGGGCGTGTGGATCGCTCAGGTCGACGGGGCCGGTGCCGACGCCTTTGATCTTGCTCAGAATGTCCTTGACCTCGTTGTATTCCTTCCACAACGTATCTTCGCGGGATAGCTGCTTTGCGTGCTTCCGGCCGAAAACCTTGTTGTAATTGCTGCCGCCCGTGATGAAGGACGACGGGCAGCTTGCCGTGTTCCGGTTATAATCGTTGTACCATTGCGCAAGGCGCTTTGCGTAGCGATCAAGCAGCGCGTCGAGCTTTTCGTGGTAGAACGGACTGACGGTCTTTTTCTGCTTCTCCACCAGCGCCGCGGCCTCGTCGACCTGCTGCCGATAGTCGGCGGTGGCGCTGCCGGCCTTGTAATCGCTCATGGAATAGGCTTCTTTTGCGCGGCGCGCCATTTCTTCGTTGATCTCGTAATACATTTTCGTGTGCTCCTCTCGTTTTTTGTTTTGGGCTTTTGCTCATGGGATCGGGTCGCTTTATCCGGCGCGGCCCGTCAAGGTGTCCGGCTGGGGGTTACTCCATCCACGGGAGCGCCTGCCATGCGTCGCTTTGATCTACGATGAAGCAATACAGATTTCGGCGGAGCTGGACAAGCGACAAATAAAGCTCGTCGTTGCGCGTCGCGTCCTCGTTGCATTGGTACAGGAGAAAAGACAGGCGTTTCGCGATCTGATAATGCCACGGTGCGACGGTCCAATGGCCGTTATAGCTGACGGGGTATTGATGCACCGTGTTCGGCTTGTACGGGTCCGGCGGCGTGAAGGTGATCGGCTCGTCGTGCCTGCTGTATCGGCCATCATAGGCGCGGAAGTTGAGCGCGTACAGTTTCAGGTAGATTTTGTTTTCGTCGAAGCGACCGGCAACGGTGCAATCGCTCAGGGCGTTGTATAGCGCGCTGGGGGCCTCCATGCCGAAGCCGTTAAAACCGTGGTTGAGCTGCGCGGCGATCCAATCGGCGAGGGATGCAAGGGGCTTTTCGTTCATCATCAAGCAAGACATTTTTCGTGTTCCTCCCTTCAATGGCTGGCGACGACTTTTCCGGTTGAGATTTCGTAATACTCAACGCGGAATGTTTGCGGGTTCATGCGGACGGCGACGCCGGCGGCGTGCTCGATCTCGGCTTGCTTCATGGCGGCGTGCTCGGCCGGCGTCATGGTGCGGTCAAAAATGGATTTCATTTTGTGGTGTCCTCCTCGTTTTTGTCGTCGTTGTCGTTCTTGCCGTCGAGAAATAGGCTTGTGATCGCTGGGTCGAATGGGTCAGCGTCGAGGCGCTGCAAAAATTCCCATAAAGACATTTTTCGTGTTCCTCCTCGTTTTTGTTGCGGGCTTTCGCCCGTGGGATCGGGTCGCTTTATCCGGTGCGGCCCGTCAAGGTGTCCGGCTGGGGGCGCTTCAGAACGGAAGAACAAGCTGCCCGTTTTCGTCGAGAAATGCGCTGTAGGGATCGGCGGCGGCGCTCGCGCTCAGGTCCTCGGCGGCGGCGCTCGCGCTCAGGTCCTCGGCGACGGCCTCGGCCGCGGCGATGCGCTCGGCGTCGCGCATAACCTGATCAACGAATGGGCTGCCGTGCTCCTCGTACTCTTTGAGCTTGGCACGGATCGCGGCGGGGTCCACGTCGTCGAAGTTGTCGCCGGTGTCCTCGGCGGCCGGCTCCGGGTCCGGCTCGCCCTGCTTCTTGACCTGCTGACGGGTGAACAGATACGCGGCCGCCATGTAGTAATGGCCGAATTTCGCGGCGGCTTCTTCTTCCGTCATGCCGGCAGCCTTCTCGCGGTCCTTCTTGCTGGGCTTGCTCGTGTACTTCCAAAGATCGCAGCGGATCGCGGCGTGCTCGCCCTTTTTGACGCTGTAGCCGGCGCGCTTCCATTCTTGGAAGGTGTGGATCGGCAGCGCGCCGCGGGTCAGCATGAGCGCGTCAGCCTCGGCCTTTGTGTAGATGCCCGCGCGGATCGCCTCGTTGTAAATGATTTCGGTGTTATTCATGGTATTTTCCTTTCCGGCCTGCGGCCTTAAAATTTTTGACTTTGTTGTGTTGCCTTGCGGCTGGGATCGGGTCGCTTTATCCGGTGCGGCCCGTCAAGGTGTCCGGCTGGGATGCTTTAGGCGGGAAGGTCATAAACGAAAGTAGCGGTATAAAATCCGCGCTGTTTTGCGATGCGGCCGGCCCGCCTCGCGAGCTTATAAACCGCGTTGTGCGCGTCCATCGCTTCCCGCGTCGGGTACGGCCCCATGTAGTCATGCAATACCCGGATGCCGTCAACGTCGCGGCTGATGCCGTCGACCTTCACATTGCAAATCGTGATCGGCTCGGCCTCAAATCCAGCGGCGCGGAGCTTCTTCAAAAGCGTTTCAAATTTCATCATGGTTTTTAATCCCCCTATTGATTTTATTTTTTCGGCGTGGTAAAATCTCAACTGTGAGAAGCCCCCGAAGGGCCGGGCGGATTGCTCCGCCCGGAATGCCTAATTACTTAGGCCACGCAGCTACAAGCGCCGCGTGAAAGTTGGCGTATGCGATACCTGCGAAGTACCAAACGCCGTTGATGCGCTTCATGGCTTCTCCTTTCCGCCGTCCTGACGTTGCCGCGTCGGGGCGGCTGTTTTATTCGGCGCGGCGGCTTGTGGTCGCCTGCCGTGATTTGAAAATAGCACTGTTGCGTTCCGCTGTCAAGCGCAAATTTGCACTGTTGCGTTCCTTTCTGCGCTTTGCACAAACACTGTTGCGTTCGTTTGTGCAATTTGCACTGTTGCGTTCTGCCACGCGCGCGAGTATAATAAAATCAAAGAAAAGGGGGTGATTTCGTGGCGGTATCGAAAAAAAAGCGGCAAAGCCTCGACCGATACAACGCGACGTGCGATTATATCAGCCTGCGCCCGAAGAAGGAACGCGGCGCGGAGATACGCGCGGCGGCGGCCGCGTCCGACATGAGCTTGCAGGGCTGGATCTTGCAGGCGTGCGCGGAGAAGATGCAACGCGACGCGGAGAAGTGACGCGCGGCGCGTCCTCGCCTCGGCTGGGCCTCGGCCCGTGCCGGGGCTTTTACGTGCCGCGTTCTGTGGCGGAGGGTTTTACGCGCACGCAGCTATCAAGAAGCATAGAGCTAACTTTACCCCCTATAATCCCCCATCGACCGGCGAACGGCTGGGGGGACTATAGGGGGGTCTTACTAGCATAAAGCTAACTTAGACTTGGCACGCGCATAAAACCCCTTCGGCGGCGCTGGGCTGCTCCGGCGATGCGCCGACGGCGCGATGATCGACGCAACCGACGCCGGCGACGACGCCGGCGCTGCTCGGCATGATCACGGCGCGAGGATGCACGACGACCGGCGAGAAGATCGACGCGGCGACGATGCAACCGATGACCGGCGACAATGGCAAGCACCGACGACACCAACGGCAGACGACCGACGCGAGGACGACCGGCACCGGCACCGGCGACGCCGGCAGCAGCTTCGCCAGCTATACGCGCGCGATCTCTCTACCGCGCCAGCCCGCAACGCCAGCGGGCGCGACAATCCTCACCGCGCCCGCACGCGCGACAATCCTCACCGCGCGCGATTCCAAACGCGCACGCGCGCGAGG
>CACZXQ010000001.1 GCA_902785115.1 Oscillospiraceae bacterium | reverse complement strand
TCGCCTTTGTGATACTATCTGCGAACTGACAAATGACCTCGTTAACAGCATCACCGCCAGAACTTGGATTTTAAGCTGTTTTAATGGAGAATAGTATTATACCACATTTCAGGACGGAATTCTTCTCTTTTTTCACTTTTTTGAGACTATTTGAAATTATTTCGTGTGGAAAAGTGCGACGTTTCAAAAATGCGAAAACTCAAAAATACTAAGTCTCAATAAGATGGTTTAGAAAGATTCCGAGGCAGATTTGTGCCAGACAAGGCGCAGACCGCAGGGAATACTTTGTGTATTTTCAAGGACTGTAACGCAGTATGGCGCAAATCTGGCCGGAAGATTTCAAACCGTTCTATTGAGACTTAGTATAAAAACCGGGCTATGTCGTTACAGCGCCGCTCTGATCTTCTCGGCCATCTCGGCGTACTCGCTCTCGCTGAGCTTTTTCTGGCCGGGGTTCATGGCAAAGACGCCGCCCCACTCAAAGCCGTCCCGATACTTCGGCACAAGATGGACGTGCAGGTGGCAGCCCGTATCGCCGTAAGCGCCGTAGTTGAGCTTTTCGGGGTGAAAGACCGCGTGGATGGCTTTCGCGGCGCGGGCGCTTTCCGCAAGTGCGCATTGCACGGATAAAACCCCTCCCCCGCTCATATACATGGAGCAGGAAACGCGCGGCGGCTCTGCCGCGCTCAGGGAGTGGTGTAAGTGCACACGAGTATCGAGGATCGCGCCAAAGATCTGGCGGTTTACATCATTGAGAACAAGGCCACCGTCCGCGCCGCGGCGGCGCGGTTCGGCATCAGCAAATCCACCGTACACAAGGATCTGACCGAACGGCTGCCGCGTGTCAGCCCGGCGCTCTATCACGAGGTGCGGCGGCTTCTGGATCTGAACAAGGCCGAGCGGCATATCCGCGGCGGCCTCGCCACGCGCAGGAAATACAAAGGACTCTGAAAACGAAGTTTTCAGAGTCCTTTGTATTTCCGTTTTCAGTTCATACCTGAAAACCGAAAACTATTATCCCCCATTTTCCCATGCAAACTTTGCCCCTTCAACAGCGCCATGTGACAGGCCTCGCAAAATTACATAATTATAATGAACTCACATTTATGTAAACTCAGGAGGCGAGTTTTTATGGCGATGGAAGAACAGGGGCAGGCGCTGAGTCTGCAAAAAGTCAAGGGCGGCGTGCAAATTGACCGGCGCTTTTTCACCGTGGCGCACTGCGCCATTTACTTCACGCTGGGCTTTGTGGCGGCCTGCGCGCGCGTGCTGGATAACGGCGCGCCCTTTGGCGTGGCGCTGGTGGCGGCGGCGGGACCGGGCTTAAGCGGCGTGGCGGCGCTGCTGGGGGCGACGCTGGGCTATCTGGCCTCCAGCGGGCTGGAGTGGGGCATCCGCTGTGTGGCGGGGGCGGTGCTGGTGTACACGGTGGCTTTCGTGTTTCACGAGATGCCGATCTACAAGACGCCGTATTTCATGCCCTCGGCCGCCGGGGCGGTCATGGCGGTGACGGCGTGGCTGGGCGGGGTGAGTCTGGCGCGGGATCTTGTGGATCTGCTCTCGGCGCTGTTTCTGGAGACGGCGCTGGCCTTCGGCGGGGCGTATTTCTTTCGGGAAGCGCTGGCGGGCACATCCGCCGGGACGGAGGGCGGCGAGCTGCGGCACGGCGTATCGGTGATGATTTTGCTTGCGGTGCTGCTGATGACCTTCTCCCGGCTGATCGTTTTTGACACGGTCTCGCTCGGGCGGGTGCTGGCGCTGCTCCTGGTGATGGCCTCGGCCATGAAGGGCGGGATGCTCACGGGCGCGGCGGTGGGCACGGTGCTGGGGCTTGCCATGGACATCGGAAACCCCGGCGCGCCCTTTTACACGATGGCTTACGCCCTTTCGGGGCTTCTCTCGGGCGTATTCGGGCGGCACGGGCGCTTTCTCTTCGTGCTCTCGTTCATTGTAAGCGGGGCGTTGGCGGTGGTCTGCGTCTGGACGACGGAGATCTACATCAGCGCCCTGTTTGAGACTTTTTGCGCATCGGTGCTGTTCATGCTGCTGCCCGTATCCTGGCTGGGGCATCTGGGGCTGCTCCTGCAGGCCATGGAGCGCGGCAGCGGCGAATCCGGCCTGCGGCGCTTTGCGGCACGGCGGGTCAAGAATCTGTCGGAAGCCTACCGGGAGCTCTATGAGACCGTGCGCAAGACGGTGGAGGAGCCCGCGAACGACGAGAACGTGGCGCGGGTCTTTGACCGGGCGGCGGACGCGGTGTGCGTCAAGTGCAAGAGCAAGAACCGCTGCTGGAACGCGGACTATCTGGACACGCTCTCGGCCATGAACGACGCGACGCGCGCCATGGTCTCGAAGGGGAGCCTCGCGGCGGAGGATCTGCCCGGTCACTTTCGCGCGGGCTGCGAGCATCTCGGCGCTTTCGTCACGGCGGTGAACGGGGAATTGCGCGCCATGGCCTACCGGCGGCAGCTTCGCGCGCGGCTCTCGGAAAACCGGAGCGTGGCCTGGAGTCAGTACGCCGACATTGCCCAGGTGCTGGGGAGCGTGGCGGACGAGCTTGGCAGCATCAACGGCGCCGACCCCCTGGCGGAGCGGCGGCTGCTGCGCTATCTGCGCACGCTGGACATCGACGCGGAGACCTCCGTCTACCGGGACGGAAGCGGGCGGCTGCGTGTGGTGATCGAGAGCGGGCGGCTCACGCCGCTGACGAAGGAGGAGGATTATCTAGAAAAGCTCTCGGCGGTGGTGGGCGCGCGGCTCTGCCAGCCGGAGGAGCTATCCGCCGGGGCTTCCCGCCTGACGCTGCTGGAGGCGGAGCCGCTCGCCGTGTCGGTGGGGATCGCGGCGCTCAAGAAGCGGGGCGAGAAGGTCAGCGGCGACAAGGGCAGCTACTTTAAGACGGACACGGGCGTGCTGTGCGTGATCCTCTCCGACGGCATGGGCACCGGGGACGAGGCCGCGCGGGACAGCGGGCGTATCGTAGCGATCCTGGAGAAGTTCCTGCGCTCGGGGGTCGATCCGGCGGTGGCGATGAAGCTGTTAAACTCCGTGATGCTGCTGCAAAGCCCGGACTCCTGGGGCTATGCCACGGTTGACCTCTTGTGCATCGACCTTTTCAGCGGGGACGCCTGCTTCTACAAATACGGCGCGGCGCCCTCCTACGTCCGGGAGGGCAAGAGCATCCGGCGCATCCGCGGCGAAAGCCTTGCCGTGGGTCTGAGCGCCGGGGACGGCGCCGGCATCGCGCCGGACACGGTGCGCATGCGCTTAAAGCCCGGGTCGCTGGCGCTGGTGGCCTCGGACGGCGTGATCGCGGACGCGGAGGACGACTGGCTCAAGACCCTTTTGCAGCAGGAGAGCACGGACATGAAGGCGCTGGCGCGGCTGGTTCTGCGCCAGGCGGAGGAGCGCTTCGGCGCGGCGGACGACATGACCGTCCTCACCGTCCGGGTGGAGGAGCGCGTATGATGTCGCGGCTGCGGCAGCGCCTGTTTCGGCGGCGGCAGAAGGCTCCGCCGGTGCGCGGCACGGTGAGCAACCTGATCGTGGTGAAAAACCCCGCGCCCTGCTTCCGGGAGGCGCTCTTCATCCTGCGGGATGACTACCTCACCGACCCGAACCGCGACCGGGAGGCGCTCCTGCGTCAGGCGCGCGAGGCGGCGGCAAGCTTCACCGGCGTCCCGCCGCACAGGCCGAAGCGCTGGCTCTGGGCGCTCGTGCCGCTGCTCGCGGTGCTTTTGGGGCTTGCGTGGCATTTTCTGCTGTGATCCCCATAAAAATGGGGCTGTCTCAAAAGTCTGCGTGAGAATGTAGGGGAGGCCCTAAAGGACTAGCTTTGCGTCGCTATCAGCCTCCCGGCGGTAACATGGAAGCATCTGCAAAAAGTTGACCGCTCGGGTGCCAGCCGGGCGGTCAACTTTTTATATTGCCGCAGGATCGGGCGCGTCCGAATTTGTACGGACTCGCCCGATCCCTGCTGTCTTTCCAAAACGTCCCGCGACCATGGGAAATGCTCACACCCCCTTTTCTTCGGTTGACAAGCCACCGCGCCGGGGCTAAAATGATGGTATTGATTGCGGAAAATAGAACAGAAGGGGGAATTGCATGTACCATTCGCGTGTTTCCGGCAATGAGTGGCTGCTGTCCGAGGGCGGGCGCGTTTTGCTGACCCACCGACCCGGCGCGTCCTTTGTCTCCGCCGTGCGTCAGGAGAAAAGCTACTCCGCAAGCCGTGGCAGCGTCAAGACCGAGGTGGTGGAGTCTGAGCGCGTTCCGCTCACGGAGCTGACACAGGAGGAAGAGAACCGCTTCCTTTTCTCAGGCGGCGAGCGCCGCCTGCGCGTCACGCTCGCAGAGGAGAAGGGCGGCGTAAAGCTGTATCTGGAGGGCGAGGCGGATTGGAGCTACGAGTTTCGCCTGCCCGCCGAACCGGACGAGGCCGTTTTCGGCGGCGGCGAGCAGTACCGCCAGATGAATCTGCGCGGCGAGCAGGTGGTGAACTTCGTCTCCGAGCACATCAAGGCCACCACCATCGTGGAAAAGGCGCTGGTGCCGCGCCCGCTCTACCGGGAAAAGGCGCACAGCCAGATCGGAAGCTACGCCCCCATGCCCGTTTTCCTCACCGACCGGGGCGGCTGATCCTCTTCGACACCGCCTGTGACGGGCTTTCGGACTTCTCCAACCGGGACTGTCTGCTCCTACGGTGTGCTGCTCGCGGCGGTGTTCTACATCGCGCTCTTCGTCCTCGCCCTCTTCGGCGTGACGAACGTGTGGCTCTATCTCGCGGCCTGCCTCGCCTCCGGCATCGGCACCGCCTTCATCTTCCTGCTCATCTGGGTCATGGCCACCGACGCCATCGACTACAACAAGGTCACCTACGGCTTGAACGACGAGGCCACCAGCTACGCCTTCTACTCCTTCATGCGCAAGCTGGGGCAGACCGTGGCGACGATCCTGATCAACGTCCCCCTGCTTCGCATCGGCTACAACGGCTCCGAGCTCAAGACCGAGGGGCTGAGCGCCGCGAAGCTGCAGAGCATGTACAACTCCTCCGTGATGATCCCGGCGGTGCTGTTTCTGCTGGTATTTCTGATCCTGCGCTTCTGGTACCCCCTGTCTAAAAAGCGGGTGGAAGAGCTGCAGCTTGAGAAGGAAAAGGCCTTCGGCAGCGCAAAATGAGCAAGGTACATATCGGCTTCGGCTTTCACGTCAACTGCTATCACTCCTACCGGGGCGACACCAACGACGCCCTGGGCTTCGGCGGTGACATCCGCATCATGCGGCACATTACACCAGGGAGGATCACGAGATCTCCTCTCAGGCCTCGAACCTGGGGCGCTTCAGCGATCCCAAGTGGCGGCAAGCGGCGCCCCTGGAGCTGACCCTGCGCGGGGACGACAGTCTCGCAGTCACAAAGCGCAACTTCGCCGGAGCGATCAGCCGCTACGAAATGGCGGATTTCTGGCGTGCTTTCCCGCAGAACGAGAACATTTCCTCGATCAACCACCAGCTCACGGGCGGCACGCTGTGCCTCGCGGGCGAGGGCGGCGGGCTGCTGCTTGCCCATGCGCGGCAGGTGCTGGGCAGCATGGCGCACTGTCCGATGCGGCTCAAAACCGAGGGGAAAACGCGCATCGTCAGCATGAACCCCTTCGGCACTTACTTCGGCCCCCAGCGCTATTACCCAACACGCGGCAACGGCAGCTCCATGGAGCTCTACCTCGCCGCCGCGCCGCAGGCGCGCTCCCTGGGGCCAGCCTACAACGGCGCCTTTGAGCAGAGTGTTCAGGCCGTCTTCCCCGTCTCCGGTTCCGCTCCCACCGCCGCGCAGCAGCGGGACGCCGAGGCCATTGCCGACGGTGTGATCGCCCTCGGCGGCGCGGAGGTACAGCCCTTCACCGGCGACAACGTGCGCCTGCACGACGCGGTGGACAACAAGGTCGATCCCAAAGATCTCAAAAGCGTCACCTTCGTTGAGCAGGTCGGCGGCCTGCGCCCGGTGCTCGGGATGCTCGGGCGCTACGGGGCAAATGTTCTGCGCAGCCGGATCGCTCAAAAACGAGACAAAAAAGGATAAACGGATTGCCGCATTGTCGCGGCAATCCGTTGCTTTTCGTTCTCCTGATAGGGGCGCTTATCTCGCGTTATACTTTTCGATCGCGTGGGCAAGGATCTCCATGGCGCGCTCGATATCGGCGCAGTTGATCGTGTAGGCCATGCGCACCTCGTTTTTGCCCTTGCCGGGGGTGCCATAGAAGGGCTCGCCGCAGGCGAAGAGCACCGTGTCGCCCTTGTCGTCAAACTCATTCAAGAGCCAGTGCTGGAAGGTATCGGCGTCGTCGATGGGCAGAGCCGCCATGACGTAGAAGGCACCCTTCGGCTCCTCGCAGACAACGCCGGGGATCTTCTTGAGGCAGCGCATGAGCGTGTCGCGGCGGCGCTTATACTCCTCGCGCACCTCGTCAAAGTAGCTGGGATCGAGGCGGTAGAGTGCGGCGGAGGCCACCTGATCGACCGTCGCCGAACAGAGGCGGCACTGGCACCACTTCATGGCCTGCTCCATAAAGGCCTTGTTGCGGGAAATGAGCATGCCCACGCGCGCGCCGCAGGCGGAAAAGCGCTTGGACACCGAGTCGATGACGACGACGTTCTGCTCATAGCCCTCAAACTGCAGCGCGCTCATCAGCGGCTCCCCGCCGTAGACAAACTCGCGGTACACCTCATCGCAGATGATGAGAAGGTCATGCTCCTTCGCAATGTCCAACATGAGCTTGAGCTCATCCGGATTCAGCACCGCGCCGGTGGGGTTGCCGGGATTTGTGATCATGATGGCGCGGGTATGCTCGTTGATGCAGGCCTCCACCCGCTCGCGCACGGCGTAGCGGTAGCCCTCCTCGGGGCTGGTGGGGACGGGGTAGATCGTCGCGCCCGCGAGGGTGACGGAGGTGTGGTAGTTCGGGTAGAAGGGCTCGGGGATCACGATCTCGTCCCCGTCGTCGAGGATCGCCGCCATCGTCATCTGCAGCGCCTCGCTGCCGCCGGTGGTGGCAAAAATCTCGCCCTTTTTTAGCTCCACCCCGATGCGGGCGTAGTAATCGCGCACCGCTTCGAGCAGCTCCTCCGTGCCGGGGGACGGGGCGTAGGAGAGTACCGGCTGGGCAAAGTTCTTGAGCGCGTCATAGTAAGCCTGGGGCGTGATAATATCCGGCTGGCCGATGTTCAGATGATAGATCTTTTTGCCGCGTTCCACGGCCTTGGCAGCCTCGCCGTTAAACTTTCTCATGGGAGAAAGACCGCAGCGTTCCATTTTCGATGAGTATTTCATAGCGCATCCTCCTTTTGTATGCCTGTATTTTACTATACATCCCCGCGCCGCGCAAGAGCGTTTTTTCCCCGCGCACTTGCCGCAGCAGCTCAAATCTGTTATGATACAGGAAAGAATTTTTTAAGGAGCGACAAGATGCTTCGACTGATGATCGGAAAGGCGGGCACGGGCAAGACCGCCGCTGTCATATCGGAGATCCGCGCGGCGGTACAGGCCGGGCGGGGCGGCGCGATGCTTCTGGTGCCCGAGCAGTACAGCCACGAGGCCGAGCGCGAGCTTTGCCGCGCCTGCGGGGACATGCTCTCGCGCTATGCGGAGGTGTTCAGCTTCACAGGGCTTGCCCGCCGCGTTTTGCAGCAGCAGGGCGGCGCCGCGGTGCAGTGGCTCGACAAGGGCGGACGGCTTCTCTGCATGCAGCTTGCGCTGGAGCAGATCGGCTCCCGCCTGCGCATCTACAACGCCGCCCGGCGCTCCAGCGAGCTGCAGGGGATGCTGCTCGCCGCGGTGGACGAGCTCAAGAGCGCCTGCATCAGCGCTGAGGCGCTGGAGTGCGCCGCCGCGGCCTGCTCCGACAGCCTGGGCGACAAGCTCTATGATCTCGCGCTCATTCAGAGCGCCTTTGACGCCGTGGTGGCAAACGGACACGCCGATCCCGCCGACCGGCTCACGGTGCTTGCGGAAAAGATCGCAAGCTCCCCCCTGGGAGCGGAAAACCATATCTATGTGGACGGCTTTATCGACTTTACGCGCCAGGAGCAGGAGGTGCTGACGGCGCTGCTGAAAAAGGGCGTACAGCTCACCGTCTGTATGACGGTGGACAGCCTGGAAAGCGAGAGCGAGATTTTCGCACTCTCGCGCATCTCCTGCCGCCGTCTGCTGGACGAGGCGAAGGCGCTGGGCATCCCGACCGAAACCGTGACGCTTACCGGCGCTTCTAAGCCCGACGCGCTGCGCTTTTTCAGCGACGAAGTCTTCTCCTTTTCCCGTGAGCGCTGGGCGGGAGACACGCCCCCCATCCGTCTCGCCGCCGCCGAGAGCATGAGCGCCGAGTGTGAATACGCCGCGGCGCGCGTTCTGGCGCTGGTGCGCGAGGGCGGCTGCCGCTGGCGGGATATTGCCATCGCCGTGCGCGGCTTTGAGGACTATCGCGGCACGCTTGAGAGCGTGTTTCGCCACTATGAGATCCCGCTTTTCACCACGCGGCGCAGTGAGCTGCTGCAAAAGCCGCTGCCGGCGCTGCTCTCACTCGCCTATGAGATCCTCGAGGGCGGCTGGGAAGTGGACGACGTGCTGAGCTATCTGCGCGCGGGACTGACCGGCTTAGACCGCGAGGAGAGCGACCTCCTGGGCGACTATGTCTACAAATGGCAGCTTCGCGCCGCCGCCTGGGAGCGCGAAAGCGACTGGCGGCAACACCCGGAGGGCTACGGGAACGAGTACGACGAGGCCGCCGAGGAAAAGCTGCGGCGCGTCAATGCCCTGCGGCGCAGGGTTTCAGAGCCGCTGCTGCATTTTCGCGAGCGCGCCCTTGCCGCCGAAACCGCCGAAGCGCAGGCCGCGGCGCTCGCGGGCTTGCTGGAGGAGCTTCACCTTCCCGAACAGCTTGACCGCCGCGCCGCCGCCCTGGAAGCGGACGGGCAGCAGGCGCTTGCGGGCGAATACCGCCAGCTCTGGGAGCTTATCGTCTCGGCGCTGGAGCAGGCCGCCGCCATCCTTGGCACGAGCGCCATGGAGATGGGCGATTTCGGGCGGCTCTTCCTCCGGATGCTGAGCCAGTACGACATCGGGCTCATTCCGGTGGCGCTGGATCGGGTCTCCGCGGGCGACTTCGACCGGATGCGTCGCCGGACGATCCGGCATCTGCTGGTGCTGGGCTGCAGCGATAACCGTCTGCCCATGGCAGGTGAGACAAAGCGCGTTTTCACCGACGAGGAGCGGGAGCGCCTGCTGCAGCTTGACATCGACCTCGGCGCGGGGGACGGTGAGCTTTGGCGGGAGTTTTCGCTGATCTACAACACCCTGACTCTGCCGGATCGGGGGCTGGAGCTGAGCTACCCCGTGACCGATACGGACGGGGAGCCGCTGCGCCCCTCGCTGGTGTTCACACGCGCAAGGGCGCTCTTTGACCTTTCGGTGGAAGCGCCGAACATTGAGACCCTGCGTCTTGCGGCGAAGGCGCCGGCGCTGACGCTGGCGGCGCAGGCGCTGCACGGCGGCAGCGCCGCTTTCCAGAGCGCGGCGGCGCTTTTCCGCGAGATTGAGCCGGAGCGCTTTTCCCGTCTGCGTGACGCGGCGGAGATGAGCCGCGGCAGACTCTCGCCGGAGGCGGTACGCGCTCTCTACGGCAGCAAGCCCCGCCTCTCCGCCTCGCGGATCGACAAATTTGCCGCCTGCCGCTTTGCCTATTTTTGCCAATATGGCCTGAAAGCCAAAAAATACGAGCCGGCAGGCTTCCAGCCGCCCGAGATCGGCACCTTCATGCATTATGTGCTCGAGCATGTGGCGCGCGCCGCGTCCGAACGCGGAGGCTTTGCGGCTTTGTCGGACGAGGAGCTTTCTGCGCTCACGGAGGAGACCGTGCAGGCCTATGTGCACGAGGAGCTCAACGATTTCAAGGAGAAGAGCAGCCGCTTTCTGCACCTCTTCCGCCGTCTGACCCGGGACGTGCACCGGGTGGTGGCGGACATGGCGGGCGAGCTGCGGCGTTCGGATTTTGCGCCGCTGGATTTTGAGCTGGACTTTGCCAAGGCCAGCGACATGAAGCCCGTGGAGATTTCGGGCGGCGAAGCCGCCGTCACCCTCACCGGCATCGCCGACCGGGTGGACGGCTGGGTACACGGCGACAAGCTCTACCTGCGGGTGGTGGACTACAAGACCGGCAAAAAGGAGTTTTCCCTGTCCGACGTTTGGCACGGGATGGGGCTTCAGATGCTTTTATATCTCTTCGCGCTGGACGCCGACGGCGCCGGGCGCTACGGGCGCGAGATTGTCCCGGCGGGCGTGATGTACATCCCGGCGCGCGATCCCATCCTCTCCCTCGGCGAGGAACCCGATGACGACAGCATCCTTGCCGAGCGGCAGAAAAAGCTGCGCCGCAGCGGTCTGGTGCTGGACGATCCGGCGCTGATGGAGGCCTGGGAGCGCGGCGAAGAGAAGCGCTACATCCCCGTGAAGTTCAAAAACGGCAAGCCCGGGGCGGACTCGCTCGCCTCGCTTGCGCGGCTGGGAGAGCTGGAGGAGCATATCCGCGAGACCCTGGGCGGCATGGCGGAGGCGCTCTCGAAGGGCAGCATCGCCGCCGACCCCTATTACCGCAGCCAGCGGGAGAATGCCTGTCTCCACTGCGAATACTTTGACGCCTGCCACTTCATCGACGGCGAGAACGGCGAACACGCCCGCTATCTGCCGAAATATTCCGAGAAGGAGGTCTGGGGCATGCTCGACGAGCAGCGCCTTGCCAGACCGCTTGGTGATCGCCATGGCTGAATTTAAACCCACAACAGCACAAAAAGCCGCCATTGAGCGCCTGGGCGGCGCGACACTGATCTCCGCCGGGGCGGGCAGCGGCAAGACCAAGGTGCTCACCGAACGGCTCATGCACCGCATCCGGGACGGAGAGAAGCCCCTGGATCTGGATCGCTTCCTCATCATCACCTTTACCCGCGCCGCTGCCGGGGAGCTGCGCGGCCGCATCACCCAGGAGCTGAGCGAGGCCGTGGCGGCCGACCCGACGAACCGCCGTCTGCGGCGGCAGAGCGCCCTGGTGCGCCGTGCGAAGATCGGCACGATCCACAGCTTCTGCGCCGACCTTCTGCGGGAAAACGCCCATCTGCTCTCGCTCAGCCCCGATTTCAAAATCGTGGATACCGAACGCGCCGACGCCATGAAGGCCGCCGCGCTGGAGCGCACGCTGGAGCGCTGCTACGACCGGCAGGAGGAGCTGCCGGGCTTTGCGCTGCTGGCGGACACCGTGGGCGCGGGGCGGGACGACCGGCGGCTCGCGGAGCTTGCGCTGACGCTCTACGACAAGATGCAGTGCCACGCGCGGCCGGAGAAATGGGCGAGTGAGCAGGTTCGGCTTTTGCGCGAGCCGCACAGCGACGCGGGAGAGACCGACTGGGGGAAGGAGATCCTCGGCCGCGCCCGCGAGCAGCTTGACTACTGGTGCGCGGCGTTTGAGCGCCTGACGCCCCTCGTCTGTCAGGACGAAAAAATCAAAAAAGCCTATTACCCCAGCTTTGATGAGACGGCGACGGCGCTGCGCGATCTCCGCCGGGCGCTGGATGGCGGCTGGGACGCGGTGCGTAAGGCGCTGCCCCTCCCCTTCCCCGCGCTGGGGCGGCTGGTCAAATACGACGATCCCGAGACGGCGGATTTTGTCAAGGAGCGGCGCAAGGCCTGCAAGGAGGCCATGGAGAAGCTGCAAAAGGTCTTTGCCGCTTCCTCAGAAAAGCTCCTTGCCGACATGGCGGCGACCGAACCGGCTATGAGCGCGCTGCTGCGGCTGGTGCTGGACTTTGAAAAGGCGTACAGCCGCGACAAGCGCCGCGCCAACTTGGTGGACTACGCAGACCTGGAACACATGGCGGCGCAGCTTCTCACCGACGATGACGGCGGCCCCACCGCGCTTGCCCGCGCGGTTTCCGAACGCTTTGACGAGATCATGGTGGACGAATATCAGGACGTGAGCCGGGTGCAGGACGCCATCTTTCGCGCCGTCTCCCGGGACGGGAAAAACCTCTTTCTCGTGGGGGACGTGAAGCAGTCGATCTACCGCTTCCGCCTGGCAGACCCCACGATCTTCACCGAAAAATACGAATCCTACGCCGACGCGCCGACGGACGGTGAGCCGGGGCGCATCCTGCTGCGGGAGAATTTCCGCTCCCGGCGGGAAATTTTAGAGGGCGCGAACGCGGTCTTCTCCCTCTGCATGTCCAAGGCGCTCGGCGACATCGACTACGACGAGGCGGCGGCTCTGCGCTACGGCGCCGCTTACCCCGGCGACGCGCCGGTGCCGGAGCTGACGCTGCTGCCGCTGCCCCAGGGCGGCGAGGAGGAAAGCCCGGACAAGACAGCCCTCGAGGCCGCCTTCGTCGCCCGGGAGATCCGGCGGCTGGTGGATGCCGGTGTCACGGTCATGGAGCGGGACGCCGCGCGTCCCCTGCGATATGGGGACATTGCGATCCTGCTGCGCTCGGTGAACAAGGCGGGCGCGGTCTACCGCCGGGAGCTTGCCCGCGCGGGCGTGCCTGTGGGCAGCGGGCAGGGCGGCGGCTTTTACAGCAGCGTGGAAATTTCTGCCCTGATGAGTATGCTCGCGGTGGTGGATTACCCCCATCAGGACATCCCGCTCATCGCCGTGCTGCGCTCCCCCAGCTTCCGCTTCGCGCCCGACGAGCTTGCCCGCATCCGCGGCCGCGCGAGGCAGGGCGACCTCTACGGCGCGCTGCTGCTGGACGCGAAGGAGAACGAAAAGAGCCGCGCCTTTACGGCGCTTCTCGCGCGGCTGCGGCAGGACGCGCCGGATCTGAGCGCCGCGGAGCTCACCTGGCGGCTCATGGAGGAGATGGATCTGATCGCCATCGCCTCCGCGATGAATGACGGCAGTCTGCGCCGGGCAAGGCTCATGGCGATGGTGAAGCTCTCCGAGGACTTCGAGGCCAGCGGCTACCGGGGGCTGCACCGCTATGTGCTCTGGCTGCGCCGACGCAGCGAGCGCGGGGAAGAGCCCGCCCTCGGCTCCGACGGGGCGGCGGCTGTGCAGATTTTGTCCGTCCACAAGTCCAAGGGGCTGGAATTTCCCGTGGTCTTTCTCTGTGACGCCGGGCGGCAGTTTAACCGGCAGGACAGCATGGCCGCCGTGCTGGTGCACCCGGAGCTGGGACTCGGCCCCAAGCGCACGGATCTGCAGCGCCGCGTCGAATACCCAACGCTCGCGCGCAGCGCCATCGCCCTGCGGCTGGAGCGCGAAACGCTCTCGGAGGAGCTGCGGCTTCTGTATGTGGCAATGACCCGCGCCAAAGAGCGCCTGTACATCACCGCCTCTCTCAAAGACCCGGAGAAGGCCGTGGAGTCGGCTCGCAGCACGCTCACCGTGCCCATGGCGGTGGAGGTGCTGGCGAGGGCGAAGTCCCCGGCGGATTGGCTGCTGCGCGCCGCGCTCGCAGACGGCGGGGAGCATCTGTGTTATCGCATCTGCGAGCCTGCCGCCGAGGCGCAGACGGAGGCGGAAAGCATGGATACCGCCAAGGCGGACGAAGCGCTTTCCGAGACCCTGCGGCGCAATCTCGCCTTCCGCTACGCGCATGAGGCGGCGCAGGCGCTCCCCTCGAAGATCACGGCCACCGAGCTCAAGGGGCGCGAGGAAGTGGACGAGGAGGCGCAGGCGCTGCTGCCGAAAAAGCGCCGTCCCTTCCGGATGCCGGACTTTACGCGGCAGCAAAAGCCGCTCAGCGGCACGGAAAAAGGCACCGCCACCCATTTGGTCCTGCAGTACATGGACTTTGCCCACAGCGGCAGTCTGGACGCGGTGCGCGCCGAGATCGAGCGGCTGCGCGTCGAGCGCTTCCTCACCGACCGCGAGGCCGAGGCCGTGGACGCCGAGGCCATCTGCAAGCTCTTTGCCTCCCCCCTCGGGAAGCGGATGCTCTCCGCCCCGGCGCTGCACCGGGAGTTCAAGTTCTCCCTGCTGATGGACGCGGGAGAGCTCCTCGGCACAGAACCCGGAGAGGAGCTTCTGCTGCAGGGCGTGGTGGACTGCTGCCTCGAGGAGGAGGGGGCGCTCACGATCATCGACTACAAGACCGACCGGCTCCGCAGCCGCGCCGAATGCGAAGAGCGCGCGGCGCTCTACACGCCCCAGCTCACCGCCTACGCCCGCGCCCTCACGCGCATCTTCCAAAAGCCCGTCAAAGAATGCGCGCTGTACTTTTTGTCTGCGGGGGAAACGGTGGTCGTGAAAGTGAAGATAGAAGAAAGTGAAGATAGAAGAGTGAATAGTAAATAGTTAAGGTGTCGCTTCGCGACAGATTATAATACGTCCCCAAAGGGGACACCGCAACTATTCACTATTCACTGGCTACTGGCCACTGGCCACTTTTTTCTAAGAAAAGCCTTGCATTCCGCCCGCTGCTGTGTTATACTTCGCTTTGCGCCATGTAACTATGCCTGCTCGCGAGGGCACAATCATGGCAGCCTTTGATGAGGAGCGTACGCAAAATGAAAGCAGGGATCCATCCCAACTATAAGCCGACCACCATTCGCTGCGCCTGCGGCAATGTGATCGAGACCGGTTCCACCAAGCAGAACATCACCGTTGAAATCTGCTCCAAGTGCCACCCCTTCTACACCGGCAAGCAGAAGCTGGTCGACACCAGCGGCCGCGTTGACAAGTTCAACAAGAAGTACGGCATCAAGTAATCCGGTTATCGGCTATACAAAAGCACCCGCCATTCAGGCGGGTGCTTTTGGTTTTTATGCTATTATTCTTGGCGGTCCATATCCAGGGGGATCAGAATATCCAGGCGGAAGAGCTGCTGGTCGGTGCGGATGCTCATGGTGCCGCCGTATTTTTCCACAATGTGGCGGATGCTTCGCACGCCGAAGCCGTGGTAGCCCCGATCCGCCTTGCCGGTGACCGGCAGCCCGTCCACCAGCGAAAGACCGTGACCCAGGTAGTTCTCAAAATGGATGGAGAGGAAGGAGCTGTATTTTCCCACCCGGAAGCTGACCGAGCGCTTCTCCTTCTCCTCGCCCATGACGCTCTCGATGGCGTTGTCCAGGGCGTTTCCGAACAGGGCGTAGAGGTCCAGGGTGTCGAGCCTCGCAAGCAGCGCCCCGTCGCACACGCAGGTGAGCGTGATGTCGTGCGCCTGGCAGTAAAGAAGCTTGTCCATCAGAATCAGATCAAGCGTCTCGTTGCCGGTTTTGGGCGCGTTTTCGTAGAAAAGCACCGCGTTTTCGATCTCCTTGATATAGGCGCTGCGCTCCGTTTCGTTGGCCATGTGCTTGAGGGCATGGATCTGGTGCTTGAGATCGTGGCACTTGCGGTTGATGAGTTCGATGTTCTCGCGGCTCATGCGCTGCTTTTTCTGCTCGGCCGCCAAAAGCTGCCGCACCACCTCGTTTTCCAGCGTGAGCGCGGTCTCCCGTATCAGCGAAAGCTGCATCAGAAGCCCGATCACGTCGGCAATAACGCAAGTGACGAAGACCTGATAGCTCCGGCTTGCCAGATCAATGGGACTGTTGTAGACACAGACCAGCAGCAGGATCACCACCGCGTTTACGATCACACTTCTGAGCGGCAGCGTGTGCCCCTCCCGATCCGCCATCCACCTGCGATAGATGAGATACAGCAGCGTGTACACCAGCAGCATCAGCCCCAACGCAATGGGCAGGTTTTCAAGGCTTCCCTCCCGCAGTCCCAGGCGGGAGAGGAAGATCCAGTCGAGGTTATGGACGATGTTTTGCGCCACGTGCGCCGTGGCCGCGGCATAGACCGCCTCCCGCGGCGTACAGCGGTAGCAGGCGCGCAGATAGCTGCAGGTATACGCGGAGACGAGCAGGAAAAACAGCGAATCCGGCCACATTCTGACCTCAACGCCGCGTTCGGGGAAAAGCTGGATGCAGAATTCAAACACCAGCATCACCGGCAGCGCCAGTCCCACCGCACGCAGCGGAAACCGCGGCCTGCGCTTAAAGGTCGGGAAGCCCATCACATGTGCCGCCATCAGAAGCTCAAAGGGGAACATGGAGAACATGCGCACAAGGCTTGCGGCGTTAAAATAGATCGGCAGTGTGCTCATAACACCTGATCCCCCGCGAACTCCGCCATCCGCTGCAAAAACTCCCTGCGCTTCGTGCGCCCGATGGGGAGGCGATCCCCGCCGATGAGCACTTCGCTGCCGCTGATGGCGTCGACATACCGAAGATTGACGAGAAAGCTGTTGCTGCAGCGGGCAAAGCCCAGGGGCGCAAGCTTCTGCTCGCTCTCCTTGATGGTGCCGTAGGCTGAGAAGCTCTCCTCCTTCATGTGATAGTACAGGGTATGGTTCATGACCTCCACATAGAGGATCTCCGCCGTGTCGAGCCATTTTGTCATCTCCCCGGCCTGCACCGCAATGCGGGTGCGGCGGCGCCGGTCGATGGTCTGAAGGGCGCGCTCCAGCTTGGGCGCGAGCTTCTCCGGCGTCACGGGCTTTACCAGAAAATCCATCGCCCGCACGCTGTAGCCCTCGATGGCATACTGAAAGAGCTTGGTCACGAAGATCAGGCACATATCCTCGTCCCGCTCCCGCAGCTTGCGAGCCGCCGCCATCCCGTCCATGCCGGGCATCTCGATGTCCATAAAAACCAGGTCAAAATCCAGCTCATCCTCGAAAAAAGCCGCGCCATCGGGATAAAAGCTCAGCGCGAAGGGGAGCCGATGCTCGGAGGCGTACTGCTGCAGTGCGCCGCGTATGGCTCTGGCCTCCTCCGGGGTATCCTCCAATATATTCTGCGCGGCGCCTGCATCCACCACGACAACGGGCTTCTGGGCGCCAAATGTGACCCCGACGCGCTGGAGCGCCGCCTGCGCATCCTGATGGAAAACGGCTACAACGCCATTCGTTCGGCGCACAACCCCTGCTCCAAGACCGCGCTGGAGATCTGCGACCGGGTGGGGAGTCTGGTGATGGACGAGTATATCGACCACTGGTACATCCACAAGACCATGTACGACTATGTGGACTTCTTTTTCGACTTCTGGCGGCAGGACATGACCGACATGGTGGACAAGGACTACAACCACCCCTGCGTGGTGCTCTACTCCACCGGCAACGAGGTGGCTGAGACCGCCCAGCCCAAGGGCATCCGGCTTGCCAAAGACATGACCGAGCTTCTGCATCAGCTTGACGACACGCGCCCGGTCACCTGCGGCGTGAACATTTTCTTCAACTTCCTCAACCACATCGGCTTCGGCCAGTACTCCGACGAGAAGGCCGCCAGGGAGGCCGAACGCGCCGCCAAGGCCAAGGCCGAGGGCAAGAAGGCGAAGGAGAGCTCCACCGGCTCCAAGTTCTTCAACGATATGGCCGGGCTCTTCGGCGCGGACTTCATGAAGCTCGGCGCGACGCTGCACGGCTCCGACGTGACGACGCGCGAAGCCTTCGCCAACATGGACATCGCGGGCTACAACTACGGCGAGAAACGCTATAAGAAAGACCTGAAAAACTACCCCGAGCGCATCATCCTCGGCTCCGAGACCTTCTGCGCCGACGCCTATAAATTCTGGGAGCTGGCAAAGGACAATCCCCGCCTGATCGGCGACTTTGTCTGGGCCGGTATCGACTATCTGGGCGAGGTAATGATCGGCTCCTGGGAGTACGGCGACTACGCAAAGAACTTCGACGCGGGTCTCGGCTGGATCGCGGCGGGCTCCGGGCGCATCGACCTGACCGGCAAGCCCCTGGGCGAGGCGCTCTATACCCGCGTCGCGCTGGAGCGCGAAAAGGGACCTTATATCGCCGTGCGTCCCCTCTGCCACACAGGCCGGCACTCCCCCTCCGCCTGGAAGATGACCAACGCCATGCCGAGCTGGTCGTGGCGCGGCTGCGAGGGGAAGAAGGCGCATGTGGAGGTCTACGCCAGAGCCGCAAGCGTGGAGCTTCTGGTAAACGGCGTCAGCCGCGGCAGGAAGGCCATGAAGAACAACTGCCTCTTCACCTTCCATGTCCCCTACGAAAACGGCACGATCGAGGCCGTGAGCTTTGACGCAAGCGGCAGAGAGATCGGGCGCGATCGCCTTGTCACCGCCGGAGAAGAGACCGTTTTGCAGGCCGTTCCCGAAGAAAAGAGCGTCAAGGCCGGGCACCTGAGCTTTATCCGCCTCAAGTTCACCGACAAAAACGGCGTCATCAAGCCCATGGAGCGCGGCATCCTGAACGTGAGCGTGGAGGGCGGCGAGCTTGTGGGTCTCGGCAGCGCCTGCCCCTTCTATGAGCTGAGCTATCTTGACACGAAGTGCGACACCTACTACGGCGAAGCCCTCGCCATCGTCCGCGCGGGCGGCAAGGGCGAAGTGAAGCTCTCTGCCGTAAACGACAGCCTCCGCGCCGAGGCTGTGGTAAGCGTGAGTGCGTGATCAGTGACTCGTAGGGGCGACCCTTGTGGTCGCCCCTACGGCAAATTTTATATCTTGCAAAAAGCGCGGGCGAAGCCGTACAATCCACGGCTTCGCCCGAACTCTTCACTGGTCACTGACCACTGGCCACTTATTTTTTATACTCGGCGTAGAGCTTCGCGGTCTGGCGCAGCCCCTTTTCCCTCAGCACCGCGATCACGCAGTCGCGCACCTCTTCGGTGGTGATGAGCTCATACTTGAGCGTGACGCGCTGAAAGACCTGATCTGCGATACCGGCGGCCTGCGCCTCGGTCAGCGTCTCAAAAGGCGCCCCGGCGTTTGCCGCGAGAATACTGCGCTTTACATGCTCGTCATCGTAGACGGTGGTGTTTCCGTTTCTCTTGGTGATTTTCATGCGATTCCCTCCCATGGTTTCGATTTTCCGCGTTGCGTGCTTTCATTATAGCACAGTTTGCCGGGAAAGGAAGCCCCAGTTTTTTGTTCGGAGAGGAAACGGCATCAGAGATTCACATACTTGTGCACGGTCGCGCGCACGGCGCCGACGCCGGCGGTGAGCTCCTCAAAATAAGCACAGACCTTTTCCGCAAGCCCGACCTCGACGAGATCGACGCCGAAGATGGTCTTATTTCGCAGCAGACCCTCAAGCTTTGCACAGTCGGGCTTCTCGCCGAGCATCACGTCTGCGACGAAGGGCTGCGCGGTGCTCAGCAGCGGATCGGGGGACGGTGCAAAGGCTTCGCCCTTGTCGTCGATCGCCATCAGGTAGCGGAGCCAGCCTGCGTGCACCAGCGGGATCAGCTTGAGATCCTCGACCTTGAGGCTGTCGGAGGCGAGGTAGGCCTTGATGGTCTCACCAAAGCGGATGGGCAGCTTTTGGGAGGTGTCGGTGGCGATGCGCTGAGGGGTATCTGGCAGGAAGGGGTTCGGGATACGCACCTTCACCACGGTGTCGATGAAGTCCTGCGGCTTGATGATGCCGGGATCGGTCACGACGGGCAGACCCTCCCGGTAGCCGATGGTTTCCACCAGCTTGCGGAGGTCTTCGTCCTTCATCTCCTGCCAGATATGCTCATACCCCAGCAGGCAGCCGTAGACCGCGAGCGCGGTGTGCAGGGGGTTGAGGCAGGTGCAGACCTTCATGCGCTCCACCTTGTCTACGGTCTCGCGCGCGGTGAAGTAGATGCTCGCCTTCTCGAGGCAGGGGCGGCCGTTGGGGAAGTTATCCTCGATGACAAGATACTCGCTCTCCTCGGCATTGACGAAGGGGGTGCCGGCCTCAAGGCCGTCCTGCGCCAGCATCGCGGCGACGGAGGCGTCGGGACCCGGGGTGATCTTGTCGATCATCGACCAGGGGAAGCTGACGGCTTCTTCGAGCCAGGTGTTGAAGCCCTCACCGCCCCAGGCTTTGGCAAAGCAGGTGATGGCGGCCTTGAGCTTGTCGCCGTTGTGGGAGCAGTTATCCATGCTGACCATGGCGAGAGGGGCTTTGTTCTTCTTATAGCGGGCGCAGAGCAGGGCGGTGAGCTTGCCCATGTAGGTCTTGGCATTCTCCGGGGAAGCGGCAAGATCGGCGGCAACATCGGGCAGCAACTCGCCCTTCGCGTCATAGAGGGCGTAGCCCTTCTCGGTGATGGTGAAGGACACCATCTGCAGGCTGGGATTTTCAAAGATCTCCTGCAAACGCGCTTCGTTTCCGTAGAGGTAGACCTTCTCGGCGATGGAGCCGACCACGGCCTTCTCCACCGCGCCGTCAGCCTTGAGCGTCACCTTGACGGTGAGGTTGTCGTTTACCTCGGGCTTTTTCTCGCGGCGCTCGGCGGCGATGATGCCGGTCTCGCAGAGCCCCGCGTCCAGCAGGCGCTGGCAGGCGTCGGCCTGGAAGGCCTTGAAGATATTGCCTGCGCCGAAGTGCAGCCAGGTGGGATTCTTGACGGTTTTCGCGACCATCGCGTCGCGGTCAAACCGCGGCAGACGGTAGCCCTTGGCTTCCCACGCCGCACGGTTTTTGATGGATTCGTTATTTAAAAACATTCTTATGTGCCTCCTGCTTTTGTAGGGGCGGCTATCAGCCGCCCGTTAACTTGATACAGCCCTGGCGGGCGGCTGATAGCCGCCCCTACGGCTTTATTATTTGGTTTTCTCCATCATGTCCCACGCGCCGAGCATATACATGATGCCGAGGGCGCGGTCGTACAGGCCGTAGCCGGGGCGCACATTGCCGGGCTTCTCATCCCAGAGGTGACGGCCGTGGTCGGGGCGGATGTAGCCCTCGTAGCCGCAGTCGTGGTAAGCGCGCAGAATGTCGAGAATGCCGGTGTCGCCGTCGCAGTCGCGGTGGCTGGCCTCGGAGAAGTCGCCGTTTTCAAAGTGCTTGACGTTGCGGATGTGGGCAAAGGCGATGCGGTCGCAGTGCTTGCGGACGATGGCGGCCACATTGTTCGCGGGGTTGGCGTTTAAGGAGCCGGAGCAGAGCGTCAGGCAGTTGTAGGGATCGTCCACCATCTTGAGGAAGCGGTCGATGCTCCCGGCATCCACCAGCAGACGGGGCAGACCGAAGATGTCCCAGGGGGGATCGTCCATGTGTACGGCCATCTTGATGTCGCACGCATGGCAGACGGGCATCAGCTTTTCGAGGAAGTACTTGAAGTTCTCCCAGAGTTTTTCCTTGGTCACGTCCTTGTAGGCCTCAAACAGCTCGTCCAGCTTCGCCATGCGCTCAGGCTCCCAGCCGGGGAAGGTCATGTTGTACTTCTCGGTGAAGCCCATAACGTAGTCCGCCATCTCCTTGTGGTCGTCCTGGATCATGTCCTTCTGGTAGTAGAGCGCGGTGGAGCCGTCGCCCACGGGATGGAAAAGGTCGGAGCGCATCCAGTCGAAGATGGGCATGAAGTTGTAGCAGATCACCTTCACGCTGAAGGGGGCGAGGTTGCGAATGGTCTGGATGTAATTCTCAATGTAGCCATCGCGGGTGGGAAGGCCGATCTTGATATCGTCATGCACGTTCACGGACTCCACCACGTCGGCGTTGAAGCCCGCGGCGCGAATCTGATCGACGACCTTTTTGATCTCCTCCGGCTGCCAGATCTCGCCGGGCATCTTGTCATGCAGCGCCCAGACGATGGTGCTCACGCCGGGGATCTGCCGGATGTCGCTGAGAGAAATTTTGTCGTTTCCTTCGCCGTACCAGCGAAAACCCATTTGCATTGCCATAAAATCCCTCCGTCATATTTTTATATAGAAAATCAGCTTTTGGTCTACTAATATTCTAATATATCAGTTCAAAAAAAAACAAGCCCTCAATTCTGCACAGAATTGAGGGCGCTTGTTTGTGCATTGTGGCGGATTTCGCTATTCACTGACCACTATTCACTACTCCGCGAAGTACTCCGGGAACTTCTCCCGCAGCAGGTCGAGGTTTTCCCGGTAGCGGTTGAGGTGCGTATCGAGCAGCGCGAGCGCCCGCTCCGCGTCGCCCGCGAGAACGGCCTCGCTGATGGCGCGGTGATCCGCAAGGGTCTGAAGCTGCGCCATGCCGAGGTTTGAGAGCACGCGCATCCGCTCCACATGCTGAAGCCCCGCCATCATATGGGCGTAATTGTCCTCCCGCCCGACGCTTACGAAGGCGATGCGGTGAAAGTCGTTATCCAGCTCCAGCAGCTTGCGCTGGTCGGGGTTCTCCGCCTCGGCGTAGTGGGCGAAGGCGCGCAGATTTTCCTCATAACGCCAGGCTCTGTCCGCATCCGGCTTTTCGCAGCAGAGGCGCAGGATCTCCTTTTCCACCGCGCAGCGGGCGAACTGCTCCATCTCCATGCGCTTGAGGTCGATGGGCGCGACAAAGGTGCCCACCTGCGGGCGCAGCAGCACCATGTTGGCGCTCGCCAGCAGGATGAGCGCCTCCCGCACGGGGGTGCGGCTCATGTGCAGCTCCTCGGAAATCTGCTTGTCGCTCAGCGCTTCGCCGGGCTTGAGCGTCAGATGGATGATCCCGTCGCGCAGGATCTGATAGGCGGTCTCCCGCGCGTTGCCGGCAGGGCGCGCCGCGTGCAGGCTCATGTCGTTCATGTGTCCCCTCGCTTGTGTTGTAATATACTAATAATATTACAAAAAGAGTGACGAACTGTCAACTTTTTTGTTTTTCGGCTTCCGTTCCGCCCGTCTCTGTGCTATGATAACCGGGTCTGTAACAGGAGGCGGCTTTATGATATTTCTGGTTCTTGCCATGTGCGGCAGCGCGGCGATTTCGCTGACAATGAAGGCGTTTCGCGCACAGCGCGGCAACCGCTACGGCATGTTATTGGGTAACTATATCACCTGCGTGATCGTGGGCTTTCTGATGCTTGGCGATCCGGGGCTGCTGCTGCGCGGGAGCGTGACGAGCCTTGTGCTCGGCGTGGTCGGCGGCGTGTTTTTTGTGGCAAACCTTGTGAGCATGCAGTCGAGCATCCGGCAAAACGGCGCGGGGCTCAGCGCCGCCTTTGCCAAGCTCGGTCTCGTGGTGACGCTCGGCGTGAGCGTACTCTGCTTTGGGGAGCGGGCGACGCCGATGCAGCTTGCGGGCATCGCGCTGGTGTTTGCCGCGCTGCTGCTGATTCACGGGGGCGGCGGGAAGGCGGGCGAGAACCGCAGCTTTCTCCTGCTGCTGCTCGTGCTCTTCACCGGCGGCGCCGGGGATGTGATGAGCAAGGTGTTTGATGAGCTCGGCACCGCGGCGGAAGGGGCGCTGTTTTTCTTCTGGCTGTTTTTGACGGCCTGCCTGCTCACATCGGCGCTCGCCCTGCGCGAAAAGCGCCGCACGGGGGCAAAGCTTCTCTGGAAGGAGCTGGCCTCGGGCATCCTGGTGGGCATCCCGAACTACTTCTCCTCCTACTGGCTGCTGCTGGCGCTGAGGAGCCTGCCCGCCGTGCTGGTCTACCCGGTGACCAGCACCGGCACGATCCTGCTTGTCATGGCGGCAAGCGCCCTGCTGTTTCACGAAAAGCTCACGCGCCGACAGCTTGCGGGCATCCTCCTGATCCTCGCAGCGCTGGTGCTGCTGAATATCGGATAAAATGCGAGGATGCGCAGCATCCGTGTTCTCTATCTGCCCGTCATTGCGAATTTTTACTTGACATAACATCCGTAAGGGGCTAAAATAAATTGGATATAATATTGAAGGAGCCAGGGGAGGCTCCATTGATATTCAACTTCGGATGAGTTCGCTTGATGGCTCATTTTCCTTTAGATTCACAATAGAATCATTCGCAAAATCAAGTAACCACCGCAAAATTCTGAAAGAATGGAGGTGTGTTTACTTACGATGCCCGTTTTATGGATCTTGATCGGCCTTGTCGTCGGCGCGGGTGCGGCTGCCGCGTTCTTCATCACGCGCGAGAAGAACGCCGAAAAGCAGATCGCCAATGCCGAGGAACAGGCAAAGCAGATCGTCAATGACGCAATCAAGAGCGCCGAGAGCAAGAAGAGAGAAGCTCTCGTTGAGGCAAAGGAAGAAATACACAAACGCCGCTCCGAGTACGAGCGGGAAGAAAAGGCTCGCCGTGCCGAGCTGCAGAAGCAGGAGCGCCGCCTTCAGCAGAAGGAGGAGAGCCTGGATCGCAAGACCGACGCGGTCGAGAAGAAGAGCGAGACCCTGTCCAACAAGATCGCCGCGGCGGAAGCCCAGCAGGCAGAGATCGCCCAGATCAAGAAGAGCCAGCTCGAAATGCTCGAGCGCATCTCCGGCTTCTCCGTGGAAGAGGCCAAGGCCTACATCATCGCCAACGTACGGGACGAAGTGACCCACGAGATGGCCATGAAGGTCAAGGAGATCGAGGCGCAGGCCAAGGATGAGGCGGACGAGCGCGCCCGCAAGATCATCACCACCGCGATTCAGCGCTGCGCCGCCGACCACACCAGCGAGATCACCGTCTCCGTCGTACCTCTCCCCAACGACGAGATGAAGGGCCGCATCATCGGCCGCGAGGGCCGCAACATCCGCAGCATCGAAACGCTGACGGGCTGCGACCTGATTATCGACGACACACCCGAGGCCATTACGGTCTCCAGTTTCGACCCCGTCCGCCGCGAGGTGGCGCGTCTCGCGCTGGAGAAGCTGATCGCCGACGGGCGCATCCACCCCGCCCGCATCGAGGAAATGGTTGCCAAGGCGCAGAAGGAAGTCAACGCCACCATCAAGTCCGAGGGCGAGCGCGCCGTGTTCGAGACGAACATCCACGGCCTGCATCCGGAGCTCGTGAAGCTGCTGGGTCGTATGCGCTACCGCACGAGCTACGGACAGAACGTGCTCAACCACTCCATCGAGGTCAGCCACATCGCGGGGCTTCTCGCCGCCGAGCTGGGCGCGGACGTTGCCACCGCCAAGCGCGCGGGTCTCCTGCACGACATCGGCAAGGCCATCGACCACGAGGTCGAGGGCAGCCACGTCACCATCGGTGTGGACATTGCCCGCAAGTACCATGAGTCCGACGCGGTGATCCACGCCATCGAAGCGCACCACAACGATGTGGAGCCGCAGACCGTTGTCGCCTGTCTTGTCCAGGCGGCCGACGCCATCTCCGCCGCCCGCCCCGGCGCCCGCCGCGAGAACATCGAGAACTACGTCAAGCGCCTTGAGAAACTGGAGGAGGTCTCCAAGAGCTTCCCGGGCATCGCAAGCTCCTACGCCATTCAGGCCGGCCGCGAGATCCGCATCATGGTCGAGCCCGACAAGGTCAGCGAGGATCAGATGGTTCTCCTCGCCCGCGAGATCGCCAAGAAGATCGAGGAGGAGCTTACCTACCCCGGTCAGATCAAGGTCAACATGCTGCGCGAGACGAAGGTTGTCGATTACGCCAAATAAAAACATCCCCACGGCTGACTGAGGCCGTGGGGAGTTTTTTATTGCGTGGTCGGTGGCCGGTGAAATGACTGCACAGCTGATTTATGTTCTTCCGCGGCTTTTCTTGTTCTCATATTTTCCCTTGATCGACAGCCCGATCGTTCCGTCAGAAATCAACGCGGTAACATATCCTGCAAAGCTGAAATCAAACCCGACGCCTATCATATTTAAGATCGCCAAAATCAGCTTTAAGCCATCCGCCGCCAGAAGCGTGTAGAAAAGTATCCAGGTTTTTTTCTCTCCAAGATCTTTTCCGAAGCTCAGAAGGAGAAGAAGGACGATCTTGCAGGTATTGAGGACGCTGATGATGAGCATCCATGCGTTGACGCGATAGCAATACAGGTCAATAAAGATCGTCAGCACACATACTGCAACGTTCAGGAGCAAAAACAGTTTGTAATACGCAGCTGCCCGCTTGGTGTAACCCATTAAGAGGTACAAAATACCCACGATCAGCATAGCCAGAACCAGCAGCATCAGGAAAACGTTCGCAAGATTTGAAAACCTTTCGGCGCTGGCAGCCGCTTTACTGAATTCGATGATGAAATGCACTGCGGCGCCGACAGTACCGATCACCATCGCGGCCATCAGGGTCAAATGAAGAACCTTCCATGCGTTTGCTTTTTTCATAGAAATTACCATGCCTGTGCGGAGCAGGCAAAAACAGGGACGGAAACGGAAACCGCAGATTTTCCCGTTTTCCAAGGCAATGCCGCATCATGGGGCAAGAGCAGGTTCCGAGAAAAATCAGAGCGTGATTTTTCCGGAAGACGCCGAAGGCGTGTTTCATCAGCGTTTACTTAACACTTTATCCATCACCTTGTACAAGGGTCGATACAGCACCAGGGTGAAGACAAAGTTGCCGACGCAGTGCGTCAGGTCGTAGGGGATGCCCGCGACCCACATGGCGAAGAACATCTCCCAGCCGCCGTTGATGGCGAAATACTCCAGATACATCAGCGGCCCGAAAACGAGGCCGAACACGCCCGCGACCACCGCCCACAAAAGGGCGGAATCGTTTTCGCGCAGGAGCATTGCCGCGATCACCAGCACGTCCCACACATATAAGTAGCCGACCCACCAGACCGAAAAGCCGAACACCAGCCCCTCCAGCAGCACATAGACATACACCGCATAGAGGGCTTTCCATCCGAAGAACACCACCGTCAGTATGATGAGCACGGAATTTACATTGATATTCGGCAGGCTTGCAAGCGCCACCTTGCTTGAGAAGATCAGCGCGGCCATCAAAGCCAGCGCGCAGACCTCCTTCGCCGTCAGCTTACCAGCCGATCGTGAAGGTGAACGCATACTGCTCACCGTCGGCGATCATGGTATCGTCCACGCCGGTCATCAGCATCTCGCCGTCCTTGGTAATGCTCCACCACTCCTGATTGTCCTCGTTGACGGTCTCGCCGTCCACCGTCTTGACGTAGAGGCCGTACTCGCTCTCGTCCCCGGCGATGAGGTTCTGCTCCTCGCAGGCGGCGCGCAGGGTCTCGGCGGAGGTGTTGATGGTAAAGTCCTTTGTGCTCTCGTCCTTGTGGATCACAGTAACCACGATGTTCTTGTCGCCGAGTTGCGCCGCGGGCTTGTTGGCGTTGTAGATCAGCAGCGCGCCGACAACGAGCGCGATCAGCACGCACACGGCGATGATCATGTTTCTTGTTTTCTTTTGCATATAAAATGCTCTCCTTTCTCTGTTCGCCCTGTCGGGCATCGGAAATTGTACAAAGAAAAAGAGAGTTAGGCATGGCGAAGCCCTGCCTGCTGCACTTTGACCGGGCTCACGCGGTTCTTTGCACAACACAGACAACGATCTGTCGGCTGTTCGGGCAGGTTTTCTGACTTCGGGCGCGCTGCTGACGTCAGCGCGCCGCTTCACAGTGACGGCCTCGCGAGGGATTTTCACCCAGATTCCCCTGTTGACTATTGCAGAGAATAGATCCCGATCCGATTGCAGCGTTTCGCCGCATGGCGGATTATACCACGGCGGCATGCTGAGCGCAAGCCGGCTTTTCCATTTTCATGTTCTTTTCCTCCAAAAGTTTTCTTAAGCCGGATTCTCTCTCGGCTCCTCAAAGTCGAGTTTACCCCCCGAACCGTTTGTCAACAAAAAATTGTCGCGGGCAGAAAAAAACGCAGGCGCAAAGCATTTGTGTCATCCGCCAAGCGCAAACAGCCCGCTTTTTTACGGAAAGCTTGTGCGCCGCCGTCTCGCGTGCTATACTGTTCTTCCATAAGACGCTTGCTTTCAAGCGCTTTATGGAAGATTGCTATGATCCCGCCGTGTGTGCGGCAAGGAACAAGGAGAACACATCATGCGTATCATCACCATCAGCCGCCAGTTCGGCAGCGGCGGGCGCGAGCTGGGCAAGCGTCTGGCCGAAAAGCTGGGCTGGGACTATTATGACCGGGAGATCATCGACCGCCTCGCCGCCGAGCAGGGGCTGGAGCCGGATTATGTGAAAAAGGCGCTGGCAAACCACGGCTGGCACAATATGCAGCTGAGCTATCGCAACAGCTTTTCCCACATGCTCTTTGATCCGGGCGTGAACACCCGCCTTCTGATCCGGGAGCGCGAGATCCTGCGGGAGATCGCCGCGCTCGGCAATGACTGCGTCATCATCGGGCGCGACGCGGACGTGATCCTGGAGGAGTACCGCCCCTTCCGCGTGTTTGTCTGCGCGGACATGGAGGCGCGGCTTCGCCGCTGCATGCAGCACGAGCAGCGCCGCCCCGCCGCCGAACAGCTCAGCGAGCGCGAAGTGCTGCGCAATATCCGCCGCATCGACCGCAGCCGCCGCCAGACCCGGGAGATCCTCACCGGCAAGTCGCATACCGACAGCAGCGGCTTCGATCTGACGATAAACACCTCCGGCCGGGACATCAAGAAGCTGACCGGCGCGCTGGCAGACTTTGCGCTGCGCTGGTTTGAGGGCTGAAGCATGCACAAACAGTTTGCCAAAAAAGATCTGACAGAGGGCGTGGTTTGGAAGCGGCTGCTGGTCTTTTTCCTGCCCATCGCCGCCGGCACCTGCATCCAGCAGCTCTATAACGCCGTGGACGGCCTGATCGTGGGCCGCTTCGTGGGCACCGTGGCTCTTGCCGCCGTCGGCGGCAGCTCGGCGCAGATCATCAACCTGCTCATCGGCTTTTTCGTCGCCATCACCTCGGGCGCCAGCGTCGTGATCGCGCAGGTGTACGGCGCGGGACGCGAGCGTGATGTACAGCTCGCCGCGGGCAACGCCATCGCGGTCTTCGCCCTCGCGGGCGTGGTGCTGAGCGTGTTCGGGCTTATCGCCTCCCCGGCGCTGCTGCGCCTGCTGCAAACGCCGGAGGACACCATGGACGCCGCCGTGCTTTACCTGCGCATCTACTTTCTCGGCGTTCCCTTCGTGCTGATTCTGAACATGGAGTCAAACATGCTGCGCGCCGTGGGCGACTCGGTCAGCCCCTTTCTGTACATGGTGGTGGGCTGCGTGAGCAACATCGTGCTCGACACGCTGTTTGTGATCGTGTTCCACTGGGGCGTGGCGGGCGTCGCCATCGCCACGGTGGCGGCGCAGCTCATCAACATGGCGCTACTGACGCGGCTGCTGCTGAAAACGGAGGAGAGCTACCGGCTCAGCATCCGCCAGCTCCGTCTGCGCGGGGCATACCTTGTGAACATGCTGCGCCTCGGCGTTCCCTCCGGGCTGCAGTCGTCCATGTACGCGGTGTCGAACATGATCATTCAGGTGGGCGTCAACTCCCTCGGCACCGTGGTGGTGGCCTCCTGGGCGATGACCTCCAAGACCGACGGCATTTTCTGGGCTGTCAGCAACGCGCTCGGCGCCGCCATCACCAGCTTTGTGGGGCAAAACCTCGGCGCGGGACGGCAGGATCGTGTCAAGCTCTGCGTCCGGCAGGGGCTGGTGCTCTCCAGCGTCATCACCGTGAGCCTGAGCGCGCTGATCCTGCTGCTGGGTCGCCCGCTGCTGCACATTCTGACCGAGGACGCCGCTGTGATCGAGACGACCTATACCATGATGCTCTACTTTGTCCCCTTCTACATCACCTGGGTGCTGATCGAAGTGCTCTCCGCCGTGCTGCGCGGCGTGGGGGACGCGGTGCGCCCGGTGGTCATCATCGGTCTCGGCATCTGCCTGCTGCGCATCATCTGGATCGGAACGCTCTTCGTCCTGCGGCACACGCTGTTCGTATTGTGCATGTGCTACCCCGCCTCCTGGATCGTGACGGGACTCGCCATGCTGGTGTATTACCGTAAAGGCCGCTGGCGCGACCGCACGAGCCTGGTGCTTAATCATTAAAAAAGGGACGTGTTGTAAAATGCGAGAAACCGCGTAAAACCCGGTCACTCACGTAGGGGAGACCCTTGTGCCAACACCCACAAGAGAGTTTTGAAGTAAAAATGACTTGGTAGCTGTCTGACAGGATTGGAAAACGACTCAATTTGGGCAGACTCATAGCCCTAAAGGCACCAGTTCAAGTTTCACTGCAACCACAAAGGGTACGTTGCAATAAACAGGATAGAGCAAAGGTCGCAGGTAAAAACACCTGCGACCTTTTTCAGCCTATGTCAGAATCTTCCTACGTTCCCAAAGTCCAGTGACATAGTAAATCAGCTGGGGAATCGAGGTCAGATAAGTTCCGATGCTATAGCCGAGGAAAAAGCCTTGAGCACCAAGACCCATCGCGACGCCGAGAAGCCAGCAGAAGAGGATGCGGCCAGCGAAAGCGTCAACAAAGGCCATGATAAAACTGAATTGAACAAATCCTTGGGCGGTGATCAGCGAGCCGCAGCCGGGCATAAAGCATTTGGCCGGTAGCTCGACAACAAGGGCAAGCATACGCATTCCCGCATATGCGAGAACCGTCTCATCCTGCGTAAAGGCGCGGAAGCACAGGTTCGGTGCGAAAGCAAAAACCAGACCAAAGGCAAGATTGACCAGAGAGGCAAACAGCGTACACCATTTTACCGTGCTGCTGACGCGCCTGCTCAAACCAGCGCCCCAGTTTTGGCCGATCATACTGGAGGAACCAAGCTGCAAGCCCTGGGTCAGGATGCCCGGCAGATTTCTGAGCTTTTGAGCTACGCCAAAGGCGGCGCTGACCGTCAAGCCGAGAGAATTGACCATACGGCTGACAAACAGAAAGCTGAACTGGATGGCGCTGCTCTGGATCGCCATCGGAATCCCCAGCTTGGCGATCATCCCTGCCATTTTACGGTCTGGCTTCAGACTCGCTTTATCCAACTTCAGCCCAAGGCGCTCTTCATTTCGGCGCAGAAAGACGAAGCTGAACACAACGCTGATGGCCTGACCGATCACTGTGGCCAGGGCTGTTCCCGCCACATTCCAGTGAAAGACGGCGACAAACACTATGTCCAGAACCAGATTGCAGACAGAGGCAATTACGGCAAAAAGGAGCGGGTGACGGCTGTCGCCCATTCCGCGCAGGACGGCGCTCAGCATGTTATACAGGCCTGTAAATACCATGCCCGCGCCGCAGATCACCGTGTACCATACGGCTTGCGCAAGCGCATCTTCCGGCGTGTGCAGGAGAAGCAAAAGCTGTTTTGCAAACACAACGCTGGCAAGGCCAAGCAAAAGGGAGAGAATCAGCTCCATGAGCAGCAGGGTCCCTACGACCTTTTGTGTCTTGCCGTGATCCTGCATGCCTTCCGATTGTGCGATAATGATCTGCCCGGCGGAAGAAAAGCCGATGCAGATCATGTAGAGCATTTGCATGAGCTGGCTGCCGTTGGACACGGCAGAGAGTCCTGCGGAGCCCAGAAACTGTCCGACGATGATGGTGTCCGTGGTGGAGTACAGCGTCTGCAGCAGCGTACTGAGCATAAACGGGAGAGAGAAGCGTAGCAGCGTTGACCCGACTGGCTCATGCAAAAGGTCCATTGTCACACTGTCGGTTCGATTCATACGCTTGTCCTCAGTATTTCAAATACTCCTTCCCGCAGAAGGGATCCACCGGGTTTTGCCCAACAAACGGACTGCGGCCCATGAGCTTTTCTAAAAGCGCCTCCAGAATGAATTCGCTGTTGCAGTAACAGTTGATATAGGTCTGGATCATGGGAATGTCCACCAGATGATAGGGATTGGCTAGGCTGATAAACAGCGTGGGACGCTCCTTGACAAACCAAGGGCAGTTGTTGCCGTTGCCGAAGAAGGTGTGCCAGCTGAGGCGGTTGGTCACATGGTTGCTCTCATTCTCGATGTTGCCAAGATAGAGCACCAGATCGTATTTCTCGCGGAACGTGGTCACCGAAAAATCATGACGGCCCGGCTGCTCCTTTTCGTAGATTTCAACCTCAAAACCCTCGGCGCGCAGCCTGTCTGCAAAGCTCTCCGTGACACGCCTGGTGCCGGGGAATTCACCCATGACCTCCAGCAGAACTCGTTTGGTCTTCTCCGGGCTGAGCGGAAGAAGCGCCTGCGTGTCTTTGACCAGCGTGATCGCCTCATCGGCACAGCGGCGCGCGGCGTCCACATGCTTTGGAGCGGAAAGAACGGAGAGGTCTGCTCCGGCAGAGACGTCCCGCTGCTTATGAAGCCCCAGAGCAGCCTTGGTGGCAAGAATTCGCGTCAGAGCCTCGGTCAGACGCTCCTCAGACAGCAGACCCTGTTCATAACCCTGCTTCATGAAGCGGAAGTCCTCGTCCAGATCCTTATTGAAGAGGATCATGTCGCAGCCAGCTTCGATGCAGTGGGGCAGCGCTTCGGCGCGCGCCATGGCGCTGGAGAAGCCCACCATGCAGGAGGAATCCGTAGAGATCAGGCCGTTGAAGCCCAGCTTCCCGCGCAGCAGACCGCCGAGCAGCGCTTTGCTCAGCGAAGCGGGGATGAGCTGCTTCGGCGTGTGCACGTCATAGAAATGCTCATAGGCGGGCATGGCAATATGACCGACCATAACGGTCAGCGCGCCGTCGTCGATCAGTCCCTGATAGATCTTCCCATAGCTGCTGTCCCAGTCTTCACAGCTCAGGGTGTTGACCGAGGTGAGGATGTGCTGATCCACCTCGTCGCAGCCATCGCCGGGGAAGTGCTTGACGGCGACCGCCATTCCGGCTTCGTCCACGCCTTTTTTAAACGCCAGACCGCAGGCGAGAACGCGCTCCGCGTCGTCGCCATAGGTGCGAACATTGGTGATGGGGTTGCGCCAGTTGCGGTCAATGTCCACGACAGGCGCGAAGGCCCAGTTGCAGCCGCAGGCCTTCCCCTCAGCGGCGGAAATCTTCCCCAGCAGATAGGCGTTGTTCACATCGCCCGTCGCGGCGACTTGCATCTGGGTTCCGAAGAAGGTGCCCTCCTCGGCCACTCCGTTGCCGCCGTATTCCAGATTTGCGCCGACAAGGAGGGGGACCCTGCTGTGCTCCTGCAAAAAACGGTGGTCGTGCTGCCGCGTGGCTCCCGGGCCGGGACGATACATGATACCGCCGATGTGGTGGCCAAGCATGACATGCTCCAGAAAGGCTGGATCGGAAGAATAGCAAATGGGAATGAAGAGCTGGCCGATTTTTTCATCAATGCTCATTCCGGCGATGGTCTGCTCGACCCAGGCAATCGCCTCATCGTCCAGATAAAAGGGTTTCGCTCGTAAATCGATCATGGTTCAGACCCTCGCTTCTTTATGATTTGTAAACAGCCATTCGCGGATGGTGCGGATGGAATAGGCAACGGGAAAGCTGAAAATGTGATGCGTTCCGCCGTGGATGGGAGCACCCTCCGGAATCACACTGTTTCCGGCAAAAATGACGTAGCGGCAGGCGGCCGTATCCACAAGCGTCTCCCGGGCCTTCGCCTCCAGATCGTCTTTTTTTGCATCCCAGACATAGCGGGTGACGGTACCGCCATTTGCTTCGATGGAGGCTGTGATGGCATCCATGCCCGGATGAGCTTTCAGGTCGCCGTCGCTGACCAGAATCCAGAGAGGCTTATCCTTCATGACCTTGCCGCATTTCTCGGCGTCCCATTGACCGGCAACCAGGATTTGAGCGGCAAAGAGCTCCGGAGCCATGATGTCCAACTGACAGTTGGTCATGCAGCCCATCGAAGCGCCGATGCCGTAGATGCGGTTTTCATCCACCGGATAGCGTTCTGTGACCTCGCGGATCATGGAGAGAATCAGAGGGAGCTTTTCATGATAAGTAAAATCGTCGTGTGTCAGGATCTCCATGGGCTTAAACGCCGGAACAAGCACGAAGCAAGGATGCTCCTGCTGCCAATCGTCTTCGACCCACATGGTGCCGCCGCAGGTGACAGCCAAAGCGACGCGGGGATCCCTCGCGATCCCGCGTGCATCCGGCACATAGAGAACGAGGGGATATTGCTTCCCCGCCCCGAGATGCTCAGGAATATAGAGCATATAGTCCGAGCCGCCCAGCGAGAACAGCTGAAACTTCTCCATCACTTCGCAGGTGAAGCCTGCGGTTCGGATCTCACCCTCCGGTGTGGAGACGGACAGAACAGGAACCTTGAACGCTGTGTGGCGGCCATCCTCCACCGGCCCGGTCATAGCCTCCTTGTTGCCTTCTTCTTTGCCTGCCTGCGTTGGTTGTTTGCGGCGAAGAGGAAGGCCGTCTTTATCTACCTCATGGGTCATGGCATCATCCGCGTTTGGCGCGAGAAAGAGTGTGACCTGCGCACCCGTACGGCAAATGCCGGTGATTTCCCGCCCCTCTACCTGATAGTCCGCTGCCGCATGGATAGCGGCCTCATCATACTGTAAAACGACGCCTGTGCTTTTTAAACCGTCCGCTTTGACTTCCGCCAGAATCGTCGCGTTAAGAAGCTTTGCCATCGCAGTAACCCTCCAAACTCTTTTTCTGTACCTTAACTATGAAGCATTTCGCCTTTTCCCGCAATTCGATTTGAGGCTTGAGACGGGGGAAAACGGAATTGCGGAAATAGAAGAATTCCCCCTATAATCGAGCCAGAGAAAAGAAGAAAGGCGGGAAACTATGTTTGCCTATGTAGGAAGCTTTAACTATGCCGGCGCGGAGGGGATCACCGTTTGCGAGTATGATGCCGAAAACGGATGTGTCACGCCGCGGAAGCTGCTTTCCCCGCGCACCAATGCCGGAAGCCTGACAGTGAAAGACGGTCGGCTGTATTCCACGGACGAGCAGATCATCACCTGTCCCGACGGTGGGGGCGGCGTCCTGTGCCTTGAGTCTGACCCGGTCAGCGGAGAGCTGACGGAGAAAAGCCACACGTTTACGATGGCGTCCAACACGTCCGGCGTTACCTTCGATAAGACCGGCAAATACATGGTTGTCACACATTTTGCCATCGGCATGCCGACCATCAAAGTGACGCAGGGCGAGGACGGAGCCTGGCATTCTGAAAAGGTATTCCCCGATACTATCACAAATCTGTACCGCATGAATGAAGATGGAACCCCTGGCAAGCTCTGCGATGTGCTCCATCACTCCAATGCGACTGCGCCAAAACCGTCCTTTATCCACAAAGCTTTCCTCGCGCCGGATGGAAGTTGCTTTGCATACGGCAATCTCGGGGCGGATCGGATCGGTTTTTTCAAGATTGATTACGAAAATGAAAAGCTGGTGCCTCTTTTTGAAACACCGTGCAAAGCTGGCTCCGGTCCGCGGCATTTGATCTTCCATCCGACGCTCCCCTATCTGTATCTCAACTATGAGCGCAATGGCGTCGTCAGCAAATTCCGCTGGTCGGAAGAGAGCTGCGTTTGGGAGGAGGATGTACAGCTTCCCGTGGGAGATGCGGAACTGGGGCCGCGCGATAACCAGTCCGAGATCCTGATCAACGCGGACGGACGGCAGCTCTACGATGTGCTGCGTGGGCTTGGACGTTTGTATGTGATGGACATTGACCCGGAAACCGGAAGCCTCCGGTGTGTCCAGAGCCTGGAAACCGAGAGCAAAGCGGTGCGCGGCGCTGCTTTCTCGCCGGATGGAAACTACCTGCTGCTCGCATGCAACGATACGGAAAATGTGGTCAGCTACCGCATCCTGGAGAACGGAACCTTGGAAAAAGCCGCTGTGTCGGAGAAAATCACGCACCCGGCGGCCATCGCGTTCCTGTAAAAAAGGAGAAGAACATGAATATTTATCAGACGGAAAAGGTCTCCGACAGCCTCTGGCTGATTCGGGAGCACTATGCGGAGGATTCCGCGCTTGTCCTCGGTCTTGTCATCGGGGAAGAGAAGGCTGCGCTGATCGACAGCGGCATGGGCTTATTCGGAACCGAGCTTCGCGAGCTGGTGAGCGGCCTGACCGATAAACCGATCGTCAATATCCTCACGCACGGTCATCCGGATCACATCGGCGGCTCTGTGCTGTTCGATGAGGTCTACATGAGCGAGCGGGACGAAAACCAGATCCCGCGTCTCTCAAAGGAGAGCAGGATGCGGGATGCAGGCATGTTCAGCCACAAAGACCCCGAACTGCTGGCCTATGCGGAAGCGCATTGTCTCGATTGCTCCGGCTTCCAGTATAAAAACGTGCAGAACGGTGATACCTTCGATCTCGGAGGCATCACGCTGGAGATTCTGAAGCTCCCCGGTCATTCGCTCGGTTCTGTCGCTGTTTTCAACAGCGCGGACGGGTACTGTTTTGTCGGAGACGCCTTTGGCGAGCGAATCCCGGCGTCTTCCATCAAGTCGCTTGAGGCCTTTGCCGAGATGGCCGACGCGATCCAGGCGTTTACGGAAAAGGTTCCGGCAGATACAACGCTCTTTGGCGGCCACTGGAAGAAACCGCTGAGTCGGGAAATCATCCTCAACGAGATGTCCTGCGCAAGAGAGCTTTCTCTGCGCCAGACAGAGAACGATGAGGATGTCTGCATGCCGATGTCTCCCATTCCCAACCAGAAGAAGCATAGCCACGGCAATGTCTGGATCAGTTATAACCCGGCGATTTTGAACGTACCCGAAAACAATAAATAAAAAAGGAGAAGCACACATGAAGTATCTGGATTTACAGGGATATCAGGAGACGATTCGCACCTCTCGTATCGCCATGGGTTCGGCCATGGGTATGATGAGGCTGGAGAAGGAAGAGGTCTGGCGCATCTTCGACCGCTACCTGGATCTGGGCGGCAACTGCCTGGATACCGCCCGCGCCTACGGTGATGGACGCTGCGAAGAGATGGTCGGTGAATACCTGAGAAACTGCGGCAAGCGCAGTCAGATCGTCATCTCCACCAAAGGCTGCCACCCCATCGGCGGCGATAACGGCCCCAGCCGTCTCAGCTGGGAAGATCTGGACAGCGACATCAACGCCAGCCTGAAGACCTTGGATACCGACTGCATTGACATTTATTGGATCCACAAGGACAACGAGTCTGTCCCGGTCGAGCAGATCATTGACAACATCAACCGCGTGATCAAAGCCGGCAAGGCACGCCTGATCGGTTGCTCCAATTGGCACATCGACCGCATCCAGGCAGCAAATGACTACGCCAAACGTTCCGGCCAGCAGGGCTTCCTGGCCAGCCAGATTCAGTGGAGCTTTTCGTCCACCAAGGAAGAATACTTCAAAGAGCATGGCGCAGTCGTCATGACCGATGAGTCCTACAACTGGTATCTGGAGCAGAACATGCCCGTCTTCGCGTTCAGCTCCCAGGCATCCGGCTTCTGTGCCAAGCTCCAGTCTCTCGGCTTTGACAATCCTCCTCCCCATCTGAAAATGTTCTACGGCAGCGAAGAGAATCTCGTGCGTTACGAGCGTGCGCTGAAGGTAGCGCATGAGCGCAATGTCCCCATTGCAGCTCCGGTCGTGGCCTATATTGCCAACAACAAGCTGCCCGGCGTGGCCATCATCGGCGCGACGAAGCTTTCGCAGCTGGAAGAGAGCATGATCGGCGGCAACATGGAGCTGACACCGGAGGAAGCCGACGCCATGTATGAGGTCTGACAGAGATGCAGACAAAAGCGATCATCTTTGACCTGGACGGCGTCATCTGCTTTACCGACCGTTTTCACTATCAGGCCTGGAAGCAGTTGGCTGACCGGCTCGGCATCTACTTTGACGAGAAGATCAATGACAGACTCCGCGGGGTCAGCCGCATGGCGAGCCTGGAAATCATCCTGGAGCGGGCGGATCGTGCCTATACGCAGGAGGAAAAAGAAGCCTTTACTACCGAGAAGAACGAAACCTATCGGGAGCTTCTGAAGAACATGAGTCCTGCGGATCTTTCCGATGAGGTGAGAGAGACCCTGCACACGCTGAAGTCCAGAGGTTACACCATGGCCATCGGCTCCTCCAGCAAAAACACCAAGTTCATTCTGGAGCGGATCGGCCTTGCCGGATTCTTTGACGCCATTGCGGACGGAACGGATATCACGCGCTCGAAGCCGGATCCGGAAGTGTTTTTGAAGGCTGCTGAAAAAATAAACAAGGATCCGGCTGACTGCATCGTCATCGAAGACGCAAAAGCAGGGATCCAAGCGGCCAAGGCGGCAGGCATGACGGCTTTCGCACTCTTTGGAGATGCCAGGGGCTGCGGACTGGAAGACTACGACCTGCTTTCCTTTGCCGATCTTGCTAACGTCCTCAACTAATAAAAAAGAACCGCCCGAACAGTCAGTTCAGGCGATTCTTTTTTGCAAGGATTCTCTTTATTATTGCTGCCGATATTTCTGCATGAAGCTGATAAATCGCATGGCGCCGGGAGAGAATTCCACATCCTTTCGGAAATAGAGGTTGAGCTTGATCGGATATCCCTGATTCAGTTCCAACAGAGTCACATTGGGTGTGTCTCGCAGTTGGGCATCCAATTTGGGTACGAGGGCAATACCGACGCCGGCCGAAACCAAATCCAGAATGCGGCCTACCGAGAGACCGGAACAGACCGAAACCGGGTTCAGACCGCGCTCACGGCAGCAGCGCTTGATGATCTGGTAGAGCATTCCCTGCTCAGACGGAAGAATAAAATGCTTTTCTTTCAGAGAAGCCAACGTGATCGGCCCCTCCTGTCTTGCCAGCGAGTCCCGGGAAGATACAGCCAGAACCAATTCCTCCGTGCAGAAAGGGATACTGTTGAATTCGTTGTTGGTTTCTGTGTCCTCATGCATGACCGCAAGCTCAAATTCTCCGAGCCGCAGTCCGCGCTTGACCAGTTTGGAAGCGGGGTTATCAAACACCTTGACGACGAAATCCGGGTTCTCTGTTTTAAATGCGCAGAGCAGTCGGCTGATATCATATTCCGTTCCAAGACTTACACTGCCGCTGAGACTATGCAGCTTCAGTTCCGCGTCGGTCTGATAATCCGAGTACAGCTGCGCAATCTTTTTGGCATAGGGATAGAAGAGTTTCCCAAACTCCGTCGCCATCACGCCGCCGACGTTCCGATCAAACAGAGGGACGCCAAGATCCCGCTCGAGCGTTTTGATGTGTTTGGAGAGCGAAGATTGTGAGATAAAGAGCTTGTCCGCCGCTTTGTGATAGTTCAACGTATCCGCAAGCGCTACAAATTCGATCACATGTTCTAGTTCCATGGGGGAGCCTCCTGTTTTCCTTTTGATTTTTGGGTTAAATGATTCGTTTTTCAAAAAGCATACTCGGAAACGGAATTGCTGAAAGGCGGATCTGTGCTTTATAAAGGAGACACCAATTAACAGAGGAGGAGTTAATTATGCCACCAAAACCGGAAAAGGGCCTCAGAGAGATTGATGTTCGAGCAGGTGTAAACGCGGCGGTGACTGCCCTGGTTTATATGCTGCTGCTCAGGGCGATCCCGGGTACAGACAAGTATCTGAATATCTGCGTTATGACCATCGCGGCTGTTTTTATTACGGAGCACAGCTGGAAAAAAACCTGGGAAGCGGGACTTGCCCGCTGCCTGATCATCGGGATCGGCGTAGCTTTCGGGTTCCTTGTCGTGTTCCTTGACAAGCTGTTCGGCAGCGATCTGCTGGTCTGCCTGCTGTTGGGGCTCGGCACCGTTGGAATGCTGGTAGCCGAAAAACTCACCGGGAAAATGTACGTTCAATGCAAGCTCGGCGCTGTTTCTCTCGCACTGACTGTTTTTACCTTCCGTGGCGCCATGTATGCAAACATGGGTAAAAGTTGCTATGGCTACGGTCTGATGTTCTTCCTCAGCACCGTCGCAACCGCGGTGATCTGCCTTGCGGTCATGTGGGTCTGGGACGCACTCAGCAAGCTTATGCCGCATTCTAAAGAATAAAATAGCACATTTTTTGACCTTTTTCCAGGTTAAGCCGTAAATTTCCTTTATTACACGATAGGAGAACTGAAAATGAGTCAACTTTTTTGCGGCGCGGGGCGAGCCGAGATTGCCTTTACCGAGGCGATGTTGCCCACCTTGGGAGAGAATTACACCGGGATACACGATCTGCCGCTGGTGCAGGCGATCGTTCTGCGTGGAAAAGACAGCTTCGCTCTTCTCTCCGTCGGCATCGTCATTATGGACTGCAAGGATGAACTGTTGGATGTTGCCGCCAACGAATTGGGTCTTCCCAAACAGCAGATTCTTCTGCATGCAACCCACACGCTGGCCACCCCTCACATCCGCCGCTGGCAGTCCGTAAAAGAATGGATGGAAGATCCCATGCACAAGCGGATGGCAGTCGGGGAAGGCGAGGCCATGCTCTATATGCAGCGGGAGAACCTGATGGTTCAGGCCTATGCGGACGCAGTCAAAGCGGCCTGCCGACTGGCAAAAGAAAACCTGCAGCCTGCTTCCTTGGGCTATGCGGAAGCCCATGCGGCCGTGACCGTCAACCGCGTGGTGGAGACGCGAAACGGCTGGTGGCAGGGCGTCAACCAGGACGGCCCTACCGATCAGCGCGTGCCGGTTTTGCGCTTTAACAGCACAAGCGGCGATCCCATTGCGATCCTCTATAACTGCAATGTGGCCCCGGGCTGCATGGAGTTTTCCGAGGTAAACGGAGGCCGCCTGATCTCCGGCGACCTGGCCGGAGCCTCCGAGCGTTTTGTCGATATGGCCTACGGCGGTTCGGCGGTATCCGCTTATCTCACCGGTTTTACCGGCGATCAGTGGCAGGCTCTGCGGGCCAGAAAGGATTATCTGACCAGAGAGGGCGAACAGGTCGTGGAAGACCTGGGCATGGCCGGCTTCGCGCTGATGGACGTGCTGGCGACCCGCCTCGGTGAGCAGGTGGTAAAAGCCTCGGACAGCATCCAGGAAACGGCAGCCGAGCTGGATCCCCACCTGGACTATTATTGCTTCCACTATCCGGGACAGCGGGCCTCGACCGGGTTTGGCGGCGGCGAGCCGACGCGGGAGTGCGAATACCTGGAGGACGGCGAGCAGGAAGCGGAAATCGCAGTACTGCAGCTGGGCGAGATCGCTGTATTGGCCTGCGGCGTTGAGCTCTGCTATGAGACGGCGGAAAGGATCAAGTCCGAATCGCCTTTCGCGCATACGCTGATTCTCGAGTTTACCACAAAAGGCGGCGGCTATCTGCCGGAAGAGCTGTTCTATGACCGCATCAGCTTCCAGTCCAGAAAGAGCCGCTATGCCAAGGGCACCGCCGAGCGCTTCGCCAAGGATGCGCTCAGCAGCCTGCGTAAGGCAAAGGAAAAATACGCTTGATAAAGCTGCCGGCGGGGGCATTTGAGGTAATTCCAATTTTGCGTTTCCGGGGTTTAATCGGAATTGCGAAAAATAAATCTGGTTGCTACCATAAACTCATGATCCTACTCCGCACAGCGCAGAGAAAAATATAAAACGAAAAGGAGAACAACAAATGAAGAAGGCACTTGCGTTCTTGCTCGCGCTAGTCATGGTCCTTGGCCTGGCGGCGTGCGGCAGCAATGGAGGCAGTACAGCTAGCTCCACGGAGCCCGCTGCTCAGGAGCAGTCTCAGGGAGAAAACGGAATTGAGAATCCTCTGGCTGCAAACAATGACGAAAGCCTCGTCGGCACCGATTACGACAACAGCGTCGAGATCGACCACCTGACCTACATCCAGGACACCGATATCACCGCTCTGGTCCCCTGGGATGTGCGTACCCTGACCCCTGGCATCGCCTATGAGGTCTACGAGATGCTCTACGGTGTGGATGCCAACGGCGAGTATTATGCGGTTCTGGCTGACGCCACCCGCGGCAGCTACCTGCCTGGTATGGACCATGAAGAGGGCAGCAGCGACTACACCATCTACATCTATGACTACATCACCGACTCTGCCGGCCACAAAATTACCGCGGACGACGTAAAGTTCAGCTTCGACATGGCCCGCGATGGTGGCTTTGAGTCTGGCTGGGGCTCCTTCCTCAGCGAGGAAGTCATTGACGACACCACTATCGTTCTCCACTGTGAGCGTGAGCTCAACCGTATGGGCGAGCTGCAGAACATCATCTGCCGCACCTTTATCTTCTCGGAAGAGGCCTATAAGGAGAGCCGCAGTGGCCTGGCCAACGATGCCTGCGGCACCGGCCCCTACGTGGTCACCAACTTTATCGCCAGCACCGAGCTGACCGTAACCAAGCGCGATGATTACTGGCAGACCAACGATGAGCTTCGCGCCCAGCTTCAGCAGGCCAATGTCAAGACCATCACGCTGTCTGTCATTGGTGAGAATACACAGAAGATCATTGGCCTTGAGACCGGCAAGATTGACCTGGCTGAGAAATTCGGCGAGGACAACATGGCTCAGCTGACTGCGGATGGATACAACTTCAATGTCTACTCCACGCAGAACAACATGATGGTTTATGCCTACTGCAACTGCGACCCTGCAAGCCCCTGCTCCAACGTCGCCCTGCGCAAGGCGATTTTGATGGCGATCGATAACGACGCTCTTGCCGCTTTCGTCGGCAACGGTCAGGTCGGCTGCAAGACTCTCGGCAACAACTTCTATGCCGACTACGATCCCGACTGGGAGTATGCTTACAGTCTGTACAAGCCCGCGGACGAGGCTGAGATCGCTGCCCTCCTGAAGGAAGCCAACTACAACGGTGAAGAGCTGCAGCTCCTGACCGCCACCTTCTGCGGCGAGTATGCCGAGGTCATCCAGGGTCTGCTTTCCGCCTACGGTATCAATGTCAAACTGAACGTCATGGACGGCGGCACCTGCAACACCATGAAGTCCGATCCGACTCAGTGGGATATTTTCTATCAGTTCATGGCCGCAGACGACTATGTGGTCAACTTCTGGTCTCACCTGCTCGATGCCGACGGCCGCAGCAACGGTATGACCGAAAACTTCATCAACGACCAGTACTTCCAGGATCTGCTCCACACCTGCATGACGCTCGACACCCACACCGACGAAAATCTGGCGTCCTTCCTGCAGTATGTGGATGACAACGCCTATGCCAAGGCAATGTGCATGAGCAACAACAACCTGATTTACCCCGATAACATGACCCGCGTCTTCAAGACCGACAAGGGTTACATTGTTCCCGGCGCCTGCTGCTTCAGCAACTGATTCGCTTCGGCAGCTCTTGATTCTCCGCGCCGCCAGGCCTGGGCCGCGGCGGCGCGGTTTTAATTGGAAAGGAGTGCTCACATGAGCCGGTATGTACTGAAGCGTCTGGGTTGGCTCGTCCTGACAACCATCGTTGTCGCCATCCTGATCTTCACTATTATGTACTTTGTTCCGGGCAGTCCGGGCAAGCTGATTCTCGGTAACACCGCAACAGAGGCCGAGGTCTATGCCTATGAGGAACAGCTCGGCCTGCATGATCCCTTTGTTGTTCAGCTTGTGCGCTATTTGCGCGATACCTTCCTGCGACTGGATCTGGGGACTTCCTACAGTTTCCACGTCCCTGTCATTGAAGAATTTGCTGCCCGTCTTCCGCGCACCCTGATCCTCGGCCTGCTCTGCATGGTGATCAGCGCGGTCGTCGGTATTCCCCTCGGCATTATGTGCGCGCTTAAGCGCAATTCGATCACGGATCATGGCCTGATGATCCTGGCCATGGCAGGTGTGTCCGTTCCCCAGTTCTGGCTGGCACTGCTGATGGTTATTCTGTTTTCCCTGAAGCTCGGCTGGCTCCCGCCCTACGGATTTGGCGGTATCGAGTACTGGATCATGCCTGTGATCGCGGGCTCTGTCGGCGGCATTGCCATGAACGCCCGGCAGACCAGAAGCGCCGTGCTGGAGACCATCCGCGCAGACTTCGTTACGACGGCTCGCTCCAAGGGCGTGCTGGAGCGCAGCGTCATCTACAAGCACATGCTCCCTAACGCCATGATCCCCATCATCAACCTTCTCGGCGGCACCTTTGCCATGGCCATAGGAGGCACGGTCGTCATTGAGTCCGTGTTCCAGTTCCCCGGCATCGGCTACTATATGCTGGCCGGTATCAATGCCCTGGACTATCCCGTTGTCCGCGGCTGCATTCTGATCCTCGCGATTTTCTCGACACTGGCGATGCTGGTGGTCGATCTGGTGTATGCCTTCCTGGATCCCCGTATCAAGGCTCAATATGTGAATTCTTCCAAGAAAAAGAGCAAGCAGAAGGAGGTGGCCTGAGTGAGCGCGGAAAAGACAAAGAAAAAGCGCAAAGAAAGTAATTTCAGCGCAACGATGAAACGCTTGGCAAAGGATAAGGTCGCAATGTTCGGCCTGATCCTGCTTGTACTTCTGATCCTGGCCTGTATTGCCGCTCCTCTGTTGACTCCCTACAGCCCCACCAAGATGGATCCTAAAGCCGTCTTTGCCGAGCCCTCTCTGCAGCATCCCTTCGGATGCGACAAGTTGGGACGCGATGTGCTCTGCCGTCTGCTCTACGGCGGGCGCTACAGTCTGGCTCTGGGCATCCTGGTTTCCCTGATCGGCATGGTGCTCGGCATCTTCTTCGGCGCCATCTTCGGTTATTACGGCGGCAAGGTCGACAATATCTCGATGCGTGTCATGGATATCTGGCAGGCGATTCCCAGTATGCTGCTTGCCATTCTGATTTCAACGGCACTTGGCCCAGGCTTTATCCAAACCGTCATCGCTCTGACGGTAGGCGGAATTCCCGGCAGCATTCGCGGCACCCGCGCCATGGTGCTCAAGGAGCGGGAAATGGACTATCTTGAAGCGGCCCGCGCCATGAACAGCAGCGACTTCAAGATCATCTTCAAGCATATGGTGCCCAATGTTCTCTCCCCGACGATCGTCGGTACGACGATGCACATCGGCAGCACCATCATGGAGGCCGCGAGCCTTTCCTACATTGGCCTCGGCATTCAGCCGCCCATGCCGGAATGGGGCGCCATGCTCTCCGACGGCAAGAGCTACATCCTGAACCACCCCTATCTGCTGGTGTATCCGGGCATTGCCATCGCGCTGACGGTGCTGGCCTTCAACCTTTTCGGTGACGGTTTGCGCGATGCGATGGATCCCAGACTGAAAGATTAAGGAGGAGACGACAACATGAGCGAATTTTTGAATGTAAAAGATCTGGTTGTTGAATACTCCTCCGGCGGCCAGATCGTGCAGGCGGTCAACGGCGTCAGCTTCAAGCTGGAAAAAGGCGAAACGCTGGGACTCGTCGGTGAGACCGGTGCCGGCAAAACCACCATTGCGAAGGCGATTTTGCAGATCCTTCCCGATCCTCCTGCCAAGATCCGCGGCGGAGAGATCCTCCTGGAGGGCGAGGACGTCATCAAAATGCCCGAAAAGAAGCTCCTGACAATCCGCGGCAAGAAGATCTCGATGATCTTCCAGGATCCGATGACCGCGCTCAACCCCATTATGTCGGTTGGAAGCCAGATTACCGAGGTGATCCTGCTTCACAACAAGATCAGCCAGAAGGAAGCGGTGGAGCGTACCTGCGAGATACTGGAGATGGTCGGTATTCCCCGGCAACGCTATGTGGAGTATCCTCATCAGTTCTCCGGCGGCATGAAGCAGCGCGTCGTGATTGCTATGGCCCTGGCCTGTGAACCGGAGCTCCTGCTGGCGGACGAGCCCACGACCGCTCTGGATGTGACGATCCAGGCGCAGGTGCTGGAGATGATCAGCGATCTGCAGAAGAAGTACTCCACGACCATGATTCTCATCACCCATGACCTGGGCGTTGTGGCGGAGACCTGTGACAAGGTGGCCATTGTTTATGCCGGGTACATCATGGAGAGCGGCACGAAAGAGGATTTGTTCCTCAACCCGACGCACCCCTACACCCATGGCCTTTTCGGCTCCATTCCCAAGCTGGATGACGATTCCAAGCGGCTTAAACCCATCAGCGGTCTGCCGCCCGATCCCACCAAGCTTCCCGACGGCTGCCCCTTTGCACCGCGCTGCCCCAAGGCGACCGATGCCTGCCGCAGCGGAAAGATGCCGAACGTAGAGATTACTCTGGGACACTTTGTCCGCTGCATTCAGGCGGAGAAGAAGGAGGCGAAGTAAGATGGCGCTGATCGAAGTTGAACATCTGAAGAAATACTTTAATGTCGCTGCCGGTGTGAACCACGCAGTTGACGATATCACCTTCAAAATCGAAAAGGGCCATACGATGGGCGTCGTCGGTGAGTCCGGCTGCGGCAAGTCCACGCTGGGCAGAACCATCATCCGCCTTCATGATGCCACCAGCGGCGTGGTTCGCCTTGACGGTGAGGACATCACCTTCGCCAAGGGCAAGAAGCTGCGTGAGCTGCGCGAGAAAATGTCCATCGTTTTTCAGGATCCCTATTCCTCTCTGAACCCCCGCATGACCGTGGAGGCCACCATCATGGAGCCTCTGCAGCAGGCGCACCGTTTCTCCAAGAAAGAGATCGAGGAGCGCACCGAGGCAATGATGGATCTGGTCGGCGTGGAAGAACGTCTTCGCCTGGCCTTCCCCCATGAGATGGACGGCGGACGCCGCCAGCGTGTGGGTATCGCCCGCGCCCTGGCACTCAACCCGCAGTTCATCATGTGTGACGAGCCGGTCTCCGCACTGGACGTGTCCATTCAGGCACAGGTTCTGAACCTTCTGATGGATCTGCAGGAAAAATACCAGCTTACCTATATGTTCGTTACCCATGACCTCTCTGTCGTTCGGCATATTTCCGATGATATCTGCGTCATGTATCTGGGTCAGTTGGTGGAGACCTGCCCGGCCAAGGAGCTGTTCGATCAGCCCCTGCACCCCTACACCAAGGCGCTGCTCTCCGCTATCCCCAGCACCGACATTATGCATCCCATGCAGCGCATCCAGCTCAAGGGCGAAATCACTTCGGCCATCAACCCCGCGCCCGGCTGCCGCTTTGCGGCCCGCTGCCCCTATGCCACCGAGGCCTGCCGCCAGCCGCAGCAGCTTGTTGAGGCCAAGGATGGCCACTTTGTCTCCTGCTGCCGTGTCAACGAGATCAACTGAGGCGGTGTAAGCCATGAGCGTGAAACGAATTGATTTTTCCTGCAAGCATGACGTGTGGATCCGTGGTGAGGATGGGAAACTCCTGCCTATGGACGAGCCGTACTATGAGTCCAGTCTTATCGCTCCCAATACATGGCGAATCCGAAGCGACGGGGATTCTCACTATCTGGTGGCGGGCGACAAGGAAGCCATCGCCATTGATTCCGGCTATGGCGCGGGCAACCTCCGCGCCTACTGCCAGACGCTGACAGACAAGCCGGTCCGCTGCATTGTAAGCACCCACGACCATTTTGACCATACCGCAAATAATGCCTACTTCGAAGAGGCTTACATGACAGCGGCGACCAGCGAGTTGGCAACTATCCCCTTTACAAGCTTTGAGGGAATCGACTTTCCGCGGGATTATCCCCGTGAGATCGTCAAGGACGGCGACATCATCGACCTGGGCGGACGGACGCTGGAGGTCATTGAGATGCCGGATCACGCAGTCGGCAGTATCCTGCTGCTGGACAGCCGGGAGCGCATCCTCTTTTCGGGAGATGAGCTTGCGGCACCTCTCAAACGCATCAATACCAGCGTGGAGAATGTGCTGCAGCAGTTCAAGCGTCTCGAGACGCGCATCCCGGAGTTTGATGTGATCTGGCCCGGCCCGGGAGGCTCCTGCGGCCCGGAACTGGTTGTTGAATATATCCAGACGCTGGAGTATATTTTAGCTGGTGGTGAGGTCGAGGAGGGCATGGGATTTGTCGACCATCCGCCCGAGCAGGAATACCTGGACGGAAGACCAGTATATAATCGGTTTAAGGTTCGACCCTGCGACATGAAAATCCATCTGCACGATCCCAATGAAATCATGATGCATACGCGGAAGTTTGGCCGGCTGGTCATTTTTGACTGCGCAAAGCTGCATCAGCATTGAACACGAGGGCAATCGGCATGAGAAAAAAGGACATCACAGATATTTATCAGGTGCGATCCAGGGGACGGGCGGATGACTCGTCCCAGCTGGAGACCGGCTTTTGCCACAGCAGCCGATACCATGACTTTTTTGAGGGCTATACCGAGGCCAGAGTAGAGACCGAAAACGGAAAGGCCCGTATCGTGCGGGTTTACACAGCCCCATGGATCCAGCGGGATATGCCCGAAAAGGAGCAGCTGCGCCTGAAAGCCCTGTACTGGCTGCTGTATCTGGCAGGCACGGCGCTCTATTTCTGGCGTCTGGTGCTTCCGATCGTCAGCAACACCCGCCCTTACGTGGCCGCGCCGGGACTGCTCTCTGTGATATTCCTGCTTCTCATGCTGTTTGCCCTGATTTCGTATACATGGGGAAAGCCCTTCATGACGATCTATGAGTATAAATCCAGCGCGAAGCGCCTTCGCAGGCTCAGTCTGTACGGCGGCTCTTTGATGGCGGCTACAGCGTTGATGACTCTGCTCGCTACATGGATCGACGCCGGGAGCACGGCCACGCTTGTCAACGCCCTGCTCCTGCTTTTCTCTGCATCTCTTGTCTTGGGGATCTTCCTGAAAGAACGCACAGTCCCTTACCGGGAGAGAGAAAACAACAATCAGGCGCCGGAAGGAGGCTTTGAACTGCAATGAACGAGGAAGCGAAAGAAAAAAACAGCAGAAAGCTAAGCTATCTGCTCCTGCTTCTGGTCGTTGTGTTTTATACGCTCTGGCAAATGTTTGCCAGCGGCGGACACACCGTTACGGCGGAGGTGGACGACACCCAGATCGGTCTTGCTGTTGACCGGTATGAGTCCGTATTCATCCCGCTCGAGGAAGTCCGGGAAGTCAGGCTCATCGAGAGCCTGGGTGAGTGGATTTCGCTCGACGGCAGCAGCGACAGGAACTTCAGCTATGGCCGTTGCAGCATCGAGGAATACGGGGAAGCAATGCTCAGCGTATATACGCAAAAACCGCCGTTTCTTCTGATCCGGACAGAAAACGATACCTATATCTATAATCATTCAAATCAAAAGGAAACAACCGAGGATTATAACGCCATCACGGAGGCTCTCTCCGGAATCGCGTGACGATACAGAAAGCGAGTGACAGGCTTGACGCATCATGAGATTTTAAAAAGCAGGCCCTTTTTTTTGAGCGATGAACAGATCCATTGGGTGGAAAACACCCTGAACGCCATGGATGACACGGATAAAATCGGTCAGATCTTCTGCGCGGAGATTCGGGCAGGAGACACGGAGTGTCTGGAGACTGTTGTGGAGCGGTACCGGATGGGCGCTGTGATGTGCCTCCCCTCCGCAGCGGAGAAGAATCACGCGATGATCGCGGAGATCCAGAAAAAGGCAAAGATTCCGCTCCTGATCGCCGGCAATCTTGAAGAAGGCGCGGACGCTGTCGGCGGGCATAACATCGCCAACAATCTGGAGCTTGGCGCAACCGGTGACGACTCCCTCGCGGGGAAAATGGGGGAGATCACAGCGCGCGAGGGCATGGCGGTCGGCATGAACTGGGCCTTTGCGCCGGTGGTGGACATCGGCATGAACTGGCGAAATCCCGTGATCGCGACCCGCGTGTTCGGGGAGAAAAGCAAACAGGTCGCCGCGTTTGGCGAGGCGTTTATCCGACAAATGCAGCCATATGGCATGGCTGCTACCATGAAGCATTTTCCGGGAGATGGCGTGGATGAGCGGGATCAGCATTTTTCCCCCAGCGTGAACAGCCTTTCCTGCGAGGAATGGAATCAGAGCTTCGGCATGGTCTATCGCCGCTGTATCGACGCAGGCGTACTCACGGCCATGGTGGGGCACATGCTCCAGCCGGCCTTGGCCAGGGCCATCAACCCCGCCCTGAAAGATGAAGATATGCTTCCGGCCAGCACCTCGAAGGAACTGGTGACTGGCCTTCTGCGCGAACATCTGGGGTTCAACGGTATGATCTCCACCGACTCGACCACCATGACGGCCTTTGATCAACTGCTGCCTCGGTGGAAGGCGCTGCCTGCGGCGATCATGGCTGGCTGTGACATGATCCTCTTTACCGAAAACATGGACGAGGACATCCGCTACATGAGAACCGCCCTGCACGATGGGCTTCTGACCATAGAACGGCTGGATGAAGCGGTACTGCGCGTACTGGCTGTCAAGGCTGCTCTTGGCCTCCCGGAAAAGCGGGAGAATAAAACCCTGCAGCTTCCGTTGGATGAGAGCCTCTCTCTACTTGGACGGAAGGAAGGGCAAGAGCTATCCGCAGCCTGCGCCCGCGCCTCGGTGACCTTGGTTAAGGATCGTGACAAGCTGTTGCCGCTCTCACCGGATATGCATAAGCGCGTCTGCTTGTTCGCCTATGCGGAAGGCCGAGGTTTCGGCAGCAGTGCCGAGCAGGTGGCCGAGACAATGAAGAACAAGCTGGAGCAGGAAGGTTTTTCTGTCACAATGCGCAAAGCAGGCGAGCCTTTCGCGGAATGGGAGAGCGTGAAGGAAAGCTTTGACTGGATCCTCTATGTTTCCAATCAGACCTCCATCAGCAATAAAACAGTTTGCAGGATGGATTGGGGTCCGTCCATGGGCCGCGACGCACCGAACTATCTCAGTGAGATCCCGACGGTGTTCGTCTCCTTCGGCAATCCCTATCACCTGGTCGATGTGCCGCGCGTCAAGACCTTTATCAACGCCTACAAATTTAAGGAAGATACGGTAGACGCAGTGATCCGCAAACTTCTCGGACGAGAGAGCTTTGAGGGCGTCAGCCCGGTGGACCCCTTCTGCGGCTTCTGGGATACAAAACTATAATGCAAAACCGGCTCTGTCCTCGTTTCTAAGGAAAGAGCCGATTCTATTATGATGATCACTTACAGAAACACAAGGGCGCCGGAATTGATATGCTGCAAATCGGTCGAACCGGTATTGGCCATTGCGCCTTTCAGCTCCGCGGTCATTTCCAGGAGCTTGTTGGTCGCGCCTTCTGCGCCGTCTTTGAGATAGGTTGCAACCAAACCCCGTGCGGTCAAGACGCCGTCAGCACCGAGGGCCAGTGCTTTGAAGGCATCATAGCCGTTGTTCAAGCCGCCATCTATAAAGATACGCAGTTCCGATCCGACAGCTTTGCGTACCTCCGGCAGCAGGCGAAGCGGAGGAACCGTGCAGGGGAAGCGGTTGTTGTGGCCGGACAGCACGATCCCTGCCACGCCCGCCTCCTTGGCCAGAAGGGCATCGTGTACGCTCAGGATCCCCTTGATGAAGAAAGGCAGCGGCGAGGCGTCGTTAATGCGTCGGAGATCTTCAACGGTTTTCGGAGCGAAGTCCCCCTCCTCCTGCGAATCAAGTTCACCATATACGGTCAACGCGTGGTTAATATCGGTAGCATAACCGATGGCACCGTGCTCGGTGTCAAAGCGGACTTCCTCCAAGAGGCGGTTCAAATCGGCCAATGGCTTGATGACGCGGACTGCTGGAATCCCCTCTGACAGGATACGGGGCCAGATATCCTTTTCATGATAGCCTGTCCAGAAAACTGCTCCCGCGTCTCTGACTGCCCGTGCATAATTCAAGGTTCCGTCTTCTCCTTTCCGCTCCGGGCCACCGATCGGGCCGGCCATGATCGGCGTGGAAAAGACACGATCTTCCCACTGAAAGCGGGTTTCCGGAACCGAGCTTCCGATAAACTGATAAGAAATGGCAATGCTGTCGCGGTAAGTATCTGAGAGCGTGTTCGAGCTTGCTGCTTTGATGACAACCGGTCCGAGCTTATTGGGCTTGAATTGGGTCATAAGAATCCCTCCGTTATCCCTTGATACTTGTATTATAGTGCGAATTCAGGGCGTGGTTCAATTCCCTTTTCAACGATGGACTTTAAAAACGGCATCATAAAAGTGACCGGAAACCGCCCGAATGAGCAGATTCCCGGTTCGATTTATTGACGAGTCTTGTCAGAATGATCGCTGTGGTGAGAGGCTTTCCCCTCGCCGTGTCCGTGGTGCTCACGCGGGAAACGCGCCTTCCAGTCGGCACTGAGCTTTTCCAGAAGGGTGAGGAGCTGCAGCTTCTCCTCTTCACTCAAAGCGGAAAACGGATCGGGTCGGGTCTCGGATGCCTCGGTGCTTTGGACCCGGCCAAGCTCCGTCAGCCGGATGTCCGATGTGCGGCGATCCTCTGCGTTCTCCTGGCGTTCAACCAGACCGGCGCGCTCCAGCTTGCCGATGACCTCGCTGGCAGAACCGGGCTGAATACCCAGCTTCTCGGTCAAAGTACGCTGGGTCATGCCGCCCTCCTGGGCGAGAATGTGTAAGATCCTGCCCCGCCCGCCTTTGCTCTCCAAATGAAAGCGGCCCATGTGTCCGAGTTCACGGAGCTGAATGCCCAGTTTTTCATCGGTACTGAGGGTAGCGTACTGTTCGGGACTGAGTTTCGGCCGCTTGGGGCCATGCCCCTCGTGACCGTGATGGGATCCAGGGAAGGAATTCTCGCCGCTGTGATCATGGCGATGACCGCTGCGATGTTCGTTTTCTTCCGCGTGCTCAGGGCGTCTGTGTGAAGTGTGCTCAAAGCTCTGCGCTTCCGGGGCCTCGCCTCTCGCATAGGCTTCGCCGCGGGGGCAATTAGGAGCACTCAAATCACAGTGACGGCCGCAGCCAGGACATTTGTTATTTGTTTCAGACATATGTTGATCCTTTCAAAAAATGTTTCGGTACCTTTATTTATCGTGGCATAGAATATCACATCCAAAATCATTTGTCAAGGTACCTTTATATATTTTTGCAATTCGATTTCCTCGATCTCTTCCCCGTAATCGGAATTGTTGACGGACACTTCAAGTGATACCATACAGGCAGAAAGAAGTATATACAGCTTAAAGTATGCTTTGTGGAGCAATTCCGACAAAAGGAGTAGAAAAGATGGAGTATATAAAGGCGCCGCATATGATGGATTTTACCTGGCAGATGAGCTTTGCGGATGGGGGCTTTGATGTGGAGACGTTTCTACAGTCCGAGGAATACTGTCAGCTTAAGAGACTGAGCGAAGATTACGGGCAGTATAAACTTGACCCGATGAACGACGCGGTCACAGCGCACTGGGCTGCGATCGGCCTGAAAAAGGACTACTATCCCGGCAATCTTGCCGAAGTCAGGAACCGTCGGGAAGCAAACTATTATTCCGTAATTCGCCCGGTGAACTATGAGGCGGAAAAGACCTATCCCATCCTATATTTCTGCCACGGCGGCGGTCAGGAGTCCTTTGACGCTGAGGCCTACGGGATCGCGGAACGGATCGCAGAGGAGTCGTTTCTGTATGTTTGCCCGAATCTCTATGGCCCGGAGGAATTCGAGCGGATCATGAACGAACTTAAAGCTGCTCGATATCCCATGGATGAATCTCGCGTTTATGTTATGGGTTTCTCCGGAGGTTCCGGATCGGCTCTTGAAATAGCCGCGGTTCACCCCAGAAAAGTTGCGGGTGTGGCCTGCTTTCCAGGCGCAAATGCGTTCAATCAGGTTGACGTCAATGGGCTGGGAAGCTCGTATACAGAGAACCCCGATCTGCGTATGCCGCTTGTTTGCGTCGGCGGAACCGCAGACGGTGGTGACCGCTGGCCGTTGGCTGATGAAATCGCGGCGGATCATCTGAATTATTGGCTGACTCATATGGCGAAAATCCCCGGATATGAGCCGATTTCTTATGATGATATGAATGCATCCGAAGGCAAGGATCGGGTAGAAACGTTTTTTGGACAGCACTTCTCGAGAAGCTATATCAACAAAGAGGGCGGGCATGACGGAGAGCCGGAGCACTTTGTATATACCGGTGATTATTTGACCAAGGATAATTGTGCGATGGCTCGGTTTTGCAGTGTTTGGGGCCTGCCGCATGGAATCTATCCCATATTTGTGAGTATCGCCTGGGCTTATTTGAAGAAATTCAGCCGGGAGCCGGAATCAGGGGAACTGATGTACAAGCTTCCGCCGATCGACTTTCGGACGCGTCGACCTGCAGCCAGTCAGTCAAATTAACATCGGGTACAGCGTGTTGTTATGGACATAACGCATACGTGCGTGTACGCCGAACCACAAGAGAAGGGGAGAAAGACCACGAATCGAGACCAGGATCTTCAAACGATTACCGACGATATCGAATCTCTGACAAAACTTCATATTCTCTACGGAATGCAAGATTCGCCTCAGTTTGCAAGCATAAAAGATAGAATAACGAAAACAATCCAGCACCAGAAAATCAGCGTCAGAGCAGATCTGAGTCCGATGACGCTGTCGCTTTATCGGAGATACTTCAGCTGATGCTGAATGGATTCATCGCCTGAATGGTCAGAAGTCACACTCCAAAACGATTTCTGACGGGACTATGTGAATCATATAAAAGGGGGGCAGGAATATGAGCCTGCGATTCGATCCTGACAAGTACGAGGTCCGCACCATGGAGGACGGCGGGAAAGCCGTTACCTATCGCGCATTTGAAAAACTAATCTATGTGGAAAGACCCATCGACGCCACCCTCCAGAGCATCAACATCTATGTTCCGGAGCGTTATTATCAGGGAGAGGAGATTAACGGGTATACGCTGCAGACAGCGCCGATCCTCTTCGGAAATAACGTAGGCGGCTTCTTTCCCAGCGAGCCGAGAACACCGGAGCACGAGATGTTTGGGCACACCAGTACCACCTTTTATGCGCTGATTTACGGCTATGTGGTCGCCACGCCCGGTGCTCGCGGCCGCACAAACCAGGCGGAGGATGGATTCTTTTACGGCAAAGGGCAGGCGGGCATTGTCGATTTGAAAGCTGCACTGCGCTATCTTTGGTATAATGCCGACGTCATTCCTGGTGACATCAACCATATCATTTCCAACGGAACCAGCGCGGGTGGCGGTCTCTCTGCCTTGCTCGGCTTCTATGACAACGCCGCAGACTACGAGCCCTACCTGAAAGCTCTTGGTGCCGCCGAGGCTAAAGCGGAGGTGTTTGCCGCATCCTGCTATTGCCCGGTGACCGATCTGGAGCACGCCGATCTTGCCTATGAATGGCAGTTTGCGGGACTGCCGGATTTTCACCGCATGCACATGAAGATGGGAGAAGGAGGGAGACCTCAGTTTTCTGCTGTCGACGGCATCATGACGGAAAAGCGGGTCTCGCTATCAAACGAATTGGCGTCTCTTTTTCCCACCTACCTCAACAGTCTCGGCTTGATTGGCCCCAATGGTGATGTGTTGACGCTTGACGAAAACGGAGACGGCAGCTTTAAGGACTATATTTTGGGGCTTCTGACAGCATCCGCGCAGGGCGCGCTCGAACGCGGAGAAGACGTCACGCTGCCGGGAATCCAGGTCGAAGGCGACCGTGTGATCTCGGTCGATTTCGCCGCTTACATGAAAGGTATTACACGCATGAAAGAAGCACCGCCTTTTGACGATGTAACCATGCTGAATTTCGAAAACAATCTCTTCGGCGATGAGAGACATGACAACGCGCACTTTACCGCGTTCAGCTTTGAACGAAGTGAACATGCAGAGCCGCTCATGGCGTCCGCAGATGTGATCCGCATGATGAATCCCCTGAATTACATGAAAGATCGCGGTAAGCTGACACAGCACTGGCGCTTCCGCCAGGGAACAGACGACCGGGATATCGGCTTTGCTACACCGGCTATCCTTGCCCTGACGCTGAAAAAACTCGGCCTTGATGTGGATTATGCCCTGACCTGGGGAGAAAAGCACGGCGGCGACTTCGATGTGCCTGACCTTTTCGAGTGGATCGACAGTCTTTGCAAAGGATAACGAATCCAGTTATCTGAGAAAACAGATATAGTCTTTTCTAACCAAATGCAAGAGAAGGAATATAAAAATGCCAATCGGAGTTATCGTCAATGCGCTTTCGGTTGCCATCGGCGGCCTGCTCGGCGCTGCGCTTGGAAACAGATTAACAGATTCTTTCAAAGAGAAGATCAACATGATTTTCGGCTGCTGCTCCATGGCCATGGGCATCAGCACAATCGTTCTGATGCAGAACATGCCCGCCGTGGTGTTTTCTGTCATTATCGGGACGGGTATCGGGCTTGCTGTCCGACTGGGTGAACGGATCAACAGAGCTGGCGGTGTTATGCAGTGGCTTGTCAGCCGGTTTATCAAGGCGGATTCCTCCGGGATCTCCAGAGAAGAGTTTGACGCGACGCTGCTCACTGTAATCGTGTTGTTCTGCGCCAGCGGTACGGGGATCTATGGCTCTATGGTGGCCGGTATGAGCGGTGATAACAGTGTGCTCTTTGCCAAGTCTATCCTCGATCTCTTCACAGCATTGATTTTTGCCTGTACGCTTGGTGCGGTGGTTTCGGTGGTTGCCGTTCCCCAATTTGTTTTCTTCGCGATTCTCTTTGCGTTGGGCGAAGTCATCATTCCACACACACAACGCCCGGTATGATTGCCGATTTCAAAGCCTGCGGAGGGATATTGATGCTGGCGACCGGTTTCCGAATGATCAAGGTTAAAATGTTTCCGATTGCAGATATGCTTCCAGCCATGATACTGATCATGCCAATCAGCCTCCTTTGGGAGTCAGCGGTTATGCCTGCGCTATCTGTGCTGATCGGATAAAGTGGGCTCGTGCGACAATTGGCTGGAAAAGAGAGTGGAAAAAAAGCAGAAAATGCTCTCACAAAAAGAAACAAATATTTTCAAAACAATATTGACACGAGATGTTTCGCGTGGTATATTCTCATTACCGAAACATCTTGTGTTTTTAATTTGAAAGCTTCGCTTCCAAATTAAAAATCTATTAAAACGCCCGTTCCTCGCCCCTGGCGGGGCAACCGGAACGGATGCGAAAAATTCCTCATGCGGCGCATGAGGAATTTAGTAGGAGGCCTTATGCGACGGATCGATCCATCAAAAAAGGAAATCATCGCGGAGTATATCGACAAGCATTTTTGCGAGCATGACGAGGTTCCGTCTGTGAGAGATATCGTTGAAGGCACTGGCATTCCGCTTTCGACCGTACATCGTTATCTCATTTCGATGCGCGAAGACGGATCGCTGGATTACTCCGGCCGCCGCACCGCGCGCACGAAAATGATGGAGGATGCCGCGCCGATTCATGCGCTGCAGGTGCTCGGAACCGTTGCCTGCGGGTCCGGGCAGGAAGAGGAGCAGCGCTTTATCGAGTACATCCGCATGCCGGAGACACTGGTGGAAAAGGGAGATTACTTTGCTCTGATCGCCAAGGGTGAAAGCATGATCGGCGCGGGCATCTTCCCCGGAGATTATGTGTTTGTGAAAAGACAGGAAACCGCAAATGAGGGCGATCTTGTTATCGCGCTCTTTGATGGGAAAAACAATTTGAAAAAGCTCGGCTTCGATCCGAAAAACAAAAAGTTTATTCTACATTCCTGCAATCCGGATACGAAAGCATACCCAGACATTGTTGTGGACGAACTTC